>NZ_VMQS01000004.1:0-44536 GCF_007625055.1 Halomonas sp.
CGAGCAGATCGAACTGGGGCTTGATCTCTATCAGGAAGAGGAATTTGGCGCTGCTATCACAGAGCTTGAGTTTGCTATTGAAGACATGCGCAAGCTGATGTCCGGCGAGATTGCGCAGACCTTTCCTGAAGCGCCCGACGGTTGGACAGCGGAGGAAGCGGAGTCAGGCGGCAGCGGCGGTGCAGCCGCCATGTTGGGTGCGGGAGGAAGCTCGCTTGAGCGGGTATACAGCGAGGATGAGGGCGAGGGGCAGCTGACTGCCAGCATGATGATGGATAGCCCACTGATTCAGAGCATGGGGGCTCTGTTCAATAATCCGGCAATGATTGCCGCCCAACCCAATATGGAACGGGTACGTATGGGGCGTGAAGCTGCTGTGGTCAAGTGGGAACCGGAACGCTCGCAAGCAGAAGTCAGCCTGCTGCTGGATGGTCGCATCATGATGCAGGTTAAAGGTAACAACATCGCCTCCCAGGATGTTGCTGTTGATCTGATGCGCGCCTGGGATTTGTCCGCTGTCCGGGAGCAGTCAGCACGCTAATGCTGTTTGACCCGCCAGATATGCCAGGTGAGGCCGCCGAGTATAAAGGTCGCCAGTGGCACCAGCACCATGGCAGCAGTGGTGGGGGGGATGTCATAGCCAAGCGCAGTCAGGCTCTGCAGGCCAAGCTTGAACAGGCTGAACAGATAATAGCTGATGACGATAATTGACAGCCCTTCGACGGCTTTCTGTATCTTCAGCTGGCTTTCAGCGCGTTCACTCATGCTGGAGAGAATAGCCGAGTTCTGCGCTTCAATTTCTACCTGTGTCCGCGTTCGCAACAGGTCGTTCAGGCGTGCCGCACTTGCTGCCAGGTTGTCGAGGCGTTGGTTCATGGCGGTACAGTAGCGCACGGCGGGTTGAAATCGGCGTAAAATGAACATCCCCAGGCGCGGATAGTTTCCCACCCGTTCCTCGCGAAGCTCATCCACGCGAGCCAGCACAATACGGGAATAGGCGTCAGTGGCGCTGAAGCGTTTGCGTGTCTGGGCTCCGCAGCGTTCGAGCTGGGCGGAAAGCCCGGTCAGTTCCTTGAGAAGCGGTTCCGGATTGGCCTGTTGATTTTCAGCATGTTGTGTTGATAGACGGTTCAGCGAGGCTTCATATTCTTCCAGTTCGCGGCTAAGGTTTTTGGCGACGGGCAGGGCCAGCATGGCCATGATGCGGTAGGTTTCAATATCAAACAGCCGGCGCGCCATGCGGCCCAGGCGAAAGCGGTCCAGGCCGTGATTGATCAGCAACAGCCGGTTGGTGCTGTCATTGGTGAGTTGGAAATCGCTCCAGACGGTGGCATCACCGCTGCCTACCCGTGAACCTGACGGATAGTTAAAGCCGTAGTGTTCGATGCTGCCGGCCCATTGATGAGAGTCCTCTACCCGTAAAACGGTGGCGCTGACAATAGTGTTGGCATTTTCCTCAAGGAAGTTTTCCAGCAATGCGGGCGGGGAAGGCCATAAAGGGCCGTCAGTCCTGGCCGGGTGTTTGACGGTCAGGGTAAAAAACTCGGTATGCTGTTCCCACTTCAGGGTGATATCGCCACATTGCAGAATCTGTTGGGCGGCTGATGACGCCATGGGCTGTCCAATGACATCTGAAAGCTGGTTGAGCAGTGCCGAACGGTCGCCGTTCTCTTGCAGAAACGCAAAATGATGAAGATTGGCGGGGCCATCAAAATAGATCGAGGGCCTGGCGTGTAGCTCATTGTGCAATGACGCATGTTGGGGATGCATAAAAAACCCTGACGTTATCGTTATGCCAGCCACCATAGCCTATTCAGCAGCAAACCCCAGACAAGGACACTGTGGCAAGTTGACGCGTGCCTGCGAATATTGCGGTTACGCTGGTTGGCGAAGGGCCTGTGTCGACGCTGATCGTTTCTCAGAATTGCTCGGTATCAACTTCAGCCAGCTGTTCGGGCGTGTAACGATCGCCAGCGACTGTTTCAGGACTGAACAGTGTGCCCAGTTTGTCGAGAATGGCGGGCTCAAGCGTGAGCATGCAGGCGCCGAGGTTTTCGCGGATGTGGGCAATAGAGCGGCTGCCTGGAATTGGAAAGATATCATCGCCCTGAGCCTGCAACCAGGCCAGCGCCAACTGGCTGATCGGAAGCTTCCACTGTGAGGCAAGCGCCTTGAAAGCATCAAGGCGCTGCAGGTTGTGCGTCAGATTAGTGCCATTAAAGCGCGGCAGATGGCGGCGCATGTCGCCTTCTTCCAGCGCATCTTCATGCTTGATGGCACCGCTCAGAAAACCACGACCCAGAGGGCTGAAAGCCACGAAGGCCACTTCCCGTTCACGGCAGGCCTGGAGAATGGCAATCTCGGGATTGCGCGTCCAAAGTGAATATTCGGATTGCACGGCTGAAATCGGGTGCTCTGCATGAGCGCGCTTCAGGGTGCCGGCGGATACTTCTGAAAGACCAATGGTGCGAATCTTCCCTTCATCCACCAGCCTGCCCAGTTCACCGACACTTTCTTCGATGGGTACGCTTTTATCCCAGCGGTGCAGATAATAGAGGTCCAGGTGATAGGTTTTCAGGCGGCGAAGGCTATCTTCACACTGGCGCCTGAGGGTAGCAGGGTGGCTGTCAATAATTTTTTTGCCTGTGGCCGGATCAATGGCCATGCCACATTTGCTGGCCAATACGAGTGAGTGACGCTTGTCTGCCAGGGCACGACCAACCAGCCGCTCGTTGGCGGTGGCGCCGTAGAGTGTGGCGGTGTCGAAATGCCGATATCCCATGTCAAAAGCGGCATCCAGTGCACGAATGCCATCTGCGTCAGCGACTGGCTGGCCATAGCCATGGGAGAGGTTCATACAGCCAAGCCCCATCTGCGGGGCATTGACGCTTTTCAATAGCGACACCAGTAGAGACATCTCTATTCCTTTTAGGCATATCCAATACTGGATAATTATCTTAGCAGTTCGTGATCTACTCTGACTATTGCTTCGAGGTCGATCGTTGGCGAAAATCTGCAAACGTGTGGATAATTGTTAATATATGATAAAAAATAAGTGTTGAAGGTGGAGTGCCAGGGTCTGTGTTATCAGGTGGGTCAGGCACCCCCATTGCTTTCAATCAACCAGGTAATAATGACCTTGATGACATAGCCGAGCATGCCGGCGCCGAGCACGATAAACAGCATCAGGGTGCCAAACCTGCCAGCATTGGACTGTTTGGCGAGATCCCAGATAATAAAGCACATGAAGATGATCAAGCCGCCAATCATGAGCGGCGTGATCCAGGCTTCAAAGGTTTGCTGCATGATGATTCCTTGGGTTAATCGGTAAAAAGTAGTGCGTCAATGAAACGTGCGTCATTTCATATAGGTATGATAATATTTGACCAAATTCATCGGGTATTTGTCGACTGACATTACGCGGCAGGCATCCGATGAGCTTTACAGCTGGTGAGGACATCTTCATGCAAGGTGCTATTCTAACGCACTGCGCACGTCCATCGACCTATATGACATGCATTTACATGAGGAGTGATGATGCCTAACGTCAATATTCTGGTGGGTACCATGTATGGCGGTGCACTTGATGTTGCGGAGCAGGTCAAGCCCCTGTTTGAAGAGGCAGGCTATACCGTCAGCATATCCGAGCAGCCCATGTTGAGTGATCTGTCAGAGTCTCCCGATAGCCTGTCACTTTTTTGTGTGTCCACGACGGGCAGTGGCGATTTTCCGGGTAATTTTGTCAATTTTGCGCGCGCCATCAAGGAGCAGAGTCCGGCATTGACTCATTTGCGCTACGGGCTTATCGCCCTGGGCGACAGCTCTTACGGTGAGACTTACTGTGGTGCCGGCCGGGCGCTTGATGCGCTCTTGCAGGATCATGGTGCACAGCGTCTGGGCGATCGCCTGGAAATCGACGCCATGGAAACCTTTATGGCGGATGATGCTGCAATTCCCTGGGTAGAAAGCTGGATTGAGGCAGAAAACCTGAAGGTTGCCTCATAATGGCGCCGGCAACACCCGAGCGAGTCAGTGTGGGGATAGGCCTTTGTGTCGTCATGCTGGCAGCATTGCCACGTTTTATTGTCAATGACCTTGAGACTCGTCAGACCCTGATCGGTCTGGCGATCGTCATTGTAGCTGTTGTAATGGCAATCAATATCAAGATGTTGAGCACTGCTGCCCGACAGCGTTTACCATCGCTGCTCAAGTCCTTGCTGTTGGCAATGGCCGCTGGGCTTGCCGTCATGGCCTTGTGGCACAGTCTTACCAGCGATTGGTTCAGCTGGCAGGAGTTGATTTCCAATGGCACCACTCTTGGGCTTCTTCTGCATGCCCTGAACCTGTGGCGTAAACCTTTGATCTCTGAGTAATGTGCTCCCATGACTGATGCTGCCGCTTGCCCTCAGTCCGGGCAGTCTTCCTCCCCAGCCCCTCACCGCTGAATGTCCTGGCGTCCAGGGGCTGTTTCATGCATACCCCTTGAACGCCAATACTCATTGTTTTGCAGCCAGCATTCGCCTCTCACAGCCCTCAGACCCGCATGAAAGGATTGGCTGTCAGAATGCCCAAAAAATAAGTTAGTTGAGATAAAACCATGGCTTGGCGACAAAAAGGGCTTGTTTTTCTGCGTCCAGCCCTCATCTAGGGCGTAAGGTGCTTGCCACCATGCGCCAGGGTTCTTAAAATTGCCCCCTTGAATAACATTTTTCTAACTCACAAAACGCACAGCCGCTAGAGGACAATTCATGCAAGTTTCCGTCGAGACGCCCTCCCAGATTGAACGCCGCATCACCATCCAGGTGCCGGCAGCAGACATCGATGAGGCCGTCAACGCTCGCTTGAAAGAAACCGCGAAAAACGTTCGCCTGAACGGTTTCCGCAAGGGCCGGGTGCCTATGGCTGTGGTTCACCAGCGTTACGGTCACGATGTTCGCAACGAAGTTGTGGGCGAGGTGATGCGCGAACGCTACGTGCGGGCGATTACTGAGCAGGCGCTTAATCCTGCTGGCTACCCGCAGATTGAAGCGACCGTTAACGAAGCCGGTAAAGACCTTGAGTTCATTGCGACCATGGAAATCTATCCTGAGGTCGAGCTTGCGTCTATCGAGGGCACCGAGGTTGAGCGCCCGGTGGTCGAGGTAACGGAAGCCGATGTTGATGAAATGATCGAGACCCTGCGCAAGCAGAACGCTGACTGGGTAGAGGTTGACCGCGCGGCTGCCGACGGTGACCAGCTCAAGATCGATTTTCAGGGTTTTATTGATGATGAACCCTTTGAAGGCGGGAGTGCTGAAGGTCATGAGCTGGTGCTGGGTTCGAACAGTTTCATTCCCGGCTTTGAAGAACAGTTGATCGGTGCGACGGCGGGAGAGGAAAAAACCTTGAACGTCACTTTCCCGGACGATTACCAGGCCGAGAATCTGGCCGGTAAAGAGGCCACCTTCAAGGTGAAAGTCCATTCTGTCAGTGCCCAGGAACTGCCGGAAGTTGATGCAGCCTTTATTGAACGCTTCGGTGTGGAAGGAGGCGATGAAGCCCAGTTCCGCGCTGAAATCAAGAAGAATATGACGCGTGAAGCCTCTCAGGCAGTTGATAACCGCGTGAAGCAGCAAGTGCTGGATGCGTTGCAGAAAGCCAATGAAATCCCGGTACCTGCCGCGCTGGTTCAGCAAGAAACTGACGGCATGAAGCGTCAGGCAGCGCAGCAGTTTGGTCTGGGGGAAGACTTTGATGTCAGCCAGCTTCCAAATGAGCTGTTTGCCGAGCAGGCCAAGGGGCGTGTGCAGGTCGGTTTGCTGCTGGCTGAGGTGATCAAGGCGAATGCGCTTGAGGCCAGCGATGATGAAATCAAGGCCAAAGTGGCAGAACTTGCTGAGCAGTATCAGGAGCCTGAGCAGGTCGTTGAATACTACATGTCCAATGATCAGCTCAAGACCCAGGTCAAATCAGCGATTCTCGAAGAGAAAGCGGTTGGCCAGCTGCTCGAACAGGCAAGCGTCAAAGACGTTGAAATGTCCTACCAGGCGGTATTGGCAGCAGCTCAGCAGCAAGATGAGGCGGATGAAGAGCAAGACGAAAACGCAAGCGCCTGATAAGCTGATAGATATATTCTATGCGGTTTAATGTTGTTTTACCTGGCCGCATACGTTTATCTTGAAAGCGACTTTACGCGCAGGTGCGTCGCGAGCGGCGCACCTTTCCCTGATCGGACGCAAGGATCACCCGAATGAGTGAATTTGATATTCAGAATGCCGGTGGCTTAGTGCCCATGGTGGTTGAACAAAGCGCCAAAGGGGAACGTGCCTACGATATCTACTCGCGCTTGCTGAAAGAACGGGTAATCTTTCTGGTTGGCCCAGTAGAAGACTACACGGCCAATCTGGTGGTGGCACAGTTGCTCTTTCTTGAGTCGGAGAACCCGGACAAGGATATCCACCTGTACATCAACTCGCCAGGTGGCTCGGTAACGGCCGGTATGTCGATTTACGACACCATGCAATTTGTTCGGCCAGATGTCTCCACAGTATGTATCGGCCAGGCGGCCAGTATGGGCGCACTCTTGCTGGCGGGCGGTGCTGCAGAAAAACGCTTCTGCCTCCCGAATTCCCGCATGATGATCCACCAGCCACTGGGCGGTTATCAGGGTCAGGCATCCGATATTGAAATCCACACACGCGAAATCCTGGGTATCCGTGACAGGCTCAACCAGATTCTTGCCCACCACACTGGCCAGGATATTGAGACAGTCTCACGCGATACCGACCGCGATAACTTTATGAATGCTGATCAGGCACAGAAATATGGCCTGATTGATGCGGTTCTGGATAAGCGGCCTACATCCTGATAGCGTGATCCTTTAGTGCTTGCACAAAATGATAGCGTTTTCAGACAAGTTTTTCGGCGGCTGCAAGCCGCCAACGTGACAGAGGTACGCGAATGGCCGACGGCAAAGGCAAGGACGAGGGCGACAAGCTGCTTTACTGCTCATTCTGTGGCAAGAACCAGAATGAAGTTCGTAAACTGATTGCCGGTCCGTCCGTATATATCTGCGATGAGTGTGTCGATCTTTGTAACGACATTATTCGCGAGGAGGTGCTCGAAGCCGACGCCGGAAGCGACGATGAGCGCCTTCCAACGCCTCGTGAAATTCGTCACACTCTGGACGATTACGTCATTGGGCAAGACCGCGCCAAAATGGTGCTTTCAGTGGCGGTATATAACCACTACAAGCGGTTGAAATCTGAAGTCCGCGAAGGCAACGTCGAGCTCAGCAAGTCCAATATTCTGTTGATTGGCCCAACCGGCAGTGGCAAGACCCTGCTGGCTGAAACCATGGCACGGTTATTGAATGTGCCGTTCACGATTGCTGATGCGACCACGCTGACGGAAGCCGGCTACGTCGGCGAAGATGTTGAAAACATCATTCAGAAACTGCTTCAGAAGTGTGATTACGATGTCGACAAGGCCGAGCGAGGTATTGTCTACATTGATGAGATCGACAAGATTTCACGCAAATCGGATAACCCCTCCATTACCCGCGATGTATCGGGTGAAGGGGTGCAGCAGGCGCTGCTGAAGCTGATTGAGGGCACTACGGCCTCGGTGCCTCCCCAAGGGGGGCGCAAGCATCCTCAACAGGAATTTGTTCAGGTAAATACTGCCAACATCCTGTTTATTGTAGGCGGTGCCTTTGCGGGTCTGGATAAAGTCATTCGTGACCGTGCCGAAAAAGGCGGTATTGGCTTTAACGCCAGTGTGAAAAGCAAGGATTCTACCCGGGGTGTAGGTGAGCTTCTGGCGGATGTTGAACCTGATGATCTGGTCAAATTTGGATTGATTCCGGAATTTGTTGGCCGTTTGCCAGTGATTGCGACCCTTACCGAGCTATCGGAAGATGCCTTGGTGCAGATTCTCACCGAACCCAAGAACTCGCTGATCAAACAGTATGCCAAGCTCTTCGAGATGGAAGGGGTAACGCTGGACTTCCGTGAAGATGCCTTGCGTGCGGTTGCTGTAAAAGCAATGGAGCGCAAGACGGGCGCACGCGGTCTGCGCTCGATCCTTGAATCTGTATTGCTTGATACCATGTATGAGATTCCTTCGCTTGAAGGGGTCACTCAGGTGGTGATTGAAGCCTCTGTGATTGCTGGGGAGAGTGAGCCGCTGTTGATTTATTCCCAGCAGGAAGACACCCGTGTAGATGGCACTGACGGTTAACCGTTGTCCAGTGGCTGAAACATCGGTCACCGGGTAGGTTCAAAGCATTAACCCTGACTGATGTGAAGGCCAAGGGGGGTCGCCTGAGCGACCCCTTGTCTTTCGCTCCAAGCCCTTGATGGCTGCCGTGCCATTCTGACGACGCATGACACCTGTCTTTGCGCTATCGCTCATTTCTTTGTATGAGACGCTGACACTGCCTGGAGCATTGGCGGGTCTTATCCACCTATTTACCGATTTCTGAGGGTCGTCTGCGATGCAGCAGAACGCTGAAATGACACAATGTTTCCCATTACTACCGCTGCGGGATGTTGTGGTTTATCCGCAGATGGTGATTCCACTGTTTGTCGGGAGAGAAAAGTCGATTCAAGCGCTTGAAGCCGCAATGAACATGGACAAGCGCGTTCTTCTGGTGGCCCAGCGCGAAGCGTCTCAGGAAGAACCTGACAACGCCGACCTTTATGCGATGGGGACGGTTGCTGACATCATGCAGCTGCTGAAGCTCCCGGATGGAACCGTCAAGGTGTTGATTGAAGGCAACTATCGAGCTGATGTTGGCCGCATTGAAGAGCATGAGGAAGGCTTTACCCAAGCCCATATTACGCCGCGTGACAGTGAGCCATTAACCGAGCGTGAGCAGGAATCCCTGGTTCGCGTGCTGCTTAATCAGTTTGAGCAATACGTTAAACTGTCCAAGAAGGTACCCAATGAGGTGCTCAATTCTCTCTCGGGTATCGAAGATCCCAGCCGCCTTGTAGATACCATTTGCGCTCACCTGTCACTGAAGATCGGTGACAAGCAGGAGCTGCTGGAAATGGATCGGGTGCGTGATCGCATCGAGCATCTGATGGCGTTGATCGAGACAGAAATTGACCTCCTGCAGGTTGAGAAGCGTATCCGCTCGCGGGTCAAGGAGCAGATGGAGAAGACCCAGCGCGAGTACTATCTCAATGAGCAGATGAAAGCCATTCAGAAAGAAATTGGCGAACTTGACGACGTACCCAACGAAGTCGAGAAATATGAACAGGATATTCATGCGGCGGGCATGCCCAAGGAGGCATTGGACAAGGCGCTTCAGGAGCTGAAAAAGCTCAAGATGATGTCAGCCAATTCCGCTGAAGCGACGGTGGTCCGCACCTACCTGGACTGGCTGGTGGATGTCCCATGGAAAAAGCGTACCCGGGTTAAGCATGATCTTATCAAGGCGCAGAAGGTGCTTGACGAAGACCATTATGGTCTGGACGAGGTCAAGTCCCGTATTCTTGAATACCTGGCGGTGCAGAAGCGTGTGCGCAAGATGAAAGGCCCGGTGCTTTGCCTGGTTGGGCCGCCTGGCGTGGGCAAGACATCTCTGGGGCAGTCGATTGCCCGGGCGACCAATCGTAAGTATGTACGGCTGGCGCTGGGCGGTGTGCGCGATGAATCAGAGATTCGCGGCCACCGGCGTACCTATATCGGCTCCCTGCCCGGCAAGCTGATGCAGCGTATGAGTCGTGCCGGCGTAAAGAATCCGCTGTTTCTACTCGATGAAGTCGATAAACTGGGCATGGATCACCGCGGCGACCCTGCGTCTGCACTGCTCGAAGTGCTGGATCCTGAGCAGAACAACAGTTTCAGTGATCACTATCTGGAATTGGATTACGATCTTTCCGAAACGCTGTTCATCTGTACTGCCAACTCGATGAATATTCCGGGTCCCTTGCTGGATCGTATGGAAATAATTCGTATCCCCGGCTACACCGAAGATGAAAAGCTGGCCATTGCCAAACGTTATCTGCTGCCCAAGCAGCGTGAGGCCAACGGGCTCAAGGCTGATGAAATCGAGCTTGACGATTCCGCTGTGTTGGAGTTGATTCGCTATTACACCCGTGAAGCGGGTGTGCGTGAATTGGAGCGTCAGATTGCCAAGGTCGCACGCAAGGTGCTAAGAGAGCGGCTTGAGCAGGAGCGCGAGGGCAAGGCAGTGGCAACTCCGCTGCTGACCGAACAGCAGATCGAGACCTACGCAGGCGTCCGGCGCTATAGTTACGGCCTTGCCGACCTTGAAGACCAGGTAGGTCGGGTCACCGGATTGGCGTGGACATCGGTAGGTGGCGAGCTGCTGAACATTGAATCAGTGGTGACCCCTGGTAAGGGGCGAGTCAACAAGACAGGGTCCCTTGGCGATGTCATGAAAGAGTCAGTCAGTGCCGCCCACACGGTGGTGCGTGCACGGGCAGAAGAGCACGGTATAGATCCGGAGCGCTTCGAAAAAGACGACCTGCATATTCATGTGCCTGAAGGTGCGACACCCAAGGATGGACCAAGCGCTGGAATTGCCATGGTAACGGCCATGGTGTCGGCTTACTCCAGGCGATGTGTGCGCTGTGATGTCGCCATGACCGGAGAAGTGAACCTGCGCGGTGAGGTACTGCCAATTGGTGGTCTAAAGGAGAAATTGCTGGCTGCGCGCCGGGGTGGTATAAAGACTGTCCTGATACCTGAGGAAAATCGTCGCGATCTGAAGGAAGTGCCTGACAACATCAAGGATGCACTCGATATCCGGCCTGTGCGTTGGATTGATGACGTACTGAAGGTGGCATTGACGGATCCTGACGAGGGTAGCGCCATGGTTAATGGCGAGAACACCTATAATGGTAGTGCCGTCGCCAGCACTCACTGATTTAACATCAGCTGAATCAGCATTTGCTGACACAGTACTGATGGATGTCGTAAGCTGATGTATCGATTCTGGCGACAGGTACCAAGGATTGTAAAAGCATCAAGAACTCATAAAGAGTGCGCCCAACGCCTTGTATGGCGGGCGCTTTATCGTATGGTCGCTTGACAGTTGAATCTCTGCATTGCTATAAAACCAAGCTATGCTTTGTTCGTCGATCCAACCGGTGACCATACCGTTCAGAGCCATTTTTGAAAAAGTCAAGGGGTGAAGTGTGAATAAGTCTGAGCTGATTGAAGCCATTGCCGCATCTGCTGATATTTCCAAGGCAGCGGCAACCCGCGCGTTGGATGCCATGGTGGAGTCTGTCACTGAAAGCCTCAAGCAGGGCGAGAGCGTTTCACTGGTAGGATTCGGTACCTTTACGATCAAAGAGCGCGCTGCACGTACCGGCCGCAATCCGCAAACTGGTCAGCCGATTGAAATCAGTGCTGCCAAGGTGCCGAGCTTTAAAGCAGGCAAGGCACTTAAAGACGCCGTCAACTGATCCGGTTGTACTGAGGCATCTTATGGGCGCGTCGTGCAAACGATGCGCCCATGTTATTTCATGCCTTGTGTTTTAAGTCACAACGGTTGTGGGTGACGCCCTGGACCCTGATGTGACTGAACTGTTTTGTAGTAAACCGTTTATTTGTTTGAACCGAGGCTAACATGCTGCAAAGTATCCGAGATGGCTCGAAAAGTTGGGGAGCCAAGATCATCATTGGCGTTGTGGTTGCCGCCATGGCGCTGTTTGGTGTGGAGTCACTGTTTACCCTTTTTGGTGCTGATCCCGATGAAGTGGTGGAAGTCAACGGTGATTCCATCAAGCGCCAGCAGGTGGAAATGGAAGTCCAGCGCGCCATGCGCTCAGGGCAGGTGCCGGCTGAGCAGGAGCGAGCGCTGCGTAACGATGTACTTGATCAATTGATTACCCAACAGCTGCTGACTCACTATGCTGAAGAGGGCGGTTTTTACGTTTCGGAACAGCAGCTGGATCAGCTGATTGTCAATCTGTCCGAGTTTCAGGATCAGGATGGGCAGTTTTCCAGTGAGCTTTTTCGCAATCGGCTTGCCAGCGCCGGCTACACACCGCTTTCCTTCCGCGATGAATTGCGCGTTGATATCAAACGCCGCCAGTTGCAGCAGGGCATGGCCTTCAGTGATTTTAGCCTTGAATCCGAACAGCAGCGCCTGGCCGCTCTCCAGCGCCAGCAACGCAGTTTCCGCTACAGCATGTTGACCGCTGATGATCTTGATGAAGATGTCACCGTGACGGAAGCGCAGATTGAAGACTACTACGCGGACAACAGCGAACGTTTTGAACGTCCTGAGCAGGTGCGTGTGGAATATGTCGTGGTTGATCGTCGGGAGATGGCCGACAGCGTCGAGATCGACGAAGAGCAGTTGCGTGATGCCTGGCGTGCCGATAATGATGATGCCGACCGGCGCGTTGCCCATATCATGATCAACATTGGCGATGAACGGAGCCGGGAGGAAGCCCAGGAAGTTGCTGAAGAGGCGTTGGCAGCGCTTGAGGAAGGCGAAAGCTTTGCCGACACGGCTGCGCGTTACTCAGATGACACGGTGAGCGCCGAGAATGGGGGGGATCTGGGTGAAATCAGCCGTGGCTTCTTTGGCGATGCCTTTGACGACGCTGCTTTTTCACTCCAGGAAGATGAAGTGTCTTCTATCGTCGAGATGGACGATGCCCTGCATATCATCACGGTCACCGACGTTGACCGTCCGCCCTTTGAGCAGCAGCGCGACGTGCTGCGTGAACAACTGGCTCTGGAAGCCGTTAATGATGACTTTAATCAGCGTGTTCAGCAGCTGATCGACGATAGCTTTGCCGCGGATGATCTGCAGAGTGTTGCCGACGATATCGGCCTGAGCGTTGAACAAAGTGACTGGCTGGCCCGTAACGAAGGTAGCGGTATTCTGTCAGAACCGGGGGTGATGGACGCGGCTTTCAGTGATGACGTGCTGGAAGAGGGCTATAACAGTGATGTGATCGAACTCGATGATGATCGCCGGATGGTGTTACGCGTGGCAGAACACCGCGATGCGACCCAGTTGCCGCTTGAAGACGTGCGCGACCAGGTAGTCGCCGCAGTGACGGCAAAGGCTGAGCAGCAGGCAATGGTTGCAAAAGCTGAGCGCATGCTGGAAAACGCCGAGGACGATACCGCCATCGATTGGCTCGACGTAGACAGTATTTCTCGCGAGCAGCAAACAACCGTGCCGAACAGTCTGGTGCAATCTGTTTTCCGCATGCCGCATCCAGAGGACGGTGATGCCGTGTTCGACATTGTGGAATTGCCTCAAAGCGTTGCCCTGGTAGCGCTCGATGAAGTAACGCCTGGCGACGTGGATGAGCAGACCGAGCAGTTTGTCGCTCAGATGGCAGAGCAGTTGCGCGCGCAGTCGGTGATTCAGGGGTTGATTGATTATCTCAACAGTGAAGCTGAGATTGTGCGGCGTTAAATCTGTCAAAAAGTCTGGCAGAAAAAAACCGCCCTGTTGAAGATCATCAGCAGGGCGGTTTCAGTGGGTAGAGCGTTATGCCTGAGGTGGGCGCGTGATATCAAACTGACGCAATTGCGGTGTCCAGGCACCTTCCTCAATGACGATATCCCAGCCGTGCCGGGTATCCCAGTCGCCCAGCACGTAGCGTCTGGCGGGCATATCCTCGACCACCATGTCATGTACCCTGGGCCGATGGGTATGGCCATGAATCAATGTTGTTACCCCGTACTCGGCCATGACCCTGATCACTTCGCCTGCAGTAACATCCATGATCTCATCGGCTTTGTCCGCATTGGCGCTGTCGGACTGCTGGCGCAGGCTCTTTGCCAGCTCAAGGCGCTGATCCAGGGGCAGGGCAAGCATCTGTGCCTGCCATTGCGGGTCGCGAGATTGCTGGCGAAAGGCCATATAAGCCTCATCTCGGGTACACAGGCTGTCACCGTGCATCAGAATTACAGGAATGTCATGCAGTTCAAAGACCTGCACATCAGGCAGCAGGCGGGCCTTGCAGGCATTGGCAAAGCGTTCGCCAATCAGGAAGTCACGATTACCATGCATCAGATAGACGGCGGTGCCGCTGTCTGCCAGGGTTGCCAGTGCCCCGGCCACCCTTGAGGCCACCTCTGTCATGGGGTGTGGCATATCAAGCAGATCATCACCAATCCAGGCATCGAACAGGTCACCAAGTATATACAGTGAATCCGCACCTGATGCGGTGCCGGCTACATAGTCAACAAATCCCTGAGTGATCTCGGGGGTATGCTCACTCAGGTGAAGATCAGCAATGAATAGGGTGCGCATCAAGGGCTCCAAAGGGGTGAATGTGATCAGCGAAGAGGGGTAACCTGCCGGGATCAATCTTCCTTGATGTAGGCTTTTTCGATAATCACATCCTCAGCGGGAACATCCGCATGCATGCCTCGGCGAGTGGTGGTGACCTTGCGGATGGCATCCACTACGTCCATACCGTCAACGACTTCGGCAAAGACCGCATAGCCCCAGCCCTGAAGGTTCTTGCCGGTGTGGTCAAGAAAGGTGTTGTCATTGACGTTGATGAAAAACTGCGATGAGGCAGAGTGCGGATCCTGGGTGCGCGCCATGGCCAGGGTACCCTTGGTATTCTTGAGGCCATTGTCTGCCTCGTTTTCGATGGGATCACGCGTAGGCTTCTGGTTGAAATCCAGATCAAAACCGCCACCCTGCACCATGAAACCATCAATCACCCGGTGAAAGAGGGTGCCGTCGTAAAAGCCGTCACGCACATACTGTTCAAAGTTGGCAGCCGTCACAGGCGCTTTTTCATGATTCAGCGCGATAGTGATATCACCGTGGTTAGTCTGTAATACGATCATCAGTAAATTCCTGTGTTTTAAGGGACGTCCGCCTTGGCGCTATGCGCAAGTGTCACGTTATAATAGCCTTTTTGACCGGCAGCGCGAAGCCCGGCACGTCATCCACCCAGAGGTTATCAACCCCATCATGACCAACGAGACCACCCCAGCGCCGAATTTTATTCGTAACCAGGTACGCGAAGAGATTGAGGGCGGCAAGGTCACGAAAATTGTGACGCGCTTTCCGCCAGAGCCCAACGGCTTTCTGCATATCGGCCATGCCAAATCAATCTGCCTCAATTTCGGCCTGGCGGAGCAGATGGGGGGGGATTGCCATTTGCGTTTTGATGATACCAACCCTGCCAAGGAAGAACAGGCTTACATTGACGCCATCAAGGAAGACGTCAACTGGTTGGGCTTTGAGTGGGCAGGGCCGGTGCGTTTCGCCTCGGACTATTTTGACCAGCTGTATGCCTGGGCGCAGCACCTTGTCCGCGATGGCAAGGCCTATGTGGATGACCTGTCGCCCGATGAGATCCGTGAATACCGTGGCACTCTCACAGAGCCGGGCCGGTCCAGCCCTTACCGTGAGCGAAGCGTCGACGAAAATCTTGATCTGCTTGAAAGGATGCGCACCGGCGAGTTTGCCGAAGGTGAAAAAGTCCTGCGCGCCAAAATTGATATGGCCTCACCCAATATCAATCTGCGTGACCCGATCCTGTATCGCATTCGCCATGCCGAGCATCACCAGACCGGTGACAAGTGGAAGATCTATCCTTCCTATGACTTCACCCACGGTCAGTCGGATGCTATTGAGGGCATCACTCATTCCATCTGTACCCTGGAGTTTGAAGACCATCGCCCGCTGTATGAGTGGTTTCTGGATAATCTGCCGGTGCCTGCCACACCGCGCCAGATCGAGTTTGCCCGCCTGAACCTCAACTACACCCTGACCTCCAAGCGCAAACTCAAGTTGCTGGTGGACGAAGGCATTGTGGATGGCTGGGACGACCCTCGCATGCCGACTATCTCGGGCATGCGGCGGCGGGGCTATACGGCGGCGTCGATTCGTAAGTTCTGCGACATGATAGGCGTGACCCGTGCCGATGGCGGCCTGGTGGATATTGCCATGCTGACCCACGCCATCCGCTCGGACCTTGAAGATAACGCGCCCAGGGCCATGTGCGTTCTCAAGCCGCTGAAGATTGTGCTGACCAACGTCCCTGAAGATCACCAGGAAGTGTACGAGGTGGCGGGTCACCCGGCCCGTGAAGATATGCCGGTGCGCCAGGTGCCCTTTACCCGCGAGCTGTATATCGATCAGGATGACTTCATGGAAGATGCGCCCAAGAAGTTTTTTCGCCTGGCCCCGGGCAAGGAAGTCCGTCTGCGCAACAGCTATGTGATCCGCTGTGATGAGGTGATCAAGGATGCCGATGGCGAAGTGACCGAACTGCACTGCAGCGTTGATTTCGACACACTGGGCAAGAACCCTGAAGGCCGTAAGGTGAAAGGCGTTATTCACTGGGTCAGTGCTCGCCACGGCATTCCGGTAGAAGTGCGCCTGTATGAGAACCTGTTTCTGGAAGAACAACCGGATAAGGACAAGGACGTTGACTTCCTCGATCACCTGAACCCGGAGTCCCTGACGGTCACTCAAGCCTTTGCGGAGCCAAGCCTTGCCCAGGCAGCGCCGGAATCACGCTTCCAGTTTGAGCGGGTGGGTTATTTCTGCGCGGATCGCCACGCGTGCACACCTGAAGCGCTGGTCTTCAATCGTACGGTCGGCCTGAAGGACACCTGGGCCAAAATCAAGCAGAAGGGCTAATCCACACGGGCTAAGGAAGTGCTATGCAGATTTACAATACCCTGACACGTCGCAAGGAAGCCTTTACCACTCTGGAACCGGGCAAGGTCAGCCTGTACGTGTGCGGGATGACCGTCTATGACTACTGCCACCTTGGTCATGCCCGGGTCATGGTGGCCTTTGATGTGATTACCCGTTATCTGCGTGCACGAGGGTATGAGGTCAATTATGTTCGTAACATCACGGACATTGACGACAAGATCCTCAAACGTGCCGATGAAAACGGCGAAAGCATTGAGGCGCTGACCGAGCGCATGATTGCCGCCATGCACGAAGACGAAGCGCGGCTGTATGTCCAGCGCCCGGATCATGAGCCCCGGGCCACTCGGCATATCGACGATATTATTGCCATGATCGAGACCCTGATCGAGAAAGGCTTTGCCTACGCCGCGGATAATGGTGATGTCTATTACCGGGTGCGGCGCTTTGAGGGCTACGGCAAGCTCAATAACCGCCATCTTGATGATATGCGCTCCGGGGCGCGTATCGAGGTGGATGAGAGCAAAGAGGATCCGTTGGACTTTGTGCTCTGGAAAGCCGCCAAGCCCGGCGAAGCCCATTGGTCTTCGCCCTGGGGCAAGGGGCGCCCGGGCTGGCATATCGAATGTTCTGCGATGTCCAAATGCTGCCTGGGGGATACCTTCGACATCCACGGTGGCGGGCCGGATCTGACCTTTCCTCACCACGAAAACGAGATTGCCCAGTCGGAAGCGGCCAATGACAAGCCTTTTGTGATGACCTGGATGCACGCCGGAGCGGTGCGGGTCAATCAGGAGAAAATGTCCAAATCGCTGGGCAACTTCTTTACTATCCGCGATGTGCTGACCGAACACGATGCGGAAGTGGTGCGCTACCTGCTGGTGGCCAGTCATTATCGCAGCCCGATCAACTATGCGCCGGATGCGCTGAATGAAGCGCGAAAGTCCCTGACACGTTTTTATACCGCGCTGGAAGGCATTGAGCAAGGCGCGGTTGATACAGAAAGTGCAGCGGCTTCCGAGTACCATCAGCGTTTTTTTGCCGCCATGGATGATGACTTCAATACCCCTGAAGCCTTGTCTGCCATGTTTGACCTGGCCCGTGAGCTTAATCGCGTCAAGGCAGCGGGTGACCCCCGGGCCAGCCGTCTGGCGGCAGTGCTCCAGTCATTGGGCAATATTCTGGGGCTTTTGCAGCAGGTGCCTGATGCCTTCCTGAAAGGCGGGCAGGGGCAATCGGCACCCATGGATGAAGCCGAAATTGAAGCGAAAATTGCTCAGCGTGCCGACGCCAAGGCCAACAGGGACTTTGCCCTGGCGGACAGTATCCGCGATGCCCTGGCGGAACAGGGCATCATTCTCAAGGATTCCCGGGAAGGCACTACCTGGGTACTGGAATCCCGCTAATCCTGCCATCAATCAATATGACACGGTCAGTCTGACACGGTCAGTTTGACACGGTCAGTTTGACACTGTCGGTCTGACTTCAACGCGGATGGGTCTTATACTCATGGCAATGATTCATCACCAATGGGTCATAAGCAGCGAGCCATAAAATCCGCCTTGCGGTTTCGATCAATCTTCAAAAGGATCATTATCATGTACCAGACACCCAAATGCCTGGCGGCTGGCGTACTTTCGTTGGCTATCCTTACTTCTCAGGCGATGCTGACCGCCCGGGCCGATGATGCGGTCGTGGTAGCGTCGAAAATCGATACTGAAGGTGCCGTGCTCGGGCAGCTGATCGCCCAGACCCTTGAGCGCCAGGATATCCCCGTGGAAAAGCGCCTTCAGCTGGGAGGCACCAGCGTCGTACGCGGGGCGCTATTGGCCGATGAGATTGACCTTTATCCGGAATACACCGGTAACGGGGCCTTCTTTTTCGATATGACGGACAGCCCTGTATGGAATGATGCAGACGAGGCCTTCGAGACCGTCAAGCAGCGCGATGCTGACAATGATCTGGTCTGGCTTTCACCTGCAAGTGCCAACAATACCTGGGCCATGAGTGTGCGGGGCGATGTGGCTGAAGCGCATGATCTGGAAACGCTGGAAGACCTCGCCGACTATCTGGCCGAGGGCGGTGAGTTCAAGTTCGCGGCAAGTGCGGAGTTTGTTGAATCTGAACAGGCGCTGCCTGCCTTCCAGTCTGCCTATGGTTTTGAACTTGATGAAGACCAGCTGCTGGTGCTCTCCGGAGGCAATACCGCTGCCACCATGCGAGCCGCTGCCCAGCAGACCAGCGATGTCAACGCGGCCATGACCTATGGTACTGACGGTGGGCTGAGTGCGCTGGGGCTGGTAGTACTGGAAGATTCGCTGGGCGTTCAGCCGGTTTACCAGCCAGCGCCTGTGATCCGTGCCGAAACTCTGGATACTTATCCGCAAATCGAACCGGCGCTGAATGACGTCTTTGCCACCCTGGATCTGGAAACGCTGCAGCGTCTGAATGCTGATGTGGCCGTGAATGGTTTGTCGGCTGAAGCGGTTGCCGCGGATTACCTTGAAGAAATCGACCCCTAGGTTATCTGCCTTGAATACCCAAGCAATAGGGAAAAACGCCTGATATGCCGTTTACAGATGCGCCACCGACAGGGGTTCAAGCATGGATAAAAGGGCGCCCGAATGGGGTGATGATGGTTCTGGCCATCGTCATGTTGGCCGCTCTATGGGGCTTGGACAGCGTCAGTGTTGCTGCCAACAGGATTGTGGCCGGTAGTGGCCATGCCAGCTGGGAGGCCTTTGGTTGGGTGGGGGTGGCGCTGGCGTCACTCCCTTTACTCTTGGTACTCCTGCTGGCCTGGGCACCGACCTCTTCACGTCTGAACCTGCTGTTACAGTTGGGTGCAATCATCCTGCTGCTGATACTGATGCCCGTTGGCCTGGTAGTCGCCAGTCACACCCTGATTGATCCACAGTTGCCCCAGGCGCGCCTGAGCGCGGGGGCTGCGTTCTGGGTGGTGCTTTTCTGCGCCATGTTGGCGCTGGTGGAGCTGCGCTTGCGGTTGGCATTGCCGCGGTTGTGGATCGCCCTGGTCATGCTGGGAGTAGCGCTGCTTTGGTGGCTATGTGCATCCTTGTGGCTGGATCGGCTGGCGCTGGTGCAGGAGTTCCAGGCGCGCGAAGCGGCTTTCTGGGATGCCTTGAGAGAGCACCTGGCGATGGTATCGATCGCCGTCGGGGTCAGTATTGTACTTGGCATCATCCTGGCGCTGCTGATTCGGCGCTACCGGGGTAGTCAGCGTGCTGCCTTTGCGTTACTCAACTTTTTCCAGACCATCCCCAGCCTGGCCCTGTTCGGCCTCTTGCTGGCACCGCTTGCCTGGATATCCGCCAATGTACCTTTCGCTGCCAATCTGGGCATTCAGGGTATTGGATATACGCCCGCCTTGCTGGCACTGGTGATCTATAGCCTGTTGCCCATGGTGCGAAACACCTTTGTAGCCTTGGAGGCTGTCAGCCCCGATGTGCTGGATGCGGCCACCGGGATGGGCATGTATCCCTCACAGCGCTTCTGGCAGGTAAGGGTCCCCCTGGCACTGCCGATTCTGCTTGAAGGCATCAGGATTACCGCTGTTCAGGCCATTGGTTTGACAGCGGTGGCAGCATTGATAGGCGCGGGTGGACTGGGTGCATTCATTTTTCAAGGTTTAGGGCAGGCTGCGATGGATATGGTGTTATTGGGTGCGCTGCCCATTTTGCTGATTGCGCTGATAGTTGATTCGGGTCTTGGGGCGCTGGGTGAGGCGTTACGCCAGGGGGCAAGTGATGATTGAATTACGTGATGTCAGCAAGTTTTTTGATCAGACACCCGCCGTGGAAGCGCTGACCCTGAGCATCCCCAAGGGCAAATTCTGCGCGCTGGTGGGCACTTCTGGCTGTGGCAAATCGACGACATTACGCATGATCAACCGTCTGCTGACCCACACCCGCGGTCAGATTGAGCTGGATGGCCAATCCATCGACGCCTACGATCCTGTGCTGCTGCGACGGCGGATTGGCTATGTCATCCAGAATACCGGCCTGTTTCCTCACTGGAATGTGGCACGCAACATTGGTCTGGTACCTCGTTTGCTGAAATGGCCCACGGCTCAGGTCAACCAGCGGGTTGAAGAGCTGATGGCATTGTTGGGGTTACCGGTCAATGAATTTGCGCATAAATATCCTCATCAGCTATCCGGCGGTCAGGCCCAGCGTGTGGGCGTTGCCCGCGCCCTGGCGGCCGACCCGGATATCCTGTTGATGGATGAACCCTTTGGCGCCCTGGACCCGATTACCCGGGAAAAACTTCAGGAAATGCTGATGCAGCTGCAAGCCAGGCTGCATAAGACCATTGTTTTTGTCACCCATGATATGGACGAGGCCTTACGTCTGGCGGATAAACTGGTGGTGATGCGCGATGGCCGTATTGTGCAACAGGGCACGCCGCTGTCGCTGCTACAAAAACCGTCTGATGCCTTTGTAGACTCATTGCTGGGCGGGCTGGAGCGCGGGCTGAAACAGGCCTCCCTGACCCGGGTAAAGGATCATATGGTTCCGCCGGGCGCGCACTTGGCTGCCCCGCGGGTGACAACCGAGCAGACGCTGCGTCAGGCACTTTCCCTGATGCTACGCGATCAGTGCGAACGGTTGACGGTAGTGGACCCGCAGGATGAACCGGTAGGGGAGTTGTCGCTGGACAGGCTGGTCAAGGAGGCATTTCACCCCAAGGAGAGGCCGCGTGATGACTAGACCTGTTCACCCAGGTTCGGCCTACCAACCGACCCAGCTGCTGTGGCCCATGATGTGGCTGGTGCTTCTTGTTGTTGTGGTGCTTGTGATCCCTCACGCGCAGGGGCTGTTCCAATGGCTGGCGCCTGAGGCGCGGGAAGTGATCTATCAGCGAGCGGCTTTTACCCAGTTGCTGGGGCGCCATCTGCTGGTGGTCGGCGCAGCAGCCTTGATGACGATTACATTAGGGGTGCTGGCAGGGGTGGTGGTGACGCGTCAGTGGGGGCGAGACTTTCTGCCCCTGGTGGCCCAGGTCGCTTCCCTGGGGCAAACCTTCCCACCGGTCGCCGTGCTGGCCCTGGCCGTACCTGCCCTGGGTTTTGGTACCGTGCCTATCATTGTTGCCCTGGTGCTGTACGGTCTCTTGCCGATTGTACGTAACACTATCGCCGGTCTTAAAGGCGTTGACCCCGCCGTCGTCTCGGCGGCTTACGGGATGGGGATGACGCCAGGACAAATCCTGCGTCAGGTGGAGCTGCCACTGGCGGCGCCCGTGATTCTGGCCGGTATTCGTACGTCGGTGACCATCAATATTGCCACTGCCGCGCTAGGCGCTACCGTGGGTGCCAGCAACCTGGGCGATCCGATTATTGCCGGCATCGTCAATGCCAATAATGCCTACATCGTTCAGGGGGCCATGGTGATTGCACTGTTGGCGGTCAGCGTCGACAGTATGTTTGAAGTCTTTCAGCGACGTTTACGTTCACGTACACCTTAAGTTGAATGCCTTAAAAGGGTTGGCTGCGTTAGTGTCGATAGTGTTGCGTTGACCGATGCTGGGGAAATCCCCTGGCATAAAGGGAAATAACCGACAACACTGCCCTCAAAAGGGGCCTGATAAGGATAACAATGATGACACAAGCCACGTATCAGCCGGCCTTCATGACCGGTGATGAATGTTCGATTCCCACCTTCAGCGTGTTGAATCATGACGGTGCCCTCTATCCAGAGGCCCGGTCTCCTGATTTGCCCCACGATAAAGCCCGCCATATATACCATGCCATGCTGGCGACCCGGATCCTGGACGAACGCATGATGGCCGCCCAGCGCCAGGGGCGTCTGAGCTTCTACATGCAGTGTACCGGTGAGGAAGCTTCCGTGATTGGTGCAACGGCAGCGCTCGATGATGCAGACATGATCATGGCTCAGTACCGCGAACAGGGCGCTTTGATGTATCGCGGCTTCAGTTTTGACGAGTTCATGAACCAGCTGTTCGGCAATCAGCTGGATTATGGCAAGGGGCGCCAGATGCCGGTTCACTACGGCTCACGCACGCTCCACTACATGACCATTTCCTCCCCTCTGGCAACCCAGATTCCTCAGGCGGCAGGTTATGCCTATGGTCAGAAACTGGCCGGTAAGGGCCACTGTACCCTGACCTTTTTTGGCGAGGGTGCCGCTTCCGAGGGTGATTTTCACGCCGCACTGAACATGGCGTCGGTGCATCAGGTGCCGGTGATTTTTTTCTGCCGTAATAACGGTTATGCCATTTCAACACCCGCGGTGGAGCAGTTTGCTGCCGACGGTATTGCTCCCCGAGCGTTCGGCTATCGCATGCACGTCATACGTGTGGATGGCAACGATGTCCTGGCGGTCTATGAAGCGACCCGCAAAGCCCGTGAAATGGCCGTGAGGGACAATAAGCCGGTACTGATTGAAGCCATGACGTATCGGCTGGCGGCACATTCCTCATCAGACGACCCGTCAGGCTATCGCTCAAAGGATGAAGAAGAAATCTGGCGCCTTAAGGACCCGATCCTGCGCATGCGCAAATGGCTTGAACAGCAGGGTTGGTGGAGCGAAGAAGAGGAAAGCAGCGTCCAGGAAAGCCTGCGCCGTGAGGTGCTCGATACCATGAAGCGCGCTGAAAAGCGCCCCCCTCCCCAACTGGATACCCTGATTACCGATGTCTACGCCGAGGTCACGCCGGCGCTGCAGCGTCAGCTTGATGCCCTCACGATGCATCTCCGCTGTTACCCGGAGGCCTATCCCGAAGACGCTCAGTCGCCAGGGCTGGACGGTAATCAGCAAGACAAAAAGGGAGCACAGTGACATGCCAACCATGAACATGCTTCAGGCCATCAATAATGCCCTGGATATCGCCATGGCAGAGGATGAAAAGGTGCTGTGCTTTGGTGAGGACGTGGGTATTTTCGGCGGGGTGTTTCGCGCTACCAGCCATCTGCAGGAAACCTATGGTAAAGACCGCTGTTTCAATACCCCACTGGTGGAACAGGGTATTATCGGCTTTGCCAACGGCCTGGCAGCGCAGGGTGCTGTCCCCGTGGCCGAAATCCAGTTTGCGGATTACATTTTTCCTGCTTTTGATCAGATCGTTAATGAAACCGCCAAATACCGCTATCGCTCCGGCGACCTGTTCAACGTCGGTGGATTGACCATCCGCACACCCTATGGTGGCGGTATCCACGGCGGGCTTTACCATTCCCAGTCGCCTGAAGCCTATTTTACCCATACTCCCGGTTTGAAAGTGGTGGTACCGCGAGACCCTTATCAGGCCAAGGGGTTGCTGCTGGCGGCCATTCGTGATCCTGACCCGGTCATCTTCTTTGAACCCAAGCGCCTGTATCGCGCATCAGTGGGCGAGGTGCCCGAAGAAGACTATCAGCTGCCGATTGGCGAAGCCGAGATCATCAAGCAGGGCAGTGATATTACCGTGGTTGGCTGGGGCGCCCAGATGGAAGTGATTGGCAAGGCCGTTGAGCTTGCCGAAGAAGCAGGAATTGCCTGTGAAGTGATTGATCTACGCAGCCTCTTGCCCTGGGATGTTGAGACCGTCGCAGACTCTGTATTCAGGACAGGCCGCCTGGTAGTGACGCATGAAGCGCCCTTGACCGGTGGTTTTGGCGGTGAAATTGCTGCCACCATTCAGGAGCGCTGTTTCCTTTACCTTGAATCGCCGATTGCGCGTGTGACCGGTATGGATACGCCTTTCCCGCTGGCGCTGGAGAAAGCGTATTTCCCCGATCATCTGAAAATATTCGCCGCTATCCAGCACAGCGTTCATTTCTGACGTTGCCTGAAGGGTTTTAAGGAGACCGACATGAGTGATTTTATCTTACCGGATATCGGTGAAGGCATTGTTGAATGCGAAGTGGTTGAGTGGCGCGTTCAGGAAGGCGACCTTATTGAAGAAGACCAGCCAGTAGTTGAGGTAATGACCGACAAGGCGCTGGTTGAAATCACCGCCTCGGAAGCCGGGACGATTACCCAGCTGTATGTGGCCCAGGGGCAGATTGCCAAGGTACATGCGCCTTTGTATGCCTACCGGGCAGAGAGTGAGCCACCAGGGGAAGAAACCTCCCGTCCTGAGCAGAACGCTGAGCCGTCACACGCTCCGGCTGAAACACCGTCGACACAGACGCCGGGCAGCCCCCCCGGAAAGCCTTCGCCAACATCGGCACCAGCCGCTGAAACGGGAAGGGTGAAGGGTAAAACGCCGGCCAGCCCTGCGGTTCGCCGTCTGGTGCGTGAGCATGGCCTGGCGCTGGATGAGATTACCGGCAGTGGCAAGGAAGGGCGGGTGCTGAAAGAAGATGTGCAGCGTTATCTGGATGCCGGCCAAGAACCGCCAGACAAGTCGGCATCGGCTGGCCCCAGAATCGAGCCGCTACGCGGCGTACGTGCTGCCATGGCCCGCCAGATGGTGGCATCAGCAACCTCGATTCCGCATTTTCAATACGGTGAGGAAATCGATGTGACTGACCTGCTTGCGTTGCGTGAGCGCTTGAAAGTGCAGGCGGAAGCCCAGGGTGAGCGTTTGACGCTGATGCCGTTTTTCATGAAGGCAATGGCATTGGCGGTGGCCGAGTACCCAATGCTCAATGCCCAGCTGAATGACAGCGCCGATGAGCTGCACTACTACCCTGACTGCAACATCGGTATGGCGGTGGACAGCAAGATGGGTCTGATGGTGCCTAACGTCAAGGATGTGGGGGCCAGATCACTGCTGGAAGTGGCGGCTGAGGTCACTCGCCTGACCCAGGCTGCCCGGGAAGGGCGCGTCGAACAGGCCGACCTCAAGGGCGGTACCATTACTATCTCCAATATTGGGGCGCTGGGTGGCACCTATGCGGCGCCGATCATCAATGCCCCGGAAGCGGCAATTGTCGCGATTGGCAAAACCCAGTGGCTGCCGCGCTTTGACGAGAACGGTGATGTCACCGGTCGAGCCATCATGACAGTCACCTGGGCCGGGGATCATCGCTTTATTGATGGCGGCACCATAGCGCGATTCTGCAATCACTGGAAAGCCAGTCTTGAAGATCCGGAAAGCATGCTTCTGAACCTGCGCTAAGGAGCCGAAAGCATGGCCGAAGCGCCCCTACAGCAGTTCTATATTCCCGAAGACCAGTCGATCTATCTGCTCAGCCATCAGGATGCACGCAAGCTGAAAGAGTGGGTGGCGCTGTGTCAGGCCCAGCTGGCGCAGCTGGGCTATGAGAAGATCGAGCTGATTGGCAAGGGGGCCTATGGATTTGTCTTTGCAGGCGTCGCCCCAGGGCCCGGGTGTTATGAAGAGCGCCAGCGGGTGTTCAAGTTCTCACGCATCACCCTGCCTTTGCACCTGCAGGAGCGTCTTGAAGAAGAGGCGTTCATGCTGGAACAGGTGGAACACCCGCGTATTCCCAGGCTGGTGGGATTCCAGCGGGTGCGCGGTCAATCAATCCTGGTCATGGAGCGCGCGCCTGGCCTGAATCTTGAGGAAGTCTCCCTGCGCGAGGGGCGGCTGTCGCCCAGGCGGGTGGTCAGGATTGCTCGTCAGCTGGCCGAGGTGCTCATTGCCCTGCGCCGGGAAAGCGGCCCACGTGGTCGCCCAGTGGTGCATGGCGATATCAAACCCTCCAATCTGGTGTTCAATCCGGAAGATGAATCGATTGCCCTGATAGACTGGGGGTCGTCGGTGTTTGCACAGCTGGATGCGCGTCTGCAGTTTGTGGCAGCCAATGTCATGGAGCTGATGTCCTCTGATCTTCAGCAAACCAATGCCCGCTTGGGCGATGTGTATTTTATTGGTGAAGAACAGCTCAACGGCGCGCTGTCCTCGCCGCGATTTGATGAACAGGGCGCTGCAGGTACCCTCTATGCCCTGGCCTCTGGCCAATCCTGCCGTTTTGGCTATCGGGCGATTCCGGCAAGATCCCTGGGGTTGCCCGTGGAGTTTGCGCGTACCCTGGATGGCATGCTGGATGCCGACCCTGACACGCGTCGGCGTGCCGGGGATCACTTTCTCAAGGCCATGCCCCGCATGGCCAGGCTGGTGATGATTGAACTGCCGGAGCCAGCGCCCAAGGCGCTGATTCCGGTATGGGCCCGAGCCAGCGGCCGTGAGATAGATACCGTGGTGTATAGCTCGCGCAAGACCTTTCTGCGTGAAGCCCATGTCGAAGATACCCTTAACACGGTGAACGACGTCCAGCTGGATCGCTATTACAAGCAGTTCATGCAGGGCATGGGCGAGACAGAAAAAGCCTTTCTGGCGTCGGTCAGCCGTCTGGGCAAATATCCGGTGGTGGGTGGGCTGGCCGTGCGCTGGGAACCTGACGGTGTGTTTATCGATTCGTCGCTGAACCTGCATGACCCGACACTCAAGCCCGCCTTTGTGCAGGCGGTGAATAACATGGTATGTCTCGCCCGCGCCATCCATCGTCAGGGAGTCTTCAAAAGCTGTCTGTTTGATGCGCGAAAAACCCTGCATCTGGACCGTGACAGCAGTGAACAGGCCTTTCAACCACCGCCTGAGATGCGTATTCCCTATGAAGTCAGCGATGTACCTGACATGGAAGATGACTCCCGTCAGCACAGTTATTTTGAAGACGGGCCGGACCCGGAAGAGTTGCTGGTGTTACCCGGACCTATCATGGCGACCCTGGAACACCTGAATACGATCCACCATACCGGCATGATCATTTTTGAGGCGCTTCCCAGGCACCTGAAGATTCATAGTTATTACCGCCTGCTGGATGCGCGCCAGGAAGGCGCGTTCAGACAACACCTCGCCGCTATTCTGGCCGCCGTGCCTGATATTGAAGGGCTGGGGATTTCCGGGTTCATGAAGATGCCCTACAAGGACACCCGGGCCTATACGCATATGGCCCACCAGCCAGAGCACTATTATCCCCGAGACCCACGCCAGTATCTGCGCGAGCAGCGATTTGCCCAGCGTTGAACCATAGCGCCCAAGCGTCAATGCGCAGCGCTTGAACTTTGCCGCCCGACGGGTGAGGCTATCTGTCAGGCTTTCCTAACAGGTACTCAGCATGTTGACATTTGCACAAGCACGTCTCGCGTTTACCCAGAGCAGCACCATCAAAGACGTCATATTCAGGACATTGCCAGGTTGGCGGCGCTCGCATGGTGCCTCGATCATTGCAGCGCTTGGCTTGCTGATCAGCCTGATGGTGGCGCCATCACTGGCTGCGCAATCGATGGTTGAACCAAAGCCTTCTTTCTCTCCTGAAGACGTCGTCAGGATCCAGCTTGACGCCCTGGCAGCCAACGATGAACCGACCCGTAACGCCGGCATTGAGCAGGTATGGGCTTTTGCTCACCCAAATAATCGCGCAGTGACAGGACCTCTGGAGCGTTTCACCCGGATGATTCGCGGGGCGGGCTACGATACCCTGATCGATCACCGTTCCTATACCCTTGAAGCGGCAGGCGAGACCGATCAGGTTGCTGGTTTCGAGGTGAGGGTAGTGGCCCGTGATGGTAATCTCTACGCCTTTTCATGGCGCCTGGGCATCGCTGACATTGATGGGCAAGAGGTCTGGATGACCACCCGGGTCACACCGGCGCGCAGTACTGGAGAGCAGATGACCTCGCGGTAATTCCCTTATGGGTTCAGCTGATCGTCAAGCCATTGCATCAGTTGAAAGGTGAGTTGCTCTGACACCTTACCCAGTGCGGCGACGGCCTCGGGGACGTCTTCACTCTGGGCCGTCTGGCGGGCATAGAATTGCTGGCTTGCCAGACGTTGACCGTCTGCTCCATCCAGCAGGGTAAATTGGGCGCGCATGACAGCGGTTGGAACACCGTTCTGATAATCAATATGGAAATCGCCCAGCTCTGCGACCAGGCGAGCATCAATACCCTGTTCACCCGTTTCAGCTGGCAATGCAATCCGTGTTGCATACAGGGCATTCTGCCATTGGCGTTTCAGCATGGCCGGCAGGTTATCATGCCAGCGTGCATCGGCATAAACGCTGACCTGTTGCGCGTCCGGCCAGACCACAATATGGTCACTGGCCAGCAGGCGATCTGCGCTGGGGGCGCGAATGTCCAAGGTACCTTGAACATCATCCCGGTGAATGACCGCAAGCTCGGGGGAGGGAAGACGATAGAGCTGTGAAGGCGTGTTCTCTGGCAGCACGGAGCAGCCCCCCAGCAATGCCAGCATGATCAGGCCAGGCAGATATTTCACGGACGAAACTCCTTGATCTGTTCACCACCGAAAATGAAGTCGCCGGGGTTTTCTTCCAGGCGACGTGAAATCCGGTTGATATTTATCAGGGTCGCTTGCAGTTCCTGCACAATGGCCGGTAGCTCAGTGCTCGCGCCTGCCATGTTATCGACTGTGGTGGCGACTCCAGACGCATTGCGATCCATCAGCAGTTGCCACTGTTCGGCACTGGTGGTCACCGCTTCTGCGGCCTGCTGGGCTGACTGCATCGCCGCACGGCTGTCTTCCTCGATCAGTCGGGTTGTCGATTGACCCAGTGAATCAATGGTGTCCAGCGTAGTGGTCGCCTGGAGCGTCAGGTCATTCAGCCGGCTAATCGAATCATTGAGCGCATCGGTAAGCTGAGGTTGGGCTTCTGCCAGCCCAGCGGTAATGGCGTCGGTATTGGCAATAATACGATTGAGGCGTTCGGCACTGTCTTCTTCAAACAGCATGTTCAGGTTATTGAGCAACCGGCTGACATTGGATACCACGGCTTCACCATCTGACAGTAATGAATCAATGGGTGACGGTGCGGCGATAATCTGAGCCGGCTCTTGAACCGAGGTGTCCAGGCGGGCACTGTCCGGTGATCCGCCATATAGCTGCAACGTCATGCTGCCAGTGATATTGGCAAGCCCCAGCCTGGCCTGGGTGTCTTCCCTGATCGGGATTTCCTGATCCACCCGGATCAGTGCCAACACTTTACGGGGGTCATCAGGGTCGAGCCGCATTTCGACCACATTGCCCACTTCCAGGCCACTGAATTCAACCCGGCTACCTGTGCTCAGGCCGCTGACTGCCCGATTGAATACCACCTCGTAAAAAGCATATTCGCGCTGCGTGGCTGCCTGGGCCATCCACAATGAAAAAGCCACGGCGGCTAGCAGGGTGAACAGGGTAAACAGGCCAATCAGAATGTGGTGTGCGCGCGTTTCCATCAGCGGTTTTCCTTCATGTTTGCATAAGCGGCCCGGCCTCTGGGGCCGTGAAAATAATCCTGTATCCAGTCATCCTGGGTCGCAGCCACGTTTTCCAGGGTATCAGCTATCAACACCTGTTTGCGTGCCAACACAGCAACCCGGTCGCAGACGCTGTAAAGCGTATCCAGATCATGAGTCACCAGAAAAACACTGAACCCCAGTGCGTCGCGCAGGGTCAGCAATAGCTGGTCAAACCTGGCAGCACTGATAGGGTCAAGCCCGGCAGTGGGCTCGTCAAGAAAGAGCACGTCCGGATCAAGTGCCAACGCACGGGCCAGGGCGGCGCGCTTGATCATGCCACCGGATAGTGCGGCAGGCATCTGCGAAGCGGCACGGGCAGGCAAGCCAACCAGCGCCAGCTTCATGCGCGCTATCCCTTCAGCCTCATGGCGGCTCAGGGGCGTATGTTCAACCAGCGGCAAGGCCACGTTTTCCAAAAGATTGAGCGAGCTGTACAGGGCACCCTGCTGGAACAGAACACCAAAGCGTCTTTCCAGCGCAGCGCGCTGGCGACGATCAAGGGCGGTCAGGCGCTGTCCGAAAACGTGGATGTCGCCGTCATCAATCGGTTTGAGGCCGACAATACTGCGCAGTAATACCGACTTGCCAGTCCCTGACCCGCCCACTACGCCGAGAATCTCACCGCGTAAAAGCGTGAGGTCAAGCCCTTGGTGGACGACCGTCGTGCCAAAGCGATTTTCCAGATTGTCGACGCGGATCACCGTATTGTTCACGTAATTGTCCTGATCATGGTCCTGGTTACCATCCCATCTGCATGAAGTATAACGCCGCCAGGGCATCCAGCAGGATAACCATAAAAATCGACTGGACGACGCTGGACGTGGTGCGTTCGCCGACCGACTGAGCGCTGCCGCTGACCTTGAAGCCTTCTGCGCAGCCGATGATCGCAATCACCAGGGCAAAGAGGGGCGCCTTGGAAAGCCCGACCCAAAGATGGCGGACGCTGATATCCCGTTCGACTATCTGCCAGAACTGGGTGAAGGGAATATCCAGGGATACAGCGCCGACAACCGCACCGCCGAGCATGCCGCTTAGCGTTCCGATAAAGGCAAGCAGTGGCAGGCTGATCCATAGCGCGATTACCCTGGGCAGTACCAGAAGCTCGATAGGGTCCAGCCCCTGGGTGCGCAGTGCATCGATTTCTTCATTGGACTTCATGGCCCCGAGTTGAGCGGTAAAGGCACTGGCAGTCCGGCCTGCCAGCATGATGGCAGCCAACAGGACGCCAAATTCACGCAGAAACGAAAAAACCACCAGATTGACGGTGTAGATAGTGGCCCCGAAGGTTGTCAGCACGGTGGCGCCCAGGAAGGCGACCACGGCGCCTACCATGAAGGTCAGCAGGGCAACAATCGGTACGGCGTTCAGCCCGGTCTGATGGATGTGCGCGACGGTGGCAGTGAGGCGCCAGCGCCCCGGGCGCCAGATGCTTCTCCCTAGCGCTGTCAGGACCACCCCAAGAAAGCCCAGCAGGTAAAGCTGCTGGTGAACCAGAGCGGTCATCAGCTGGCCAAGCCTTGCCAGGCTGTCTGCGCGTCTCTGAAGCCAGCGTCTGGGCGCTATTTCCGGGGCGCTGGCCACCACCGCCAGAGCGTCAATAACGCTGAGGATCAGCTGGCGGCGTTGGGAGGGCAGTCGATCAGCCTGTTGCTGCATACGCTCGCTACCAAACCATTCGATCAGCAGTTGGGCAGCGGCCGTATCCAGCTGATCGACCGTTTCAAGAGACAGGCTTTCAATATTCTTGGCATCATGAGCGTTGAGCTGTTGGCGGATGGCGTGAAAATAAGCCAGCGTCCAGGTGCCGGACAGCGTAAGCTGCTGATCTTCTGAGAGGCTGGCCAGTGGTGCTGAGCCAGAGGCGTTGACTAGTTCATCCATGCGCGTCGGCTGTATCGAGAAGGGAAACGGGATCAGTCATTATCAAGCTCACGCCAGGCGGCATAGGTGCTTAGAAAAATGCGACCGGTCAGCTGTTCTGGCAGATCGCTGAGCTTGAGCTTGTCCATGACCGGACCTTTTACTTCGGCAAGATGCAGGGTGACCTTGGCATCCTTGAGTCGAGCGTTGATGGCTTCCAGGCTCTCCAGTGCCGAGGCATCAATCAGGTTGACAGCAGAACACACGATGACCACATCTTCCAGCTCTGGACGGGTAGCGACAAGGTTATACAGCGTATCCTCAAGATAGCGTGCATTGGCAAAATAGAGACTTTCATCAATGCGCAAAAAGGCAACGTGGGAGTGGGTCTCGACATCATGCCGGGCGATGCTTCGAAACTGCTCGCTATCGGCGACTCTCCCCAGCAGGGCGCTGTTGGGGCGGCTGGTGCGATACAGAAAAAGGCCAATGGATAGCACCAGGCCGGTGAGTATGCCTGCTTCGACCCCTTCAACCAGGGTCAGTGCGATGGTCATGGCCATGGCAGTAAAATCGCTGCGCGAGTAGCGCCAGGTCTGGCGCAGGGTGGCTACATCCACGAGCGTGAGCGTCGAGACGGTGATGGTCGCGGCCAGGGTGGCAATCGGCAGATAGTGCAGCCAGCCGGTAAACGTAAAGGTCACCAGAGCGATTCCCAGGGCAGCAAAAGCCCCCGCCGCTGGCGTCTGGGCACCGGCATCGAAATTGATCACGGTGCGCGAAAGCCCGCCGGCAACCGGCATGGCGCCAGAGACACCGCCGGCCAGGTTGGCCGCTCCCAGGCCGATCAGTTCCTGGTTAGGAGAAATGCGTTGGCGGCGCTTGGCGGCCAGCATCTGGCCCATTGAGACCGATTCCACAAAACCGACCAGGCTGATCAGTAGCGCCGGCATCAGTAGGGCTTTCCATAGCCCTGCATCCGGCATGGGGATGCCAAGGGGAGGCAAGCCCATTGGGATGCTGCCAACAACCGCCACGCCGTTTGTATCCCATTGCCAGAACCAGGTGATCCAGGTGGTTGTCAGCACGGCGAATACCGGTCCCGCCTTGGCAATCAGGTCGGCCAGCATGGCGCTAAGGCCCCAGTGTTGCAGTAATCCCTTGGCATAGCGGCGCATGGCAATCAGGAATGCCAGCGTGCCCGCGCCGATGATCAAGGTGGGAATATGCACCTTGGGAAGTTCAGGGATGACAGAGACCAGCCGTTCCACCAGGGTAAATCCCTGGCTTTCAACGCCAAGAAGGGCGCTGAACTGGCTGGCGGCAATCAGGATGCCGGAGGCGGTCAAAAAGCCGGAAATCACCGGATGACTGAGGAAGTTGCTGAAAAACCCCATTTTCAGCAGACCCATGACGATCAGCATGACGCCGGACAGCACCGCCAGCACCAGGGCCGCTTCCAGATAGGCGGCTGACCCCGCGGGTGCCACGCTCGACAGCGCGCCCGCCGTCATCAGGGCAATAATCGCCACCGGACCAATCGCCAGCGTCCGGCTGGTGCCAAACAGGGTATACACAAGCTGCGGAAGAATGCTGGCGTAAAGCCCCACGACAGCAGGAAGCCCCGCCAGCAAGGCGTACGCCAGCGACTGGGGAATCACCATCATGGTCACAATAAGGCCTGCCAGCACATCCGCCCCCAGTAAACGCCGATGGTAATGGGGCAGCCAGCTGAGTATTGGAAAGTAGCGTTTGATCATGGTTTAGGGTGTAAAGTGATGCGACTGTGAAAATTGATCATGAACACCAGACTAAACGATATTGGCCTTAAGGTAGAGGCTTGTTTAGGATCAGCATGTCGTTTATCTACTTTTGAAGAGACGTATCCATGAAGCCAGAAACAATTGCCCTGCACCACGGTTACTCGCCTGACAATCAGAATGCGGTGGCTGTGCCGATTCACCAGACCACATCATTCTCTTTTGACAGCGCCCAGCACGCGGCCGATCTGTTTGACCTCAAGGTCGAAGGCAATATCTATTCACGTATCATGAACCCGACCTGTGCCGTTCTGGAACAGCGTGTGGCGGCCTTGGAAGGCGGTATTGCCGGTCTGGCCGTGGCCTCGGGGATGTCAGCGATCACCTACGCCATCCAGACGATTGCCGAGGCAGGCGATAACATCGTCTCGATCAGCGAACTCTACGGCGGTACCTATAACCTGTTTGCCCATACGCTTCCGCGCCAGGGCATTGAAGTACGCTTTGCTGACAAGGACGATTTTGCAGGTCTCGAAGCCCTGATTGACGGCCGTACCAAGGCGGTTTACTGCGAAAGTATCGGTAACCCCTCCGGGGGTGTGGTGGATATTGCCAAGCTGGCGGAAGTGGCCCATCGTCATGGTGTGCCGGTCATGGTGGATAATACGACGGCCACCCCCTTTCTGTGCCGCCCGATCGACCATGGTGCCGACATCGTGGTCAATTCGGCGACCAAGTACATGGGCGGCCATGGCACGACCGTTGGCGGTGTGATTGTTGATTCAGGTAAATTCCCCTGGGCGGAAAATGCCAATCGCTTTCCACTGCTGACCGAGCCTGATGTGTCCTATCATGGCGTCAGCTACACCCGAGACGTGGGTGAGGCGGCCTTTATTGCGCGCGCACGCGTGGTGCCGCTTCGCAACATGGGGGCAGCGCTATCAGCCCAGGCCGCCTGGAACCTGTTGCAGGGCCTGGAAACCCTGGCGCTGAGGATGGAGCGCGTGTGTGCCAACACCCTGACGGTGGCCAAGCATCTGGAGGCCCATCCGCTGGTTGACTGGGTGCATTATGCCGGGCTTGAAAACCACCCGGATCACGCCCTGGCCAAACGCTACATGCAGGGGCATGCCTCAGGCATACTGAGCTTTGGGGTAAAAGGTGGTCAGGAAGCCGCAGAGCGTTTCTATGATGCCTTGGCCCTGATCCTGCGCCTGGTCAATATCGGCGATGCCAAAAGCTGCTCCTCGATTCCTGCTTCCACCACACACCGTCAGTTGAACGAGCAGGAACTCAAGGCTGCCGGTGTCACCGCTGACATGGTGCGCCTGTCAATTGGTATCGAGCACATTGATGATCTGCTGGCGGACATTGACCAGGCGCTGGAAGCGTCGCGCTGATAAGCCACATTAAGCCGTGGTTCAGACCCCAGGTAAACCCAACAATAATGCGGCCCGTTCAGGCCGCATTTTTCTTGCTTTCCTGAACGGGTCTCGACTGCTGCCAGGCCGAATACGAATAAAGTGCCAGTCCTGTCCAGATCAACACAAAGGTGAGTAGCTGGATGAGCGACAGGGCTTCCTTGAAAATCAGCAAGGCAATAAAAAACTGCATGCTGGGGTTGATGTACATCAGAAAGCCGATGGTGGCCAGGCGTAAGCGACGGGTCGCACCGGCGAAGGCCATGAGCGGAAGCGCGGTAAGGATACCGCTGGCAATCAGCAACAGGGTGGTGCGTGTTTCGCCAGCAAAATGTGAGCTGCCTTCTAGCGTCAGCCAGCTGAAGGCGAGCAGCGCCAACGGCATCAGCAGCAGGGTTTCCACAAAGAGCCCAGACAGGCCATCCAGCGGTACCTGTTTACGAAACAGCCCATAGGTGCCAAATGAAAATGCCAGTATCAGGCTCAGCCACGGCATCTCACCGAGCAGTGCAAACTGGATGCCGATAGCCAGGGTGGCCAGGCCCAGCGCTACCAGCTGGAGTTTTGCCATGACCTCCCTGAGCACCAGTATTCCCAGCCCGACATTGACCAGAGGTGTCAGGAAATAGCCCAGGCTGGCCTGTAATACCTGCTGGCTTTCCACCGCATAGATGTAAACCCCCCAGTTCAGGGCGATCAGCAAGGCGCAGGCCAATACCCGGCTCAGGCGCTTGGGTTCGCTGAGGGCGGCAACCACAGGCGACCAGCGCTTGAGCACGCTGATCAGGCCGACCAGAAACAGGCAGGACCACAGAATACGGTGTATCAGAATCTCAAAGGCGGGGACACCGTCAAACAGGGCGAAGAACAGCGGAAAGCAGCCCCACATCATATAGGCGGCAAGCCCGAACATTACGCCTTTGGCGGCTTCTGGATCACGCAGGGGTTGGGCAGGCATAAAGGTCTCAGTCACAAAAAAATGTTAATCTAGCACACCTGTAAAGACGAGATTATTGTTAATCCCATTCGCGTTCACTCAGGGAGCACTTTATGAGCACGCTAACCACGACGCTGGTGCAATGTGACCTGCGCTGGGAAGATCCGGCTGCCAACCATCGCCATCTTGATACCCTGCTGGGCGATCTCGATGGAGACACGACTGACGTGATCATTCTGCCGGAAATGTTTGCCACCGGCTTCACCATGAACTCCCGTGAGCAGGCCCAACCCATGGAACACAGCGAAAGCGTGGCCTGGCTGAAAGCGCAGGCGCTCAAGCGCGGCTGTGTGATGACAGGGAGTGTCGCCATTGAGGAAGACGGTCATTACTATAATCGCCTGATCTGGGCAGCGCCTGACGGCGAACTGATTGTGTATGACAAACGCCACCTGTTCAGAATGGCCGGTGAGCATGAACGCTATGCCATGGGCGAAGGCCGCAAGGTGATTACCTACAAGGGCTGTCGGATCTTGTTAAGCGTCTGCTATGACCTGCGCTTTCCCGTCTGGATGCGGCAGCAAGCCGCTGACAATGAGACGTTTGAGTATGATGCCATCCTGTGCGTCGCCAACTGGCCAGCGCCGCGTCGTCACCCCTGGCGGATCTTGCTACAGTCCCGTGCGATCGAGAACCTCTGCTATGTGATAGGCGTCAACCGCGTCGGCGAGGATATCAAGGGCCTGGCCTACAGCGGTGATTCCCTGCTGGTGGACTTCAAAGGTGAGCCCGTGGTGGATCACCCGGCCTATAATGCCTTTGTGGAAACGGCCACACTGGACCTGGAGGCGCTGAATGCATTCCGTGAAAAATTTCCTGCCTGGCAGGATAGCGACCGATTTGAACTTCTATCCTGAACGACTATTTGAACGTCTATCTTGAACGACTACCCGGAGTTGGCCACTGATGCGCCTTGACCGTTTTTTAAGTGAAACCACCGATCTGACCCGCAGCCTGGCCAAGCGGGCATTGAAAAATGGTGAAGTGGAAATCAACGGCTTGCCTGCCAAGCAGCCCGCCCGGCATATCGACCCGGGCAGTGACAGGATAAGCTGGCAGGGCGAGGTCCTGACACTGGTGGGATTGCGTTACCTGATGCTACACAAGCCGACGGGCGTTGAGTGCACGGCGCGGCGCGGGCTGTATCCCCGGGCCATCGACCTGGTCGACCTCCCCAATGCAGAACGGCTGCAGCCCGTCGGGCGTCTGGATGTGGATACCACCGGCCTGCTCTTGATGAGTGATGACGGCCATTGGGCGCACCGTATCATGTCGCCCAAGCACCTTTGTGCCAAGGTCTATCTGGCTACCCTGGCGGAGCCGTGGGAAGGTGAGCATGCTGACAATGCCCTGAAGCAGATCGCCGAAGGCGTCATGCTTGACGGTGACGAAGAGGTGACCAAGCCTGCGACCCTGGAGATGCTCAGCCCCACACAGGCAAAGCTGACCCTGACGGAAGGGCGCTATCACCAGGTCAAGCGGATGTTTGCCGCGCTGGGCAATCATGTCGAGCAGCTGCATCGCCATTCGATCGGTGCCATCGTGCTGGATGATGACCTGCCGCCCGGGGAATGGCGAGAACTCAGCGCCGAGGAAGTGGCGCTGTTTTAACCGGGTCTGTCCTCATACAGCACGAATGCTTGATCATGGGTACGTTTCAAACCAGCTGGGCGGCTTTGACCAGTCGCCTTGTGTACTCATGTTGAGGAGCGCTCAGGAGGTTCTGGCTGGGGCCTGACTCCACCACCTTGCCTTCCTTGAGCACCATGATACGGTGTGCCATGGCGCGTACAACAGCAAGGTCGTGGCTGATAAACAGATAGCTCAGCTGGCGCCTGGCCTGTAAATCGCGCAGCAGTTCGACAATCTGCTTTTGCACCGTACGGTCGAGAGCGGAGGTGGGTTCATCCAGTACCAAGAGTTCAGGTTCCAGAATAATGGCCCGGGCAATGGCGATCCGCTGGCGTTGCCCGCCTGAAAATTCATGCGGATAGCGGGAAGCAATGCTTTCCTGCAGACCGACTTCCTGCAAGGTCTGGTAAACGCGTTTTTCCACCTCACTGATGGATAGTTCTGGAAAATGAAAGCCTAACCCTTCGCTGACGATATCAAAGACTGACATCCGCGGTGACAGGGCACCGTAAGGGTCCTGAAACACCATCTGGAAACGATGGCGCTGGCGCCTGAGGTGCTTACCTGACAGCTGATGCAGGGCGTCTTCTCCGAGGTAAATCTCGCCCTGGCTTTGCACCAGGCGCATCACAGCAGAGGCCAGCGTGGTCTTGCCCGAGCCGGACTCACCCACAATACCCAGGGTTTCCCCGGGGGCCACATAGAGATCGGTGGGCTCTACGGCTACGAAAGGTGCCGGCTGGCGTCGAAAAAGGCCTGCCTTGGGTCGGGCAAAAGCGACACTCAGGCGTGTGGCTTCAAGCCGCGGCTGCACACGCCCAACTGGCCCCGGTCGGCCCTGTGGCTCGGCGGCCAGCAGCGCAGTGGTATAATCACTTTGTGGGTTATTGAACACCTGACTGACCGGACCACTTTCCTGTTCCACGCCCTGATACATGACGCAGACCCTGTCTGCATGAGCGCGCACCAGATTCAGGTCATGGGTGATAAACAGCATGCCCATGGCGTGGCGATCACGCAGTTCACGCAGCAAGGCCAGAATTTCCTGCTGAACGGTGACATCCAGCGCCGTGGTGGGTTCGTCGGCAATCAGTAGTTTAGGCTGGTTGGCGATCGCCATGGCAATCATCACCCGCTGGCGCTGACCGCCGGAAAGCTGATGAGGCCAGGCATCCAATAATTCATCCGGGCGCGGCAGACGCACTTGTTCGAGCAATTCACGGGCGCGTTTGCGGGCCGCCCTGCCGGTCAGGCCCTGATGCAGGCGCAGCGTCTCACCGATCTGCTTACCAACCCGGTGCAAGGGGTTCAGTGATGTCATGGGCTCCTGGAACACAAACCCGACCTGATTACCCAGAATGGTGTTCCATTGCGCGCGTTTCAGGCTGGCCAGGTCAGTGCCTGCCAGGGTGCGGTCGCCGCTGACCTGCGCATTATCCGGCAGGAGGTTCATGACGCCCAGGGCCGAGACGGACTTCCCCGAGCCGGATTCTCCGACCAGAGCCAGGGTTTCCCCTGCCTTGACGCTAAAATTCAGATTATTGACGACCTGAGTGCCATCAAAGCCGATGCTCAGGCGCCTGACATCCAGAAGCGTTGACGATGCAGTGACAAATGCCTGCTGCGCCGAGTGTTCAGCCATGGGAAACCTCCTTGTGGCGTGACTGCACATGGCGAGGGTCGAACGCATCGCGCAGCCCTTCGCCGATAAACACCAGCAAGGAGAGCATGACAGCCAGGGTCATAAAGGCGGTGATGCCCAGCCAGGGGGCGTGAAGGTTGTTCTTGCCCTGAGCGGCCAGTTCACCCAGGGAGGGTGAACCCGGCGGCAGGCCAAAACCGAGGAAGTCCAGGGCGGTCAGGGTGCCAATGGCCCCGGTGAACAGAAAGGGCACAAACGTCAGAGTGGCCACCATGGCATTGGGCAGCACATGGCGCCACATGATCAGGTGCGAGGGCAGCCCCATGGCCTTGGCCGCGCGAATATATTCCAGGTTGCGCGCACGCAGAAATTCGGCACGGACAATATCCACCAGCCCAAGCCACGAAAACAGCATCATGATGCCTAACAGCCACCAGAAGCCTGGCTGGACGAAACTGGCGAGGATAATCAGCAGGAAGAGTACCGGCAGTCCTGACCATATTTCTGTAAAGCGCTGGCCGACAAGGTCCACCTTGCCGCCGAAGTAGCCCTGAACGCCGCCGATGAATACGCCCATTACCAGCGATCCTGCCGTCAGCACCAGGGCAAAGGCAACGGAAAGCCGAAAGCCATAGATCACCCGGGACAGTACATCGCGCCCCTGATCGTCGGTACCCAGCCAATGACGGCTATCCGGCGCGGCCGGGGAAGGGCGGGTCATATGCATATCCAGTGTCTGGTAGGAAAACGGAATCAACGGCCAGAGTGCCCAGCCGTTTTCCTCGATCTGTTGCTGGATAAAGGGATCGAGGTAATCGGTACGGGTTGGCAGGAAACCGCCAAATTCGGTTTCCGGGTAATCCACCACCAGCGGCAGGTACCACTCCCCCTCGAACTTGAGAAGCAGCGGCTTATCATTGGCCACCAGCTCGGCAAACAGGCTGAACACAAACAGGGCGCTGAACAGCCATAGCGATACGCGGGCGCGGCGGTTGGCACGAAAGGCAGCAATACGACGGCGGGTAATCGGCGACACGGTTACGACTCCCGGGTGGCAAAATCGATGCGTGGATCAACCCATACATAGGTCAGGTCTGATAGCAGCTTGAGTAAGAGACCGATCAGGGTATAGAGGTAAAGTGTACCGAAGATGACCGGGTAATCGCGCTGCATGACGGCTTCAAACCCTAGCAGGCCGAGCCCATCGAGCGAAAAGATGACCTCGATCAGCAGGGCACCGGTAAAGAAGATACCCACCAGCGCAGCAGGGAGGCCCGCAATGATGATCAGCATGGCATTGCGAAACACATGGCCGTAGAGAATTCGCCGTTCATCGGCGCCCTTGGCCTTGGCGGTCAGGACATACTGCTTGTGGATTTCATCCAGAAAGCTGTTCTTGGTCAGCATGGTGAGGGTTGCAAAACTGCCGATAGAGGCAGCGATGACCGGCAGAGTGATATGCCAGGCGTAATCCTTGACCTTGCCCCAGGTAGAGAGGCTGTCGAAATCGGGTGACGTCAGCCCGCGGAGTGGAAACCAGTCCAGGTAGGTACCACCGGCAAACAGCACAATCAGCAGGATGGCAAACAGGAAACCGGGAATGGCATAACCGACAATCACCAGCCCCGAGGTCCACACATCAAAACGCGACCCATGGCGCAGTGCCTTACGGACCCCCAGTGGAATCGAAATCAGGTAGACCAGGAGGGTGGTCCATAAACCCAGTGATATCGATACCGGCAGGCGTTCGATCATCAGGTCAATGACCGGTCTGTCGCGAAAGAAGCTGGTACCGAAATCAAAGGTCAGGTAATCCCCCATCATGCTCAGAAAGCGCTGATGTGCGGGCTGATCAAAGCCGAACTGCTGTTCAAGCTGTTCGATAAAGCGTGGGTCTATGCCCCGGGCGCCACGGGAGTCATCGCTGACCTGAACATCTCCACCGCCCATGTCCAGGCGCGTACTGGCCATGGCATCGGCGCCTTCAAAGCGTGCCAGCATCTGGTCAATAGGACCGCCTGGCGCTGCCTGGACAATGACAAAATTGAGCAGCATGATGCCGATCAGCGTCGGGATCATCAACAGCAGTCGACGTAGGGTATAGCGCGCCAAGGCAAGGCTCCTTTTGCAAACACTGATTTCGCTGACGTGTGAACTGGCAGCGAGCGGAACGAGATCAGTGGCTTTTCCCGTTACGCTGACCGTCAGTCGTTTTATCGACCGCTACGGCGGCGTTGAAGTTCAGCTTCCCGTTGAGTATCCACCCACCAGGCGTCCAGGTCCATGGCATAACGGGGGAAAGGCTCCGGGTACTCGAATTTGTCCCACACGGCTATCCGGGTCTCACCGGAGTGATAGTGGGGAATCACATAGAACCCCCAGCGCAGCACCCTGTCCAGCGCATGGGCAATGGTATTGAGCTCTTCTCGACTGTCAGCGCCAATCAGCTGGTCAACCAGGCTGTCGACCGCCGGGTGGGCAAGCCCCATCAGGTTGCGGCTTTGTGGCTGTTCAGCGGAGGCGCTGGTCCAGTAGTCGCGTTGCTCGTTGCCAGGGTTGTTGGATTGCGGGAACTGGCTGATCACCATGTCAAAATCAAAACTGCGCAGGCGGTTGAGGTATTGGTTGATGTCGACAATACGGATCGAGGTGTCGACGCCCAGACGCGCCATGTTCCGCAGCATGGGTTGGACAACCCGCTCCAGGCCGGAGTCGTAAAGCAGTACCTCAAGTGCCAGGGGCTCACCGTCTTCAGCATTGACCAACTGGCCTTCCTGCACCTCATAGCCCGCTTCACGTAACAGACCCAACGCCAGGCGCAGGCGCTCACGCAGTGTTTGCGGGTGGTCAATCGGCAAAGGCTCGGTAAACAGCTGATCAGATTGGTGGGATGCCAGCAGTTCATCCTTGAAAGGCGTCAGCAGGGCCAGCTCTTCCTGGTTGGGAAGACCCGTGGCCTGCATGTCTGAGTTCTGGAAAAAGCTTTGGGTGCGGGAATAGGCGTCGTAAAAGATATTAGTGTTCAACCAGGGGAAATCAAAGGTCAGGCTGAGTGCCTCGCGCACTCTGGGATCTTCGAACTTGTCGGTGCGCAGGTTGAATACAAAAGCCTGCATGGGAGAAGGATTAACATCGGGGACAGTGATACGCTCGACCAGCCCTTGCTGATAGGCAGGAAAATCGTAACCGATGGCCCAGGTGGCCGCGCGGGCGTCAATCCGGTAATCGATCAGGCCGGCCTTGAAGGCTTCCCAGGCGATATCCCTGTCGCGGTAATAGTCAATGATCAGGCGGTCAATGTTGTAGCGCCCGACGTTGACCGGCAAATCCTTGGCCCAATAATCTTCATCTCGGGCGTAGACAATCCGCCGCCCCGGGTCGACTTCGTCAATTTGATAGGGGCCGGATCCCGGATGAGCGGCCAGGGTGGGCGCAGTGAAGTCTCGCGCTTCCCAGTAATGCCTGGGCAGGATTGGCATCTGGGCCACAATCAGCGGTAATTCCCGGGAATCCGTCGAGTTGAATTCAAAACGTACCCGGTGAGTGTCCAGGGCTACTGCCTTTTCAACGCCAATATAATAGTTGCGATAAAAGGGGTTGCCCTCTTCGCGCAGGATATCCAGGCTGAAGACCACGTCTTCAGCGGTGACCGGCTCACCGTCCTGGAAGACCGCATCAGGATGCAGGTCGAATTCAATCCACTCCCGTTCAGGGTCCAGACGAACCCCTTTGGCCAGCAGCCCGTAGAGGCTGAAAGGCTCATTGGGATTGCTGGCCATCAGGGTGTCATAGATCTGGGTAATGCCGTTGGCCGGTGTGCCGCGGACGATGAAAGGATTAGTGGAATCAAAGCTCCCCCCCGGTGCACTGCGCACCATGCTGCCGCCCTTGGGGGCTTGAGGGTTAACGTGAGGAAAGTGAGCAAAATCTTTCGGCAGGGCGGGCGTGCCATACAGTGCCAGGGCATGGACGGTAGGCACATTATCCGGGTCGGCGTTGACGGTTTGACCATGAGCCGCAAGCGAAATGAAAATGCTGGCCAGTACGGAGATTATCAGGCACCCAGGGCGCATGTGCGATGATCCGTTCTCCTTGGATCTGCTCGTCGTCATTGCCTCTTCCTCCTGTATTGAATGCAACCTGCCTGAAGATTGTTGCTGGCGTACATAACTGTTATGACATCAAGCACAGCCCTTAAAATCCCCAAACATATTCAGGTTAGGAACTGGAAAGTGTCAGGAGTTGGCCAGGCCGTAAGGCCTCCGGACGATCAATGGCATTCCAGCGCATGATGTCACGCAAGCTGATGTTATAACGCTGAGCTATGGTGCTCAGGTTATCACCAGGCTCCACTCTGTGTGTCTGCGGTGTTGAGGTGCTTGCTAGCGTCGTTTCCTTGTCATTATCGGCATTCAACGACGTGCCCAATTCGGCAAGCATTTGCTCACTGCTGTCGCCAGGCATCAGCAGGGTTCGGGTATAACGTGGATTCAGGCTCCCGTTCAGCAGGCCGGGGTTGAGTTCGCTGAGAGTGTCAGCATCCACGCCCGAGCGGCGCGCCAATTCCTCCAGGCTGACACCCTGTTCCAGATCGACCATGGCGAAGGCAGGGGTGGCGGCAATCTCTGGTAAAGTGACATCATAAGCGGAAGGGTTGGCAATAATCCTGGCAATTGCCAGCAGCTTGGGTACATAGTTCATGGTTTCGCGGGGCAACTGCAGATCCCAGTAGTCACCTGGTTGTCCTTGTGCCTGAGACCGCCTGACGGCTCTGTTCACCGTGCCGGCGCCAGCGTTGTAAGCGGCCAGCGAACGCTTGAGATCGCCTTCATACCATTGATCTGCCTGCATCTCGATATAGTCAAGAGCCGCCTGGGTGGAGGCCACTACATCCATCCGTCCATCGTAGTGCGCGTTGCGCACAAGGCCAAGTGCATCGCCGGTACCCGGCATGAACTGCCAAAGCCCGGCAGCCCCTCGGTGACTTTGTGCCCGAGGGTCAAAGGAGCTTTCAATAAAGGGGACCAGGGCAATTTCTCCCGGCAATCCGCGTTCTGATACCTGCTGGTTGATCCAGGCCAGCCAGGATGAAGCGCGCCGGCCAATGGTCAGTATGTTTTCCGGCCTGGACTGGTAATAATCTATCCAGGTATCAACTCTTTCCTGCGCCCTGGCAGAAAGAGGCTGCTCGTGCCAGGCAAGCTGACTGCGCAGCTCGCTCCAGGCATCGCGGTTTTCAAGCTGCAGCCCATCCCAGAAATGTCGTCCGGTTGCGCCCGATGGCGCTGCCGTACTTGAACCCTCGGTGATTGTCTGGCTGTTGGTAACGCCATTGGAGGCTTGTGCAGCCGCAGCCAGCAGTATTCCG
>NZ_VMQS01000004.1:44636-73575 GCF_007625055.1 Halomonas sp.
CTGGCTGTTGGTAACGCCATTGGAGGCTTGTGCAGCCGCAGCCAGCAGTATTCCGCTTATCATGGTGCTACCTAGGGTCAGCAGCATCCGGTCTCTCAACACATGGTAGGTCATAGGCATCTGAAGGTGGACTAATTATCGTTTCAAAGCGTATTCAAAAGGCAAATACTCTCTATGCAAAACGAATCAGTTAAAAACGATCTTTCCACTCGCGCAGTGTCGTGAACGTTGCGAGTGGATGCGAGTTGTCCCCTTTATTACCAGCAGCCTGACGCACGCTGTCTGATTCCAGGCGGAAGTAGGGATTGATTTTCAGCTCGCGTCCTATCGTGCTGGGTAGCGTCGGGCGTTCCAGTTCATGTGCCTTCTGGCATTCGGCGAGTGCCTGAGCAACATCAGGGTTATCCGGATCGGCGTGACTGGCAAACGTAAGGTTGGCCAGCGTGTACTCATGGCCGGCAAATACCAGCGTCTCTTCGGGTAATTGGGCCAGACGGTCGAGGGCGTTATGCATTTGCTCCGGGGTGCCTTCAAACAGGCGCCCGCAGCCTGCACAGAAAAGGGTGTCGCCACAAAAAAGCAATGGCGGTATGCCTGGCGCAAAAAAACTAATATGATCCAGAGTGTGGCCCGGGGTCGCGAAGACATCGAAAAGACGGCCCATGACACGTACTTGATCACCTTCTCCGACAGTATCCGTTATCCCTTCAATATCGGGATTGTCCGGTCCGATCACTTTTGGGGAATAGCGTTTGATCAAAGCCTTCAGGCCACCGGTATGATCGGGGTGGTGATGGGTAATCAATATGCTCTCAAGGGTTAACGATTCACGCTCCATGTGATCAATAACCGGGCCGGATTCGCCTGGGTCTACCACACAGACAGCCGGACTGGAATCTTGTCTGAGCAACCAAATATAGTTATCACTTAAGGCAGGTATGGGCGTTACGCTCAGCATGGAGGAAATCCTTTAAATGTTAAAGGCGTCAAAAAGGCGTTACTTTGGAGGCAAGCGCGTTTTATGTCAAATTCGGACACAGGGCTCAAGCTTAACCAGCAGCTGGAAAAATGTCAGCAGTTCTGGATGTCGGCGAAAGGTGCTGCCTTGCTCGATGCTCAGCGCGCTTGCCTGGGACCGGTGATTGATTCACGCCATCAAGGCCATGCGCTCGAAATAGTGATGGGATCCTCCATGCTTCAGGCAGCTGCCCATGCGCATGTCATACAGTGGGCGCCCACCCTTAAAGCGGCCCAGCGGCCAGAAACACTCGTTTGCCCGCTGGACGATCTTGCATTGCCGGATGGGTGTCTGGATATTACGCTCATCCACCATTGGATGGAGCACGCTGACAATGCGCATCACTTGCTGCAGGAAGCGGCTCGCGTTACCGCAGATAATGGCATTCTGTTGATTTTCGGTTTCAATCCCTTCAGCCCGAGTAATCTGTCCCGACGCGCCTTGCCCGGGCATCAAGCGTTTCCCGTCAAGGGGCATCAGCGCGTTCAATGGCGTTCGCCGCGCGCACTGCGTGACGGTCTGGCATTTGTTGATTTCGAGATCGAGCGAGTAGACTACTGCGGCTTCAGACTGCCGTTCGAGCGTTCCAGAAAAATGGCCTGTAATGGTTCATTGGAAACTCTCGGGCGACGACATAACATGCCTCTTGGAGATAGCTACATGATTCGGGCCAGTCGTCGCCAACAGCCTGCCAGCACCAAACGGGTGAAGTTTGCCATGCCGATGGCGCCTTCAGGGCGTTCTGTTCAGGCGTTTTCGCGTGAACACTACCCCAGAATGCCGTTGATTTTTGTACCCTCGAATCGATCCGCCAAGGGTCAGCTGCCTTTGGCCGAAACAGATCTGAACATCATATCGGTCAGGAAAACCACTTCCGACATACCCAAGGAATCCAAGCGTTGAGCGATGAAGCCAAACAGCCGCTACCCAGTGTCACGGTCTATACCGATGGAGCTTGCCGGGGTAATCCAGGCCCGGGAGGCTGGGGAGTGGTATTACAAAGCGGTGAACACGAAAAAACCTTGTACGGCTACGAGGCCAACACTACCAATAACCGGATGGAGCTGATGGCTGCCATCATGTCGCTGCGCACCCTGAATCAGCCCTGCAAGGTTGCGTTGTGGACGGATTCACAGTACGTCCGTCAAGGGATAACCCAGTGGATTCATAATTGGCTAAAGCGTGACTGGAAAACATCTGCACGCCAACCGGTCAAGAACGCCTCACTGTGGAAAACCCTGTATGAAGAAACCCAGCGCCACGATATTGAATGGCATTGGGTCAAAGGACACAGCGGCCATCCTGGCAATGAGAAAGCGGACCAGCTGGCCAATATCGCCATTGATGAGCACGTTGAGCAGAAAGCCTGATTTTTATCAAGGCAACGACTTTATGACGTTTGTCCGGAGAGCATGATGCGCCAGATAATACTGGATACTGAGACCACGGGCATTGACCCCAAAGAAGGGCACCGCCTCGTCGAGATAGGGGCGGTCGAGATGGTGAACCGTCGTCTGACCGGAAACACTTATCATCAGTACATTAATCCCGAGCGCCATATTGATGCCGAGGTGGTTGCCGTTCACGGGATTGATGATGACAAGGTGGCCAATGAGCCGGTCTTTGCCGACATTGCCGACGACTTCTGGGCATTTATCGCGGGTGCAGAACTGGTTATCCATAACGCCGCCTTTGATGTCGGGTTTATTGACCACGAACTGGCAATGCTCAACAAGAAGCGCTGCGAGCCAGTGCTGGGGCCGGTGGCTGAACATTGCGGCATACTGGATACCTTGGGTCTGGCCCGACAGAAGCATCCTGGCCAGCGTAATAACCTGGATGCGTTGTGCAAGCGCTACGAGATTGATAACGGCCGTCGCGTTCTTCATGGCGCCCTGCTGGATGCCGAAATTCTGGCGGACGTCTATCTGGCAATGACCGGTGGGCAGACAGCCCTGACGCTTGATGCCGGCAACCCGTCTGCTGATAACCAGCAGGAAGGTAGCGATCAGGGGCTGACAGTTCAGCGCCTGATGCTTTCGCCCGGCCAGTTAAAGGTTATTGCGCCTGATGCGGCTGAACAGGCAGCCCACGAAGCGAAATGTCAGGCTCATAAACTGAGCTGGCAGCAGGGGTAAGCAATGCTAAGACGTGATATACCGGTGGGGCATACGCAGGGGCGAGTGATGGCGATTTCCAGAAGCAAGCTGTTGCCATCACCTGTGCAGACGGAAGGAGACGTCACGCCCCTGCATCCTTGGCAGCCCTGGACGGATCACATGCAACCCCTGTGCTACTGGGATGACGAGCCGGTCGCACTCCAGCTTGCAGAAGAACCCGGCGATACCTGGATTGATGGCCGTCAATGGATGTCAATGCTGCCTGGCCATTGGTACAGTCTGCTGTCAACGGCGCTCCAGGTGGGCGCCTGGCTGGAAAACCACCGCTTCTGTGGTCGTTGTGGCGCCGCTGCCACCAAGCTGGAAGCTGAGTTTGCCATGCATTGCCATGCCTGTGGTCATCGTAACTACCCGCGCATTTCGCCCTGCATCATTACCTTGGTCAGCAGCGGCGAAGCGATGTTGCTGGCCCGCAGTCCGCGTTTTGCGCCGGGTCGCTATTCCACTCTGGCGGGCTTCATTGAACCCGGAGAGTCTGCTGATGAAGCCGTACATCGAGAGGTATTTGAAGAAGTCGGCGTGCATATTGAGCAGCTGCGTTATTACCAGAGCCAGGCGTGGCCTTTCCCTCATTCTCTGATGTTGGGGTTTTTTGCTGAAGCAAGATCCCGGCGTATCCATATTGATGGGGTTGAAATTGCTGACGCTGCCTGGTTCTCACCGCGTCAGCTGCCTTCATTGCCGCCGCCTTATTCCATTTCGCGTGCCCTGATCGAGACACATCTGGCGAAATGGCGCTGATGAAAGACCTGATAGCGCCTGGCAACGGCTTATTTGTGTGGAAACAGGTCGGTCAGTCGGGTGGCCAGCATGACATTACCGGTCGCTTTGAGCCTGCCGGTCATGAACGCAGTCATTCCGTTGATTTCCCCATTCATGATGCCTTTCAGTGTGCCTGATTCCATGCTCAGGCTGATGGAAGGGTCATCATGCTCGCCCTCGATGATTTCGAGTGTGCCTGCATGAATATTCAGGTAATAATTCCCGGCATCGGAAAAATGGAACTGGAAAACCTCGTTCATATCCTGAGCGGCTTCAGGATTAAAGCGGGCCTGGAGCTTTTCGAGAGTGGTAGATGACATCTGGGCGCTTCCTTACAGATCAATGGGCGGTTCAAGCACCGCTTATTTTGGACACAAGACTATTTTAACCATCTGTTTACATCAAGCGATAAACGAACTGACCGGCAGGAGAGCATAGTGACTGAGTGGATTGTGGAACAGGGTACATTTTTGCTTCAGACCCTTATTGTGGTAGCGCTGGTCGGCGTTGCCATCATTCTGGTGAAGCGTGCCAAAGAGCCAGGTGAGCAGACATTGACGCTGAAGATCACGGAGCTGAACGACCAACGCCGCTATCGTCGGCGACGCCTGGAACTGGCGGCAGCAGCGCCTTCAGCGCGGAAGAAGATGATCAAGGCGTTTCGGCGGGATGATAAATCTCACAAGAAAGGCGCCAATGACAGCCGTTCCTGTGAAGGTCCACAGCGCGTCTGGGTATTGGATTTTCATGGCGATATCAAGGCTTCTGCTACTGAGCATTTCAGCGAGGAAATTTCGGCGCTGATCGACGTGGCTGACCAGCATGACGAAGTGGTGGTTCGACTGGAATCTGCCGGTGGCCTGGTGCATGCCTACGGCCTGGCGGCCGCACAGCTAGACCGATTGCGCGAAGCGGGTCTGAAGACGACGGTGTGTATCGACAAAGTTGCCGCCAGCGGCGGTTATTTGATGGCTTGCACCGCTGACCATGTTAAGTCGGCACCTTTTGCAGTTATTGGCTCGATTGGTGTTGTTGCCCAGATACCCAACATACACCGCCTGTTAAAGCGCCATGATATTGATGTAGAACTGCTAACCGCGGGTAAATACAAGCGCACACTGACCATGCTGGGAGAAAATACCCAGGAAGGACGCGAAAAATTTATCGACGACCTGGAAAATACGCATCGGCTGTTCAAGGAATACGTGGGTGAGCGGCGTCCAACCATGGATATTGAAACGCTGGCAACAGGTGAAATCTGGTATGGCAAAGAAGCCATGCAGAAACAGTTGGTGGATAGTGTGCAGACCAGCGAAGCGTATCTTACCCAGCTTATGACTACCTCACGGGTGCTTAAGGTAACGTTGGAGGCTCCCCAAACGATGACGCGCAAGCTGGGGCTTGCCGTGGAAGCAGGCGTGGAGCGCGCCGTACTTAAAGCGGTTGAAGGTCTGGAAGCTGCTCGTTGGCAAAAACGCTAGGGTCTGTTGGCGTATCTTCACGGCCGCGATGGAGGCCCTAACAGACACTGTTTTCTGAAACGATAGCCGATATTTCAAATCCCGCCGTTGATGATCAGCGCGCGGGATTTCTTTTGGTTAACGGCTGAAATAACTTGCCAGCGTGCTGATGATTGCCTTGGCACTCTCACTGTTCAGGGAGTAGTAGATGGTTTGCGATTCACGTCGGGTCTGAACCAGGTTCTCGCGGCGCAGAATAGCCAGATGCTGTGAGAGCGCCGACTGGCTCAACGCCAGATAATGATTGATTTGCGTCACAGAAAGTTCCTGATCAGCCAGCAGACATATGATTTGTAGTCGCTTTTCGTTGGCCATTGCCTTAAGCAGAGAGGCGGCCATATCAATTGCAAGACCCTTATCTTGTAACAAATCGCTTGCTGCGCTAGCGGAAGGGGGCATTTCAAACTCCTGATCGACGCAAGGTGCGTACATGGCAATCGTTTACTCTTGGGGGTTGGTGTCATTTCATCCGAAGACGGCCCATGACAGGTAACGGAGGATGTGTACAAAGACAACGTCATTGCCTCGGGCGTTTCATGTGCTGCGTATGATGTTTTACTCATGATTAAATTTTATTAATTCGGCAGCCATTTTCCAAGTGTTTGTTTAGCTTTTTATCAATAAATTACGGTTTGACGCTGATCAAAGGAGAATAAGAGGTGGATATTCCTACCGGCTCAAGCAGTAGACGATGATAAGAGGGGGGGAAGAAAAAGTGTCGACCTGACTCATCAGTGGACCAACACATCGATTTTGTTGACAATTACCCGTCTAAATCTACATCTTTAGTCGTTTTTTAGCCAATAGTATGACGGTTATTTGTCTGTTTCCTTTATACAGTGTCGACAATTATACGATCCTTTCAATCCAGACCGTGGACACCGTCGCTATGAGTCGATATCAACAAGCCTTCCAGCACGCCATCCAGCAACCTGAAGAGTTCTGGTCACAGCAGGCCAAACGTATTCCCTGGTTCAAGCAGCCGACCCAGATTCTCAGTTATGACGATCAGCAGCATGCGCGCTGGTTTGGTGATGGCGAGATGAATATCTGCCATGCAGCGGTTGATCACCACGTCGAAAATGGTCGTGGTGAACAAGCAGCCATCTACTGGGATTCACCGGTAACCGATCGCAAGGCAACCATCACCTACGCTGAGCTGCGTGAACGCGTGGCCTACTTTGCTGGCGGGCTACAAAAGCTCGGCGTTGAAAAAGGCGACCGTGTGGTTATCTACATGCCGATGATTCCCGAAGCTCTGGTGGCCATGCTTGCCTGCGCGCGCCTGGGTGCCATTCATTCTGTGGTATTTGGTGGTTTCGCCCCTCATGAACTGGCGGTTCGCATCGAAGACGCCCAACCCAAGGTGGTGATTGCGGCTTCCTGTGGGGTGGAGGTCAATAAAGTGTTGCCTTATAAGCCTATTATTGATCAAGGGATTGAACTCAGTGCCCACAAGCCCGATGCCTGTGTCATCTACCAGCGTGAACAGCACCACGCTGAGCTGAATGATCGCGATCATGACTGGAGTACGCTTGTGGAGGACGCGCCATTCGCCGACTGTGTCCCGGTCAAGGGAACCGATCCGCTTTATGTGCTTTACACTTCGGGAACAACGGGCAAGCCCAAGGGCGTTGTGCGTGATACCGCGGGCTATGCCGTGGCGCTGGCTTACTCAATGGAAGCCATTTATGACGTCGCGCCTGGCGAGGTGTTTTTCTCAGCCTCGGACGTGGGCTGGGTCGTGGGGCACTCCTATATTGTTTATGCCCCTCTGTTGAGAGGTTGCTCTACCATTGTCTATGAAGGCAAGCCGGTCAAGACACCAGATGCGGGCGCTTTTTGGCGATTGATCGAGGAGTACAAGATCAAGAGCTTCTTTACTGCGCCAACGGCTTTTCGGGCTATCAAGAAAGAGGATCCGGATGCCAAGCTGCTTGAAGAATATGATATCAGCAGTCTGAAGCACCTATACCTGGCCGGAGAGCGCCTTGACCCGCCCACCTTCCACTGGCTGGATGATCTACTCGATGTGCCGGTCATTGACCACTGGTGGCAGACAGAAACCGGGTGGGCAATTGCCGCCAACCTGCCAGGTATTGAACCCATGCCGACCAAGGCGGGGTCCGCGACCGTTCCCGTACCTGGCTTCAATGTGCAGATCCTTGATCGCGACGGTGAGCAGGCCAGCGCCATGGAGCAGGGCAGTGTGGTGATCAAGCAACCGATGCCACCGGGTTGCCTGACAGGCGTCTGGGGTGATCCGCAGCGCTTTCATAGTGCTTACATGGCGGCTTTCCCCGGCTATTACCTGACCGGTGACGGTGGTTATTATGATGAAGATGGTTACCTGTTCATCATGGGACGCACCGATGATGTGATCAACGTGGCAGGTCACCGTCTGTCTACCGGCGAGATGGAGGAAGTTGTGGGTGCTCATCCGGCAGTAGCGGAATGTGCCGTGATCGGTATTCATGATGAATTGAAAGGCCAGCTACCGGTGGGCCTGGTGATTCCCAAGGATGGCTTTGACGGCGATGAAGCTACCCTGGAAGCGGAGTTGGTTGCCCGGGTGAGAGATCAGATAGGCCCCATCGCCTGTTTCAAACAGGTGCTGGTGGTTAACCGTCTGCCGAAAACCCGTTCAGGCAAGATATTGCGCAAGCTTTTACGTAGTATCGCGGATGGTAAGGAGTTTGGAATTCCATCAACAATTGATGATCCCACCAGCCTCGAGGATGTTCATCTGGCGATGAAAGATCGTGACGTTGGCGCCGCTGACAGAGCAACTCAGGTCTGATGTGACAGGGGGTAGCCGAACACACATCTTGATGACCGCCGACGCGTTCGGCGGTTTTTTTTGAGATGGCATCAGGTGCGTAGATGCGTATAATGCCCCCCGCCATTCCCGCAGAGGGATAGAGGGTTCCCTAACCCCTCGTTTCATTTACCCAAAAAGGATTTCTGCCAATGTTTGCCCTGACGAATGCGCAATACCAGCGTTGTCTGTTGATCATGGTTGCCTTCCATATTTTCATTATTGCGGCCAGTAACTATCTGGTTCAACTGCCTTTTGTGTTGTTTGGCTGGCACACCACCTGGGGCGCCTTCAGCTTTCCGTTCATATTTCTGGCCACTGACCTGACCGTCAGGCTGTTTGGGAAAGAGCCCGCGCGGGCTATCGTCATGCGGGTCATGTTGCCGGCACTGTTTATTTCCTACCTGGTGTCAGTCATCTTTCCGCGCGGTGAGTTTGCCGGTCTGAGTGCCCTGGGTGAGTGGAACGTGTTTGTGGCGCGCATCGCCCTGGCGAGTTTCCTTGCCTATATTGTGGGTCAACTGCTGGATGTACAGGTATTTGATCGATTGCGCAAAATGGCCTGGTGGGTGGCACCTGTCTGTTCTACTGTGCTTGGCAATCTGGCGGATACGGCGGTATTTTTCAGCGCTGCTTTCTATCACAGCCCGGACCCTTTCATGGCCGCCAACTGGATTGAAATTGCCAGCGTGGATTATGTGATTAAACTGATGGTGAGCCTGATTTTTTTCCTGCCTTTGTATGGTGTTCTGCTGGCCTGGTTGACGCGGCGACTGATGGTGTGGACAGGACAGCGGGATGCCGAGCCCAGGCCGGTTGTCTGATTCGCGATATGTCCTGCAGTGTCAGCTCAGTGGCAGGCATCAATGGCTTTCCAGTGACCCGATAGGAGTGCACATGCCCGTCGCCGATTCCAATTTTTATACCGTTAACTTGTATTACACTGATACTAAAAATAGAGAAGGAAACGATTCAACACCACTCATCGTTATACATGGATTATTGGGCAGTGCCGACAACTGGCGCAGTCATGTGAAGGCGTGGCAGGAAAAACGTCGGGTTATTGCTGTTGATTTGCGCAACCACGGTCGCTCGCCTCATGTGGAAGGGATGACCTACCGGATGATGAGTGATGACGTAATGGCATTAATGGATAAGCTCGGCATCGCCCATGCCCACGTGCTGGGACATTCCATGGGTGGCAAAGTGGCCATGACAATGGCGCGTCTGGCACCCCGGCGTGTTGCCTCTCTGATCGTGGCAGATATCGCACCAGTGACTTACTCCCACGGCCACGATGATGTCTTTGCAGCCCTGAATGAAGTGGCAGCCAATCGCCCGGCCAATCGGCGTGATGCCGATGCTTTGCTGGCCAAGCACGTGGATGCGCGGCCGATACGTCTGTTTCTGGCCACTAACCTTGAACGCACGACCGATCACGGTCAGCCCGTCATGGGTCTGCGTGTGGGGCTTGAACAGATTATCAAGGGTTACCCTGATATTGTGACCGTTCCAGCGGGTGATCTACCGTACGATGGACCTTGCCTGGTATTGCGCGGGGCGAATTCGGACTATGTCAGCGATTCAATGCTACCGGCGCTCAAACAGGTGTTACCGAATGCGCGGGTAGTGACCTTGAAGGAAGCGGGGCACTGGCTGCACGCAGATCAACCACAGGCATTCCAACAAGCCGTTGAATCCTTTGTCGATGCTCAATCGGCAAGCTGCTAGGGCCTGTCGCGGCGGTGAGGAAACGTCAACAGGTTCTAGCGTTGATCCGGCAGTTCACTGATCTCTAGTCGATGACGTTTGGGGTCACGCAGAAAGCGGTTGAGCAGCTGATAGATATCCATATCAAAGGGAGGATTTTGTGTATTGAGGCTATCCGCTTCGTTCAGGTTACTGACTGAGCCCAGATACCGCCATTGGGAGACCAGATGGTAGGCAGGGCGGCGACTTTTCGGATGAGATTCATGAATGGCGATTCGCCCCGGCCAGGGCCAATGGTCAAGTTGCTGCCCAGCCAGGGCCTGTTTTGCACGCTTTTCATGCGTCTTGAGCGGTTCCTGCTGGCAACAGGCACCGCGGCACCTCCCCAACTGATGAGCGAAACAGCGTCCACGCCCTTTCTCCAGGCCCAGCACCTGCCTACACAAATGAGATTCATCCGCGATCTTGCGTAGGGTATTCTTGGCGTCCCGTGTGCTGCGGAAAAGGCCAAAAATGTTCGCGCCATCAGCAACGCTGATGGCTTCGCCATTGATTAGCCGAGGGTGTAGCTCGCCGTTCGGCCAATACCAGGCGTATAGGCGTCGTTGTTTTCTTAGCCGTCGGTTCATTATGGGCATGAGAGTTTTGATCAACCGGGCTTCATGCAGTTGAGCGCCGAGATCACCGGCAGCTTCCTCCCACTCAATGTATTGCACCTGCTGTGCCAGGCGCATTTCCCGATCATCCTGATGGTCGCCCTGGAAGTGGCTCATCACCCTGTCACGCAGATTCACGCTCTTGCCAACGTACAATGGCAAGCGGTTATGGCCGTAAAACAGGTAGACCCCAGGACAATTTGGGATCTGTTTGACCACGGTGGGGTCAAGCTGAGCAGGCAGGCTACGTTGTCGGCGCTGCCCATCCAATAACCCCTGCCATTGTTCAGAAGACAGTCTGGACTGCCAGCGCTGCCATAACGCCCACAGGGACTTAACGTCGTGAGCTGCACGATGCAGCCCCGGGGAAGAAATCTGGTGACGCTCGAGCAGGGCAGCCAGATTATGGCGGCCCTGGTCGGGTTCGAGCTGGCGTGACAGGCGCAGTGTACACAGCATTCTGGCGCGGTAATCCAGCCCCGCACGTTTGAACTCGTTACGTAGAAAGCTGTAGTCAAACCGTGCGTTATGAGCAATCAGTTCGCCACCCTCAAGCCAGGCAAACAGGCTGTTGGCGATGTCTGAAAAACCGGGTGCCTTCTGGAGCATGGCATCATCAATACCGGTCAGTTGAGTGATAGTTGAACGTAGGTAGCATCCAGGATTGATCAGGCTGGTCCATTGATCAATGACCTGGCCATCAATCACCTTGAGTGCGGCGATCTCGATTATCCGGTCACGGCTGGCGCGTGTGCCTGTTGTCTCAATATCTATTAACACCATCATCCGTCAGCACTCATCATCAATAATGCAGTTACTGGCCGAGGTGCGGGTCTATTGCCAGCTGTTCGACAGGCAACATTTCACTGGTAATCCCACGTTGCTGCAAGAAGGTTTCCATTGCTTGATAACGGTGAACATCCAGCGCAGCCGGCGTTAATGATAAACGCCTTAGCAGGTCTTGCCAGTGATCGTCAGTCAGGCTGTCTTTCAAACGGGGATATGCTTCTGTCACCCTATCCAGGGCCAATTGCGGGTTTTCAATGATCCAGTTCGCCGCGTCTTCCAGAGCCACCACGAATCGTATCCAGGTATCCATTCGGCGACCCAGGGTGTTGCGGTTAGCCATCACGATCAATCCATCGTATCGGGGAATGGACAGGTCATCATATCGAATCACTGTGGCTGATAGACCTTGAGTCGCCAGCCGTGAGGGAAGCGTATGGAAAAACGCATCGGCTATGATTTCAATGCCCCCTTCGGTCAATGACTCGACAGCTTCAAAATGAATGGCGCGGGGCTTGGCGTATTGTTCAGACTGGCGAACCGTTTCTGAAATCAACAATGGCACAACCAGTTGTTGCCCCTCCTGGGTAGCAAATCCCAATGGCCTTGAACCCAAGGTTTCCAGCTCAGCATCATCGTCACTATTAATAGCCACGATGGCGTTAAGAGGCGTTTTTACCAAACTGGCGATGCGGGTGAGCGGTGCTCCCTCATGAGCTGCGAGGTGCAGCTGGGTCTGGCGGCCCAGGGCAAGGTCAATTTCTCCAGCAGCCAGTAGCTTGGTTGGCAGCGAAGGATCTCCGGGAATCTGCCAGCCAACGTCCAGCCTTTGCTGCTGAAAGAAGCCTTTTTCATGGGCAATGAGAATGACCGCATGCTGTGGACTTAAAAACCAGTCCAACATGATACTGACCGTTTCCAGGGGAGGCGGCGTCAATGGCTCTGGTGGGCTGTCCGCCACTCGGGGTGCCTGCATGAGCGGCGGGTCTGGCCAGAGCCCTTCAGGTATGTAAACGTCTGACTCCAGTTGTAGCGGAGAATCTTGTGTCGCGGTTTCAAGCGCACCATCGGCAGACGTGTAGGCAGGAAAACTGATGGTCAGCCCGACAACAATGGCGCTTGTACATATATTAGTAATCCATGACCTGCGACGTAATGGAGTGCATCTGGTATTTACCCAGGGTAAGTCATTAGCGGATGCAAAAGTATGATGGTTTGAGCGCATCGCTATTACGGTGCGTAAAAAGCATCGCAACATGGTTTAACTCCAAAGGCGAATTTGATTATCTTATCTTCAGTTACCCGCCGATGGCTAGACGCGAAAGGCAAAAGCCGCAGCCAATAGCGCTATTGCATGCCATAATGATATGGCTCAGAAGGCGATGGAGAAACATGGACGCAATCTACACTTTTTTCCTGCTCGGCGGTTCTCTCATGACGTTGAGCATCCTGGCCAGCCGGCTTTCATCGCTGTTTGGTGTTCCCCTGTTACTTATATTTCTCGGCTTGGGAATGCTGGCAGGTGAAGAGGGTGTTTTGGGCATCGTCTTCAACGATTACGGCATGGCTTTTGTGATTGGCCACCTGGCGTTGGCCATGATTCTACTCGACGGTGGCCTAAGAACGCGTCTCAAGACCTTTCGCGTTGGCTTCAAACCCGCACTTTCGCTGGCAACGTTTGGTGTGTTTCTCACCAGTGGGGTCGTGGGTATTATTGCCATGTGGATTTTTGATCTTACCCTGGTGCAGGGGCTTCTGGTGGGAGCCATTGTCGGTTCAACTGATGCCGCCGCCGTTTTTTCGATGCTGAGCGGTCGGGGCGTCAATCTTAATGAGCGTGTCGGCGCAACCCTGGAAATAGAGTCCGGGACCAATGACCCCATGGCGATCTTTCTGACCCTCATGCTGGTGGAATTGGTGACCGGTGAGTTGGGCGGCTGGCTTGAGACTCTGATTTTTCTGGTGTCTCAATTTGGTATCGGCCTGGCGGTGGGTATGGGCGGTGGCTGGCTGAGTGCCAAGTTGCTGAGGTGGCTGGATCTGGCCCCTGGGCTGTACTCCATGTTGGCGCTGGCGTTGGGGTTCAGTGTGTTCGGGATCACCAGTGTGCTGGGTGGAAGCGGTTTCCTGGCTATTTATCTGACCGGTTTGATGATTGGTAACCAGCCAGGGCGTCACCTGAATTTTATCCTTCCTGTTCACGATGGCCTGGCCTGGCTTAGCCAGATTGGGCTTTTCCTGGTGCTGGGGTTGTTGGTCACGCCCAGTGAACTCTGGGATGTGGCGCTGCCCGCCTCAATTGTGGCACTGGCCCTGATTTTCCTGGCCCGCCCATTGGCCGTATTGATCACTATTAAACCTTTTTTCAAGTTTCGCTGGCGTGAAACCCTGTTTATTGCCTGGGTAGGCCTACGCGGTGCTGTGCCGATTGTGTTGGCCATATTCCCGGTAATTGGTGGCGTTGAGAATGCGTCGCTGTATTTTAATATCGCCTTTGCCGTTGTCCTGCTGTCTCTTTTGATTCAAGGCGGATCATTGACCTTGATGGCGCGCTGGATGCGGGTGGAAGTGCCGGTCGGCACCACTCCCAACCAACGTGGCCCTTTGGGCATCCTGCCTGAAAATGATTTTGAGATGTTTGTCTATACGGTTGAAAATCAGGATCTTGAAGATGTGCCCATCCGGTTGTTGCGCTTTCCATCAGGAGCACTCATCTCTGCACTATTTCGTCAACATGCCATGCTGCATCCCAAGGGAAGTACGCGGTTGAAGCTTGGTGATGTTATCTGTGTGATTGGCCGTACCGGTGATTTGCCAGCGCTTAACCGATTATTCAACGGTGATGCAAAGCTAAAGCAGGCACGAGCCTTTTTCGGCACGTTCACATTGGATGGCAGCGCCCAGATGCAGGATATTGCCCAAGCCTATGGCCTGACGCTTAGCCCTGGCGAACAGCACATGACCCTGGCTGAGTTTGTGGCGCTGCGGGTCGGCGGGCATCCGGTGATTGGCGATGATGTAGACTGGCATGGTATCCACTGGGTGGTCAGTGATATGAAAGGTGGCACAATAACCCGGGTAGGGTTACGTCTGTATTAGCGGCTTGATGTTTGTTGTCATCATCTGCAGCCTTTTATGGGCAATCAACAAGCCCTGTTGTCAATGCGTTTCTGTTCTCATTTAATCTGCATACGCTTGCCAAACAGAAGCCCACCCCAGCGCCAACGATTGACCAGCATGTTCCAGCCGATTGAACCTGCCAGACCAATACCCGTCAGGGTAAGAATATACAGGGTCGTTGATAATCGCTCACCCGCATTGAATACATCCACCAGATTAAAAAACATTGGATGAGTCAGATAGATACCAAATGAGACTTCATTCAGGCGTTTAATCAAGGGAGGGGCTTGGCGGCCCTTGAGATGCTTCATCATCCAGACGGTAAAGATCAGGAAAAGAGGCACCACCCAGATCTCCTTGGAGGAGTATTCAAGCCAGCCTGGCAGCGATAGCAGGATGATAAGTCCTGTCGTGGCGATCAGCCAGTAGGATTTGGCAAGATAGTCCACCCATTGGGGGCGTGGCGAGGCGGTATCGTTATAATATTGAACCAGTACCAGCGCCAGGAAAAACAGGTAAAGCCACCCCAGTGGAGCAACCCAGTGTAAATATCCTGGCGGCAGGTGGCTGTTCCATTGCCAGTAGCCCCACCATCCCATACTGATCAGGCTTCCGAGCACAAGGCATGGCGTTGCGGCTAAATAGCGGGCCATGTCGAAGCGGCAATATAACCAGTAGATCAGGTAAAACTGGGCAGCAATGATCAGAAAGTAGCCGTGCCATCCAGCAAACACCATATATTCTTTCATGGTTGCCCAGAGACCATTATCTTCGTCCAAAGAATAAAGGCGCAGGAATTCCGCTATGGAATAGGCCAGCCCATACACCAGATAGGGCATCATGACATACTTGATTCGGTTGCCCAGAAACCCCTTGGGGATAGCGCAGCCGTAACGGGCAGAAAACAGAAAGATTGAAATAAAGATAAAAATCGGTGTGCCGAGCACGGTAGGAATCCTGGCCAGATTCAGCGCCCAGGTATCAACATGGCGTTCGAGATGATCAAGCAGGTGAAAGAAAAACACCGCAAGACAGCCGTAGGCGCGTAGCCAATAGATTTCCTCTATACGTTGCATGGCCTGATATCCTTTTGTCTTCAACGCTGAAGACCGTGAGTGGGGGAACGTCATTCCTGCTCGGGCTGTCTGACAAAGGTGTCAAAGATAAATTCATTTTGAAGTGGTTTTTCAGTCGATGATAACCATCACCTGACATAATGAGATTTGGCTATGAAGCACGTTTTCTGGCCCATTGGGTGGACGACAATGTCACCTTTGCGACGCGTTCTTTTATGGGCATTAGCATTGTTCTCGGTTTTATTGACAAGCAACCAGACCCTGGCCAGCCAGGTAACCCACCATCGCTTTCATTCTGAAGCCTTGGGACGAGACTACCCGTACACGCTTTATCTGCCAGATGGCTACTACAACTCAGGGCTCGACTATCCTGTGGTGTACCTTCTCCATGGGTCTTTCGGGACCGGGCGTGACTGGACGAGTAAAGGGGCACTCAAGCGTGTTGCTGATCGCCTCATCCGGCGTGGCGACATACCTCCCAGTATCTTTGTCATGCCAGAAAGCCGGAGCTGGTGGGTTGATGGCTATAATGAACCGGCCCGTAGTGCTTTTTTGCTGGATCTTATGCCTCACGTTGAAGAACTCTGGCGTATTGCCCCGGGACGCGAATGGCGAGGTATTGGCGGGCTTTCTGCTGGAGGGTATGGCAGCGTCAACCTGATGCTGGAGCATCCGCAGCTATTTGCGGCAGCAGCAGCATTGAGCCCTGCCAGTTACCACCCACTTCCACCTGTAAATTCAACGGCTCGAGAGCATCCTGCGTTTCTTGATGAAGACAACCGCTTTGATGAAGAACGCTGGACGTCGCTGAATTACACTGCCTATCTGGATAGCTATCTGCAACAGGAACGCGTTGTGCCGCTGTATCTGAGCGCTGGTAGCAGCGATGTCTTTGATGCGGTAGGGCACTCTCGGCGTCTACAGGCGGCATTGTTGCCCCATCAGCCAGGGCAGGTGCCCATGGAAGTTTTTTCCGGCGGCCATACCTGGCGTGTCTGGAGGGCAAGTCTTGCACCCGCACTCAAGTTCATGTTCCAACACCTGAAAGCGCCGGTACCGACGGATGCGTCGCGACTTGAGTAATTTTGCTGGCCTTGCTCCGAAACCCAGGCAACCACATAATTGTATGGCGCATAATTGGTAGGCTATTCACAAAAAAACCCGCTCGAGGCGGGTTTTTTCTGATTTCTGGCGGAGGGACAGGGATTCGAACCCTGGAAGGGCTATTAACCCTTGCCGGTTTTCAAGACCGGTGCATTCAACCGCTCTGCCATCCCTCCGACTTGGCTGCGTATACTACCAGCTTTTCCTTTGAAGTCAATGCTGTTGACCAATAACATCTTCATTTTTACACGGATAGATAATCAGTCCGTGCGTGACTCCAGCCAGGCGCTGAAGGTGGCCCAGGATCGTTGGTCAGCCTGCTCTTCATAGCGGTCACTGCCAAAAACGCTGAAAGCGTGAGGGGCGCCCGAGTAGATGCCTACTTCATAGTTGACGTTGGCTTCTTCAAGTGTGGCAGATACTGTTGCAACGTCCTCAAGGCTCACAATCTGGTCGCCTCCGCCGTGGGCAATAAATATCGGCGCTATGTCAGCATCATAGGATTGGCCTTCTGGTGTATCCAGCCCGCCATGAAAGCTGGCATAGCCTGCTATGTTATCCAGGCTGTTGGCGCGCGCCATCTCCAGAGCAACTGTACCACCAAAGCAATAGCCTAGAATCACGCTGCTGCTGTTCATTCCTTCTGACAGTGCTGCCTCCATGCCGGCCTGAGTCAAACTCCGCATACGTTCTCGGTCTTCGTAAAGGCGTTGGGTAGCAGCCTGCTTATTCTCCAGTGACTGAGGCCGGTTGCCTGTTCCATAAAGATCAACCGCAAAGGCATCGTAGCCTTGCTTGGCAAGCATATCAGCACGCTGGCGTTCGTAGTCATCAAGGCCATCCCAATCATGCACAATCAGCACAGACCCTTTGCTATCGCCATTTGCCGCCACATAGTAGCCTTCAAACTCTTCGTCACCTGTCTGATAGTCTATGTCTTGGCCAGCGGGTGAAAAGGCAAGCGCAGGGAGTGCCGCCAATGCCATTACGCAGCCAAGGGTGATATGAGAAAGCCTGAAGCGAGAATAAGGCACTGTCATTGGATAATCCTCCGGGTTGGTCGTGGGGGCTCCGTTGTCCATGTAGAACAAAAATAGCCAAAATCACCCGTAATGTAGGAGATAGTTCACCATACTGCATGTTTTCTGATGGCACTCTGCGTGGAAACCGGATGAAAGACAATGCTTGCGTTGGGAACCAGACGGCGGCATCCTTGTCTATTGTGAGTAATTGAAACCTTATGGAGCAAGTTACATGGCTTACAATGATGCGCGTACTTCACCGTCTGCTGTAACAGGCCAGACGACCGGCGTTAGCACCAACAAAGTGTTGCGTAATACCTACGCATTATTGGCGATGACCTTGTTGTTTTCCGCGGTCACCGCTGGCGCAGCGATGTCAATGGGTGTGGAACGCATGAATATTTTTGTGTTCTTCATCGGCGCCTACGGACTGATGTTCCTGGTCCATAAAACGGCAAATTCGGCCATTGGCCTTTTATCTACATTTGCGTTTACCGGTTTTATGGGGTTTACCCTTGGGCCAATCCTGTCCGCCTATCTAGCGCTACCCAATGGGGCTTCCCTGATAATGACCGCCTTTGCGATGACGGGCGCCACTTTTATTGGCCTGTCTGCAGTCGCTCTGATTTCCAAAAAGGATTTCAGCTTCCTTGGCAACTTCCTGCTGGCCGGTGCCATCGTACTGATATTGGCGATGGTTGTTGGGCTGGTGTTTAACATTGCCGCACTCTCCTTGATGGTTTCTGCTGGCTTTGTATTGTTCTCATCCGCTGTGATTCTCTACCAGACCAGTGAAATTGTTCACCGCGCCGGCGAAACCAATTACATCCTGGCAACGATCACGCTTTATGTATCAATCTACAACCTGTTTATAAGCCTGCTATCCTTGCTGGGTGTTATGAACAGCGATTAAACATGCATTAGTGAATTATCAATACAGACAGACATCCTCAGGCTCCATCTTTCGATGGGGCCTGTTTGTTAATAGGTAGATGTGCATGCGATATGGATTGCTGGTGCTTGGTGCACCTTTTAGTAGTCAGGCGCCACATTCAGCGCTTCGTTTTGTCGACGCACTTTTCAAGGAAGGGCATCAACTGGAAGGCATTTTCTTTCATCACGATGGTGTCTTTAATGCGTCCACTCATCTCGGCGAAATGCCGCCGCATGAGGCGCTTTATAAACAGTGGTGCGAACTGAGCGTAAATCATGGTGCCAGCCTCGATGTCTGTGTGTCAGCTGCCATGCAACGTGGTCTTATCAACATAAAGGAAGCAAGACGTCAGCAACTTGACTGGCACAATGTGGCTCCGCCGTTTGAATTAACCGGCATTGGCCAACTGGTTGACTTGCAAAACCGCTGTGAGCGTTTTATCAGCTTTGCGCCTTAGAGGGCTTTCCTTACCGCTGCGACTGAAGCCTCTTGGGTTCATAACAAGGCGTGATGGGATTGGTGGGGTGGTTCACAATTAGTGATACACAAGCAACGCAGTTCTCAATAAAACCTCAACAACACCGGGAGTGGCTGTGGAAACTCACGCTTCTTTGTTGCCCACTACATTAATAGTGCTACGCCATTCGCCACACTGTGGACGCTGGCTAGCGGAAGGCCTTGACCTTGCCCTGGTAAGCGCGGTTTTTGGTCAGGAAGTTAAACTTCTGTTCATGGGGCAGGGCATATTCGGGTTAATCCAGAATCAACATGATGCAGTGGGTCAACCGCTGAGCACCTCAGCTGTATTGGATACAGTGGGAATGTACGGTATCAACGAATTGCTGGTGCCGAAGAGTGATTTGATAAGCCTCGGCATAGACCAGAACGATCTGATGGTGGACGTTTCCGTGATTGATGACGCAAAGGTGAGGGCATATCTTGCCAACGCCGGTCATGTTCTGACATTTTAACGGTGATTTATAGATGACGCTGTACATTTTAAACCAGCACGCTTTCCATCACGCCGGGTTTCAAGAGCTTTCAGCGATGACGCCAGAGGATCATTTATTGCTGATTGAGGAAGCGGTGACGGCCGCATTGACCACAACTGCTGACGAAAAGTGGCAATCATTGATGTGTCAGATATCTGTCCTGTATGAAGACCTGCTATCAAGAGGCCTGGCAGACAAGATCGACAACGGTTGTTTGAACGGATTTCAGGTTATAGGTATGCGTGACTTTGTAGTATTGACAGCACAGCATAATCGAGTGGTTACATGGTCATGAAATTTATACCGTTATCTATCTTATGCAAAAATGCTTAAACTAGTTGAGGGGAATTGAAAAGATTTTTGAGTGAATAATTCCTAAACCGAAGGGGTGTCACTGAATGGCATGCCTAATAGTGCTTTCATATGCGCTTCAACACCACGCGCCAGGGTATCGGGGTTATAGCCACCCTCCAGCACAGAAACAACCCTGTTATTGGCATAAAGAGTTGCTATCTCCATCGCCATGTGAGTAATCCAGTAAAAGTCTTCATCTTCCAGGCATACGTCAGCCATTGGGTCTTCACGATGAGCATCAAACCCAGATGAAAGCATCACCAACTCCGGTTTAAAAGCATGTAGGGCAGGTAACCAGTGGCTTTCAATGATCCGTCTGAACTCTTTACTGTCAGTGCCCACTTCCAAGGGTGTGTTAACAATATTTTGCCATTCGCTACGCAAATAGCGCCAGGGGTAGAAGGGGTATTGAAAGCTGCTACAGACTAATACATCCGGATCATCCTTGAAAATATCAATGGTACCGTTGCACTGATGTACATCGAAATCCAGGATCGCAATTCTGCGGGCGCCATATTTTTCCCTGGCATAAGCGGCCCCCACCGCGACGTTGTTATAAAAGCAGAAGCCCATGGCGTCAGAGGCTTCGGCATGGTGGCCTGGCGGCCTGACAGCGCAGAACACATTATCTGCCTGACGCCTGAACACCTGATCGACTCCCCTGACAACGGATCCAGCCGACATTCTTGCAGCTTTCAGACTGTCAGGGTTCATCATGGTGTCACTATCCAGGGTTACTATACCTTGCTCTGGAACACATTTTTCCAATGCCTTGAGATGACGCATCGGGTGGACACGCGCGAGGTCTTCATCGGTGGCTTCCTTGGCATCACCTTGCATGGTCTGTTGCAGCAGCCCAGAGAGGGCAAGACGCGCACTGATAGCCTCAAGGCGTTGAGGATTTTCCGGGTGCTCAGGCCCCATGTGGTGAAGTGAGCAGTGGGGGTGGGTCAGATAGGCAGTGATCATTCAAATGCTCCAGGATGGCAAGTTTCACCTTAATCGCCACCGGGTGTCATAGGACAGTGTCAATAAGTCGTAATTGGTCAATTAATCCTGCAGACTGGTAAAGTATATTAACGTTAATGTACGCCTTGCTCTAACCAAAAGGGCCTCTGTTGCGGCCGTTAGGAAACGCTAACAGACCCTACGCTAACAGCACGTATTGCAGCGGGAGAGTCACACGTGAGTACACGCTTTTTACATCACTTCTTCGAGCCGCGCACACTCGCTGTCTTTGGAGCTTCTGAAAAATCTGAATCGCTGGGTGGTTTAGTCCTCCGCAACATTCAGGAGGGTGGTTTCAAAGGCAAGATATGGGCAGTAAATCTGCGCGGTTATGTTCAGGTACATGGAGAAGACTGTGTTCGCCACGTCGATGATTTACCGGAAATTCCAGATCTAGCCGTCGTATGTTCCCCTATTGAAGGCGTTCCGAAACTGATTCGCCAACTGGGTGACTTTGGTGTCAAGGCAGCGGTTGTTCTCTCTGGTGGGGCTTATCTTGATCAGGAAAAGGGTAGCAAAGGTTCCATCCGCGAGCGCATGCTCAAGGCCGCGCGAATATCAGGCATACGCCTGTTAGGGCCAGAGTGCATGGGCGTCATCGTGCCGGGTAAGAAACTCAATGCGTCCTATGCCAGCCACCCGGTGAAAGCGGGCAAGGTTGCTTATATCGGCCAGTCAGGCATGTTGGCCAACGGCATGATTGACTGGGCAGCCGGTCGTGATGTTGGATTTTCACACTTGATTACCGTCGGGGATAGTGTGGATGTTCTGCTTCCAGATCTGATTGACTACGTGAATCAGTTTTCGCCTGCCCAGGCTATTCTTTTACATCTTGAGCGCGTCAACGATGCTCAGCACTTCATGACCGCATTAAGGGATGCCTCCCGCAATCGCCTGGTCGTGGCTATCAAGAGTGGAAGAACGATAGAATCAGATATTTCCGGCATGCCGCCTACCCCTGGCATTACCAATCGCGACAGGGTGTTTGATGCCGCTTTTGCCCGCGCCGGTGTCGTACGCGTCAATGATTCCGACGAACTCATTGATGCGTTGGAAACCCTGTCACGCATGAAACCACTAAAAGGCGACCGCCTGGCCGTTGTCTCCAATGGCTTGGGCCCGGCCATGCTGGCGATTGATAAATTGATCAGTGCTGGCGGTAAATTGGCGAAATTCAGCGTAGATACTCAGCACCTGTTACACGAAAGGCACGTGGATATCACCAAGCCGGGGGAAAATCCCGTTGATCTGGGGGGAAATGCCACCCCCCAGCGTTTTGTGGATGCCCTGGAAGTTGTGGCAGCAGACGCTAACGTAGATGCGGTGCTGGTCGTTCATGCGCCAACACGTCTGGCCCCCTCTCTTGAAACAGCCCAGGCACTTGCAGCGAACCGAAAGAAGTTCCGACGCAACCTGCTGACTAGCTGGATGGGGTTAAAGGAAGCATTGAACGCCCGCCATGAATGCAATATTGCAGGTATTCCCACGTATACTTCACCTGAGAAAGCCGTCAAGGCTTTCATGCATATGGTGGATTACCAGCGTGTGCAGTTGCTGTTGCAGGAGATTCCGCCGAGCCTGCCATTTTCGACCAGCGCGGAGATCCGCGCTGATTGCCGTACCCTGATCAAGAAAGCCAAGGAAGAAGGTCGCCAGACCCTCTTTCATTCAGAAGCTGCCAAAGTGCTCGAGGCTTACGGTATTCCTGCTGCCCCCAGTATCTATGTTCATAACCGAGAGGAAGCGCTCGACGCAGCCAGCAAACTGGAGGGTCCCAAGGCACTCAAGGTAGTTCATGAAGGAAACTGTCGTCCTTATCGCTACCGCAAACATCCGCACAAAGTGTCAGCCGGTCTGCTTCAGGATCTGGAAAAACCTCAAGAGGTAGCCGACGGGGTCGAACGACTAGGCGAAAAGGTCAACGAAAAGTTTCCCCAGTATCAGATTCGTGAATATTGCCTTCAGCCGATGCAGCGGGGTAAGCACTCCATGCAGGTCTGTGCCGGCATTACCCGCGATCCGGTGTTTGGCCCCTTGATCGTTTTTGGTATTGGTGGTTACAAGGTCAATATTCTGGCAGACCGTCAGGTGGCTTTACCGCCGTTGAACATGAGCCTGGCCGCAGATGTCGTCGGGCGGACCCATGCAGCCTCATTGCTACGAGAGCACTCTGCTGATCCGCAGCGTGATATTCATCGCCTTTGTCAGCTGCTGGTCAAGCTGTCACAAATGGCGTCAGACCTCACTGAGCTCTGCGGTTTGGAGATCAATCCCTTGCTGCTAAATCGTGATGGGATGATTGCCGTGGATTTTGCCATCGACCTGGGTACGCCAGCGCGCTTTGCTATCATGCCTTACCCAGAAGAGTTGCGTGAGTGGGTAACGCTTAAAAATGGCTGGCAAGTGGAGGTACGCCCAATTCGCGCAGAAGATGCGCCGCTGATTACCACTTTCCATCGTCAGTTGTCCGAGGAAAGCATACGTTTTCGGTATTTTCATAATAAATCTGCTCTTACCAATCGTGACCTTTCCATGCTGTCACATATCAACTACGACCGTCAGATGGCGTTTATTGCGGAACATCAGCTTGAGGATGGTAGCAAAGAGATGCTTGGCGTAGTGAGGGTGTGGAATGATCCGGATAACATTCGCACCGAGTTCTCGGTGATTATTCGCGATGACCTGCAGGGGTTGGGGATTGGCAGCCTCTTGATGAACAAGATGATTGATTATTGCCGTAATATTGGCACCCTGGAGATGATCGGCAAGATAATGGCCGATAACCATCCGATGCGAGCCCTGATGAAGCATCTGGGGTTCAAGGTTCGTTACAACATGGATGAGCAAGTCATTGACGCAACCATGCTGCTTAATGAGCCGGAGAGTGAATGGCAGCGCCACCGTCTGGAAAGCCAGCCCGATTGACACTACCCTGCGAAATCAAGAGGCGGCCAATGTAAAGGCCGCCCTGAAAGTTTCTATTCATGCGTTATCGAGATCAGGGGGCAAGCCTGAAACGGTGCCATCTGCCACCATCGCGACGCTCGTAGCGAATCCGGTCATGCAGTCGGCTGGGCTGGCCTTGCCAGAATTCCAGCATATCCGGAATTACCCGATAGCCTCCCCAATGAATTGGGCGAGGGATTTCCTGACCTTCATAGGCCTGTTCAAAACGGTGTTGGCGTTCTTCGATCCAGTTTCTGCCCGGAATCACAACACTCTGGGTAGCAACCCAGGCACCCAGTTGGCTACCACGCGGGCGACTATCAAAATACTCATCTGATTCATCGGCGGAAACCTGTTCAACGCGTCCTTCAATGCGCACCTGACGAGAAAGAGAGGGCCACCAGAACGTCAAGGCGGCAAAAGGCACGGCATTAAGCTCATTGCCTTTATGGCTGTGGTAGTTGGTGAAGAACACCATGCCGCTTTCATCAAAATCTTTTAGTAGCACAACGCGGGCATGCGGGCGTCCCTGATTGTCGACCGTTGACAGGGTCATGGCATTACCGTCTTGTGCATCATTCTCGATCGCGAGGGTGAACCACTCATCAAACAGCGAAATAGGCTCATCCGGAGTATGTGCTTCGTCGAACTGTCCACCTTCATAGTCGCGCCTAATATCGGCGATTTCACGTTTCATCAGGTAACTCCTTGGAGTGTTTTACTTATGTTCGCCGCTCAAAAGAAAAACCTCAAGCGCTCTTTGAGTTATAAGTTGGTACCACTCAGCTGAACCATCAGCATGTAACTGGCGGTACCTAACCCAATGGAAAGCAAGGCGTTGCGTCGCCAGAGATGCAAGGCTGCCACGGTCAGGCTTGCAATTAAAAGAGGTAGCCCATTGGCATCAAAACTGAGCGTCTGATCCGGCGTCAATGGACGCAGATCACGCAAGGCATAGATAACCAGAATCAGCATCACGGCTGGGGGAAGGTAGCGGCCCAGATGGATTATCAACGGATGGTCTGCCTGTCTGTAAAGCGCCACAAAAGGCAGGACACGCGTGGCAAACGTCGCCAATGCGCAAACAATAATAAGTTGCCACACAGGATCATTCAGCATTGAGTTCTCCTATGGCTGGCAAACCGGAAATAGTCAGCCAGAAGCAGCAGACAGGCGCAGGCAATTGCACCTAAAAGCAAGTGGCGGTCTGGCAGTATCAAAAGGGCACCGATCCCCGTAAACAAGGCAATGACAAAGGGTCGTGACTGACGCAAACGACACGCCTGTTCCAGGGTCAACACAATGAACAGGGCCGTCAGGGCAAACTCAATTCCCTGGCTATCAAATAATGCCGCGCTGCCCAGGCCGACCCCCATCAAGGAGCCAAGTACCCACCAGGACTGGTTAAGCAGGCTGATGCGAAAATCCAGCGCATGTGACGGCTCGTTTTCGGCAGGTTGGCTGGTCAATAAAGAATAGGTTTCATCGGTCAGCGCAAATATAAGATAAGGCTTTTTCAGACCGGCGCCCTGAAAACGCTTGAGCAGAGACAGGCCATAGAAAACATGACGTGAGTTCAGCATCAGGGTCGCCACTGCCACTTCTGTCAGGCCTGCCCCTGCAGCTAACAGCGCCAGAGCCAGAAATTGCCCCGCTCCCGCATAAATGAATACGGACATTGCCAGGGCTGCATATCCGCTGATGCCAACCTCAATGGCCAGGATGCCAAAGGCAGCTCCCAGCGGCAGATAACCAAACATGACGGGCAAGGTTTGATGGCCGGCATGACGCCATGCAGCACTGATCACATCTGGCTCCTGAACGGATAGCTTTGACAACAATAAAAGGAACTGCATTCTATGAGAAAAGCTTTAGAAATGCGAAGATAGAGTCACTTATGTTGCTATTCAAAGGGTCTGGAAAATGCAAGCTGTTCATGTGTGGGATGTGCTGGTGCGTATTTTTCACTGGGCGTTAGTCGCCGCCGTCCTGCTTTCCTTCTATACCCTGAAAACCGATGGCGCACCGTTTCTTTTTCCGATTGAAATTCATGCCCAGGCAGGTTACGTGGTACTGGGTTTGCTGACGTTTCGTTGGATTTGGGCATTTTTTGGCACTCATTATGCTCGCTTTCGTGCATTTCTGACTTCACCCAAAACTTCTGCAAGTTATGCGCAAAGTCTTATCAGGCGCCAGCCAACACCTTATGCCGGTCATAACCCTCTTGGTGGATGGGCGGTGTTGATTCTGATGCTGTCACTTACCTTTCAGGCGGTCAGCGGGCTATTTTTAAGTGATGATATTTTTTTCTCGGGGCCGCTCTATGGCAGCCTGGGTAACGCCTTCAGTAATGCATTGGTAAGTTGGCACGCATTAAATGCCCAATTTCTGATGGTTCTGATTGGATTGCATCTGGTTGCTATCGCTGTTCATGCGGCTTTAGGCGAAAGACTGGTAAAGGCCATGTTTACCGGCGTCAAGACCTTTACCCGAACGCCCGCTGATGCCATCAATGTTTCAATCAGATTACCCATTATAAGCGCTCTTGTGGCCATTTTGGCCGGCATAGGGATGAGCGTTTTCTTTTGGCTGCAATGAGAGACTGTTGGATTTTTCATCAGCCGGCCGCCTGACGCTCTTTGGCGCAGCAACACGGTTCGCGATGAAACATCAACAGGCCCTAATGAGTCTGTTGTAGCTGATGACTGCGAAAGCGGGCATAACCCATACAGCCAACAAACAGCGCCAGCGATACCAGTGCTTCTGCGACCCCACGAAAGGCCTGGCTGGGCAAGGTCGCGACCATCACGCCCTGAGTGAAATAGAGCAGGCTGACGAAGGACAGCCAGGCATGCCCACGCGGACGGCGGCCGATAATGGTGGGCAGAAACAAGATCAGCGGGAGCACAAAGGCTACGATAGGGCGCCAGTTGAAGGTATCTCCCTGAAGCAGAAAGCCTCGATAAACGGTCAACAGCAACAGTGTTACAAAGCTGGCCAGCACCAGTTGACGCGACCAATAGGTCAAACGGTCAAGACCATACTGCTCTTCCAGTTCATCCAGCCATTCGCGCATCAGTTTGTCTCCTGCAGGGTGTTCAAAGCCAGTGCCAGCTTGGCAATGCGTTTTCCTTGGGCATGGCAGAGCCGGCGTTCATGTTCATCTATCTGACGGTCGCTGCGGGCGCCGGCCACATGCGTCGCGCCATAAGGTGTCCCGCCTGTGGTGGTGCTGAGCAACTCAACTTCGCTGTAGGGTAAGCCTGCATATACCATGCCGTGGTGAAGCAGCGGAACCAGCATGGTAAGCAGTGTACTTTCCTGGCCGCCATGTAAACTTGACGTAGAGGTAAATGCGCATGCCGGCTTGTTGATCAGGGTGCCGTTTATCCAAAGGTTAGTGGTGGTATCCAGAAAATACTTCAGGGGTGCCGCCATATTGCCAAAACGGGTTGGGCTACCCAATGCCAGTCCGGCACAGTGACGCAGGTCATCCAGCTCTGCATAGATGGCACCTTCTTCGGGAATATCCGGTTCAACGGCTTCGCAGGTCGTCGAAACCGAGGGTACACAGCGTAGACGTGCCTGGATACCACCGGTGCTTTCAACACCTTCGGCAATATAGCGCGCCATACTGGCCGTCGCGCCGCTACGTGAGTAATAGAGTACTAGAACATAGGGAAGGGGGGCACTCATACGGGCAATAGTCTCCGACGATTAGGGGCGCTGGATCATCCAACTCAATCGGTATGGTAGCAGAATCAGCCAGGCGTCGGTAAACCCAGGCGCGAGACCCATCTTTCAGGGTAATTTCCTGGCGGGTATAGCGCACGCCCAGTCGCTCGTAACGATCCAACCGTCTCAGTTGTTCAGGTGTCACTGTAAGACGCAACCCGTCAACATGGGCATCTTCATCAAAGGATAGATCCAGGCCGTTTTTACGGTAGTTTTCCAAGCGTGCCGACCTGGGTTGGCCATTTGCTCTCATGACCAGCCAACGGACAGGGGCATGGGTCAGAGTACCGTAAACAAATACATGGTGCGTTCGTTGCTCAATATCAGCCACATCATCAGGGCGTTCATAAAACCATGGGCTTAACATGGTCAGCCACAACCAGCCCAATACGCCTACAAGCCCCAGCAGGGGGATCACAAACCATCGCTTTCTACGCTTTGCGTTATTCAACATTATCCAGGCTGCTCCCGTAGGGTCCATGAAACGGGCAAATTCTCAGGGCTAACGGCAAGTGCCAATACTTTCCTTACTTATCCAGGAAAGTTTTTGTTAGCATGAGGTCTCCACCCGCCGGAGGAATTCAATATGAATCAGCCTATGCGTGATGACATGGATTTCAAGGCTTTAATTGGGGACGTGCAGCCACTTGGCCGCACCAACCTGGCCGATACTGGTAAAAAGCGTTCGCAGGCAACAGAAGCCCAGCGAGCCCGGCGTGAAGCGGCACAGGCTGTGCTGGATGAACGCAACTTCCTTTCCGATGACTTTGTCGACCTCCTGCCTCCTCATGATCCCGTGGAGTTTCTGCGCGAAGGTGTTCAACAAGCTGTGGTCGACAAGCTCAGGCAGGGGGGTTATCCCGTCCAGGCTCAGTTGCACCTGATTCGCCGCCCTTTGGCAGAGAGTCGCCGTTTACTCTTCCCCTTTATTCAGGATGCCTACAGCCATGATCTACGCTCAGTGATGATTGTGCATGGACGTGGGCGGGAAATGGATAGCCCGGCCAATGTGCTTCGCTCTTACCTGGCGAAATGGCTCCAGCAATTTGAGGAGGTGCAGGCCTATACCTCCGCGCAATCCTCGGACGGCGGGTTGGGCGCCACCTGGGTGATGCTGCGCAAAAGCGAACGTGCCAAGGCCAATAACCGTGAACGCCAGCAGAAACGGCGAGGATGAAAGCGTGGTGTCAGCTATTGA
>NZ_VMQS01000039.1:0-19498 GCF_007625055.1 Halomonas sp.
TAACGGATAAATGTTTTAACAAGTGTAATTCATTTCGCCCATATAGCAATTCCAATACTCGCAGGATAGCAACCCGACGCTATATATGAAATACGCCGCAGAGCTGACGCCTTCCGCACAGCCTTCAACATCCCGATGAAGTCAGCTTCCAGCGCGCCTCCACAAACGCAGTGGCGCATAGCGCCTGCGGGTTGCCGAGCGCTCTCAGCCCCAGGCGTTTGAAGGTATCGCCGGACAGGCCGCGTTCACTGCTGACCTGAAAAGACACGTCAACGGCCTGCCAGGGTCTGTCGTCTGCGGGGCGCGTCGCCAGCTGATAGGTAAACGGGTAAAAGCCGGGAAAGCCCAGGCGCACATCGGTCACCTGCAGGGTTTCCTGGCCGCCTGTTGAGCGGCTGTCATAGCGCAGAAAATCCCCGGTGAACCACTTGAGGCGTTGAATGCGCGCATCCTGCTGGAAGTCTTCGGCCAGCGGGGTCTGTCGTGTCAGGGCTTCCAGCTGCGGCGGGGTCTTGTCAAACAGGCTGACGAGGCTTTCGTAGTGACGGTCGCCGTCCATTACGCTGATCCGCCACAGCAGGGTGGTAAAAGGGGCGGGCTGCACCAGGCGCGGGGCAGATTCCAGCCCCTGCGCCGCCAGCACCGGGGCCATGCGCTGCTCCACGCTGACCTTGGCGCCAATCGCAAACAGCAGGTAAAGGCTGGACAGTCCCAGCGCCCAAACGCAGCGGTACACTACCTTGCGATCAACCAGGGCCCAGACAAGGGCGACCAGTAACGGCAGGCTATAGAGGGGGTCGATGATAAACACGATGGGCCAGGCAATCGGCGGCGAGGTCATCGGCCAGAACAATTGGGTGCCGTAGGTGGTCAAAGCATCCAGTAGCGGATGGGTAAGCAGAATCAACAGGAAAAACAGTAGCCAGTGGCGCAGCGGAATATCCCGGGCCGGGGCAAATCGAGCGCTGAGCAGGGCCAGCAGGGTGCCCAGGCCGGCCAGCACCAACAGCGAGTGGCTGAACCCCCGGTGTTGAGTCACATTGGCAACGGCATCGCCGTAGTCAATCACCACATCAAGGTCTGGCAGGGTTCCGACGAACGCCCCCAGCAGAATGGCCTTGCGCCCCAGCCGTCGGCCCAGCACCGCACCACCGATGGCCGCTCCCAGCGCTGCTTGTGTCATTGAGTCCACGGCTTTCTCCCGAGCGTAAACACCGCTAGTATGTAAAGAGGTTTACTATACACAAAGTTCAATACAGGTGCCTGTATGTCTCATAACTGTACAGATAATAGACCGCCGACCCGGAGGCCTGCCCTGCTGGATGCCGGCCTTCGCTGCCTGGTACCGTTGGCGCTGTTGGGCCTGACGACGTCGGCCATGGCTGCTTCTTCCGTCGAGGTACACAGCGACCCTAACTGCGGGTGCTGTGGCGCCTGGGTAGAGCATCTTGAGGACAACGGCTTCGAGGTCGATCATCAGCGCCATAACGATGTGCGTGGCGTCAAGATTGAGCAGGGCGTCACGCCCGAACTGGCCTCCTGCCATACCGCCATGGTGGATGGCTACGTGATTGAAGGCCATGTGCCTGCCGAAGACATCAAGACGCTGCTGGAAGAGCGCCCTGATGTGGCAGGGCTTGCCGTACCGGGGATGCCCCACGGCTCGCCGGGCATGGAAACCGGTCGGGTAGATGACTACGCGGTGTTGAGCTGGACCCGTGACCGCCAGCCTCCGGAAATCTTTAGCGAATATACGCAGTAGTACTTTAAGATCGTCAAAAGGAGTCCGTATGCAGTTTCTACATACCATGGTGCGCATCAGCGATATTGACGCTTCCCTGCACTTCTACTGCGATCTGCTGGGCCTCAAGGAAGTGCGTCGCAAGGAAAGTGAAAAAGGCCGCTTTACGCTGATTTTCCTGACCGCGCCGGAAGACGAGGCGCGTTCGGCCGAGTTGCAGGCGCCCGAGCTGGAGCTCACCTATAACTGGGACCCGGAAGAATACAGCGGCGGACGCAATTTCGGCCATCTGGCCTACCGGGTAGAGGATATCTATGCGCTGTGCCAGAAACTTCAGGATAACGGGGTAACGATCAATCGGCCGCCCCGGGATGGCCATATGGCCTTTGTTAAATCACCCGACGGCATTTCCGTGGAGCTGTTGCAGAAAGGCGATGCGCAACCGCCCCGGGAGCCTTGGGCCTCAATGGAAAATACAGGGAGCTGGTAAGTCAGTGAATACGCTAACGTTCAAGACGGGGCGTCTGGCCCTGGTGGGGGCCTGCCTGCTGGTGTTGGCTGCCTGCAGTTCAACCCCGGACGCGCCGGCCGACAAGGAAGACGAGCGTGCCAGTGGCCAGACATCTGCAGTGGTGGATCAGCGCTGGAATTTCCTGCTGCTGGGAACCAGGGAACGCCTGGACTTTGACGAACGCCCCCATTTCCGTATCGGGGATGACGGGCGCGTCAGTGGTTTTGATGGCTGCAACCAGTTCAGCGGCGCCGTTGAGCTGGGGGATAACCAGCGCATTGAGTTCAAGCAGATGGTCTCGACCCGCAAGGCGTGCCCGAACATGGACGATGCCCAGCGTGTCACGGCTATGTTGACCAATGCCTACCGCTACCTGATTGACCACGACCGCCTGACGATTTTCGGCGCCGATAGCCGGGTATTGGGCGGCTGGCGTCAGGCGGATTGATCAGCTGCTGTGCTGATACATCACACTGAGCATTACCCCTTAAAAGGCGGATTGAAGCGGGCGATAAAGCGCGCATCAATCCGCTTTTTTGATGAGGGTCTGTTGACGTTTCATCGCGAACCGCGTTGCTGCGCCAAAGGGCGTCAGGCAAGGCGCCTTGTGAGTCAAAGTCGAGGGTCGGGCAGGAAGTCCAGCGCCTTTGCTTCACGCGTGACGCTGATGAAATCGGGATGGGCCGGGTTCAACAGGTAGTTCCACTCCCGCGGCACAATCACGCTGGGCACCGCCAGGGCCAGGCTTGCCTGGCGGGATAGCCAGCCATCGCCTATTTCGGCTGTTGAATACGGTGCGGGTTCGTCCCGCCAGTCATCAGGCCAGTGTTGAGGGCTCAAGCGAAGGATGGATGTTTCATCAAGGGAGATCTCAAGAAGCGCATAATGCGCTAGCAGGCGATACTCTTCCAGGTGAACCATGATTTCCAGGAGTGCCAGAGACTCTGAACCGGCCACATACACGCAGGCGTTGCCTTTGCTATTCCAGCGCCCTCCGTAGAGTCGTGCGCCTTCGCCATCAAAGGCTGTTTCTTGCCATTTTCGTTTTACCAGCCGATAAGCGAGTACCTCACTCATGCAAAAACACCGTGCTCGAGGCGGCCTATCAGATCAAGCACGGCACCCGCCTCCGCCGAGGTGGTGAGCATCTCAACCGGCCGCCGCCCTCCCAGGCCTTTCACCGGGCGAAGAAGCCATTGGCGAGCCTGTTGGCGGTCACCTTCAAACAGATCGGTTGCCGACTTGAGTATCTCCGCGAAACGGTAAAGCCTGTCGCTTTCGTCCACCCTGAAACGCCCCTGTTTGGCGCGTCGATGCAGGGTGGCCTGAGGAATGGCCAGGTATTCGGCAAGCGCCTTGTGTTCCAGGTTGGCGATTGATGCTAACTGTTTGAAAACACCGTAGGGCACCCCATTGTGCAATGCCTGATGCAGAGGGCTGCCACGCGCCGGTAGACCCAGCTGATCCCAGAAGCTGGCTGAATATGCCTGGGTAATCTGGTATTCCTTAATAGCATGCGCCATGACAGATACCTTTTATCAAATGATAGATTTCAAATATATCACAGGAAAAATAAGCTGTCTGTAAAAGCCGTGGCCAAGCATTGATCATCAAGAACCGGTTATTGAAGACAGACGAACGGATAGGGTATCGACGTCAGGAATCAAAAGGCGGATTGAAGCGGGCAATAAAGCGCGCATCAATCCGCTTTTTCCATTCCCACACCCAGTGCCCGGCAAAGCCGATGGGCCCGTAGCTGGCGATGGCATGGCCGCGCCCGGTGCCGATCAGCGCCAGCACCCGGCTGGGCGGCTGCCAGTCGGCCAGTGCCTGGCCGTGACAGGCGGCGCGCAGGTTGGCGGCCAGCACGGGGCCCTGGCGCACGGCGTATACCCCGGCCTTGGGCTGGGGCGGGCTTAGCTGGGCACAGTCGCCGGCGGCAAAGAGGTCTGGCGCCCCGGCTACCGCCAGGGTGCGTTCAGTGGGAATAAAGCGCCTGGTATCCAGCGGCAGGCTGGTGCCAGCCAGCCAGGGGTGGCCGACCGCGCCGGTGGCCCACAGCACAATATCCGCTGGCAGGGTCTGGCCCTGATCATCCTCAACGCCCCCTGTCACCAGGGCTTTGCCGCGCCGCTGGGTGTGAATCTGGATACCCGCGCGGGTCAGGGCGCGGCGGGTCAGCTGGCGGGGCAGCCAGCCGGCGTCACCCAGCAGGCCAGGCGCGGCGCTGAGCAGGTGCCCCTGCCAGTCAATATCCGGGCGGTCGTGGCGCAGCTTTGCCAGCACGCTCATCAGGGTTTCGCAGCTGGCCGCGCCGCCGCCCACGCTGACGACCTGCTGGGTAGAGCCGTCAGGCAGGCCTTTGAGTTGATCCTGCAGCGCCTGCCAGCGCTGATGCAGCGAGCTCAACGGGCGCATGGCCAGCAGGTAGGGCAGGCCCTCGCCCCGGCTCGCGGGGAGTTCCAGCGTCGAGCCGACGTTAATGGATGCCACATCAAAGGTGAGTTCCTGGCCGTTGGCCAGGTTGACCTGCTTCGCCTGGTGATCGAGGGCGACCACGGGGGATTCAATCAGAGTGGCGCCCGCCCGCTGACACAAGGCGGCCACATCGATCTGGGTGTCGCGGAGTGAGCACTCACCAGCGAGCCAGGCAGGCACGCTGCCGGAATAGGCGGCCAGGGCACTGTCGCTGACCACGGTGATGGTTACCTCAGGGTCAGGCGTGTCGCCAAAGGCCTCGAGCACAAAGGCATGGGCATGGCCGGCGCCGATCAGTAAAAGCTGGGTCACACTTGATCTCCTTTTTGGCTGTTCTTGGCTGGCTGGGTGTTTTGATCCCCGCGCCGCCAGCGGAAATAGCGCGCCAGCAGCCTGAGTACCCGCTCGGGCTTGTGGGCGTTCTTCCATACCCCGGCGCTGGCCTTGGCGGCTTCGCCGAGGGTCGGGTAGGGGTGAATGGTGCCCAACAGCTTGTTCATGCCCAGGCCGTGCTTCATGGCAATCGTAAATTCGCCCAGCCATTCCCCGGCGTGTTCGGCGACAATGGTAGCACCAAGGATCTTGTCGCGGCCGGGCACGGTCAGCACCTTGATAAAGCCCTGGGTGGCGCCTTCGGTAATTGCGCGGTCGCTGTCGGCCATGGCGTAGCGGGTCACTTCATAGGCGATGCCCTGAGCCTGGGCGTCCTGCTCGTTCAGCCCCACCCGGGCCACTTCCGGCTGGGTGTAGATCACCGCCGGCATGAAACGGTAATCCACCGCAAAGCTTTTCAGTTCGCCAAACAGGGCATTCACCGCGGCATGCCAGGCCTGGTGAGCGGCGGCGTGGGTCAGCTGGTAGGGCCCGGCCACATCGCCGCAGGCCCAGATATTGGGCAGGCGCGTCTGCAGGCGTTCGTTGAGTTCCAGGGTGCCTGCGTCCGTGGTGTTGATGCCCAGGGCATCCAGCCCCAGGCCTTCCACATTGGCCTGGCGGCCAACGCTGACCATCAGGGCATCGAAGGGCAGGCTGAGGCGCTCGCCGTCCTGTTCCACTACCAGCTGATGGCCGTCGGCCTCGTTGAGAATCTCGATGGCATGGCTTGCCGTCAGCACCGAGACGCCTTCCTGGCCGAGAGTGGTGGCCATGTGCTCGCCGACTTCGGCATCCTCGCGCCCCAGCAGCCGGGCGGCGCCTTCCACCAGGGTGACCTGGCTGCCCAGGCGGGCAAAGCTCTGGCTCAGCTCGCAGCCAATGGCGCCGCCGCCCAGCACCACCAGGCGGCGCGGCTGCTCTTTGAGCGACCACAAGGTTTCCGAGGTGACGACCGGTGCGCCGTCAATCCCCGGCAGGGCGGGAATCCGCGGGCGGGCGCCGGTGGCAATCACCACGTGGCGGGCGGTCACCGTCTGCTCGCCTATCTGGATTTCCCAGGGCGAAACCAGGGTGGCGGTGTCTTCATACACCTCGACGCCCAGCCGGGCATAGCGCTCCACGCTGTCGTGGGGCTCGATATCGCCAATGGCCTGCTGCACATGCCCCATCACCTTGGCGAAATCGATTTCCGGCTCGCCGGCGTTGACCCCAAAGCGCGAGGCGGTGCGCACTTCGTGGGCCGCATGGGCCGCCCGAATCAGCGCCTTGGAGGGCACGCAGCCGGTGTTCAGGCAGTCGCCGCCCATCTTGTGCTTTTCTACCAGCGCTACCCGGGCCTTGACGGCGCTGGCGATATAGCTGGTCACCAGGCCGGCGGAGCCGCCGCCAATCACCAGGATGTCATAGTCGAACGCGGCCGGCCGGGTATAGGCCTGGTAGGCCTTGCGGGTCTGAACCAGCAGCACGATCCGCCTGGCCACCCAGGGGAATACCGCCAGCAGGGCAAAGGAGGCCAGAAGCTCCGGCGAGATAATCCCGCCGAGGCTTTCCAGCTCGCCCAGCTGGCCGCCGGCGTTCACATACACCGCCGTGCCCGGCAGCATGGCCAGCTGGCTGACCCAGTAGTAGGTGACGGTTCTGATCCGGGTCAGGCCCATCAGCAGGTTGATCATGAAAAACGGAAACAAGGGCACCAGGCGCAGGGTGAACAGGTAAAAGGCGCCGTCGCGCTCCACGCCGCGGTTGATGCGTTCCAGCTGGCGCGGGAAGCGTTTTTCCAGCGGCTTGCGAAACAGAAAGCGTGAAATGACAAAGGCCAGGGTGGCGCCGATAGTGCTGGCAAAGGAGATAATCAACAAACCCCAGCCCAGGCCGAACAGAGCGCCACCCAGCAGGGTCAGCAGGGTGGCGCCGGGCAAGGACAGCGCCGTCATCACCACGTAGAGGGCAAAGAAGATACCGGCCACCTGCCAGGGGGATTGCTCAAACAGGGCAATAAAATCGCTGCGGTAAGCCTGCATGGTGGCCAGGTTGAAATACTGGTGGGCACCGCTGAGGTAAAACGCAGCGACCACCGCCACCACTATCAGGATGAGTAACACGCGTTGTCGATTCACAAAAACTCCAGGGCGTTAGGGTAAGGACTTACTCAGTGGGCAAACGTTGCGATTCCTTACGTGTACCAAGGTGTGTTTGCCAGCGTTGCCAGTCCTCAGGGTGGTCGACATCCCAGATAATGGCGGGGTAGGTGGCTGTCAGGCCGAGCTTTTCAAGGCGCCGGCGGGTCTGCGCCAGCACCTGGGGTGTGCCCCAGGGGATATCTGTCAACAACTCGGGTAACGCGCGGCAGGTGCCCATCAGCCCGTAGCCGCCGTCTTCTGCGGGCAGTATGACCACCTCGCTGTGGGCCAGCTGCGCGGCGCATTGCTGGATCATGGCCGGAGTAATGCTCGGGCAGTCGCTGCCCATCACCATGGCCGGGCCGGGTTCGGCCTGCAGGCAAGCCTGGATGCGCGCCCCCAGATCACCTGGCGGCTGGGGCCTGAGCTGAATGCCATAGGCCTGCTGAAGCTGGATAAACAGCGGATGTTCATGGTCCAGTGCCGTCCAGAGGGTGATGCGCTCAGCGGGCAGGGCCTGGCAGGCGTTGGCCAGGCAGTGCTGCAACAGCTGGCAATGGGCCTCGGCGGCGCCGTCAGCACCCAGCAGCGGAATCAGGCGGGTCTTGGCCTGGCCGGCAATCGGTGCCTTGGCCAGCAGGTGCAGGGTTGGCGCAGTGTCAGCGGGCATGATGATAGTCCTTGATCAGTTGATGGGCGCTTTCGCCGCGCCAGTAGCGGTAGCGCAGCCGCCACATCAGGTAAATGGTGGGCCAGGCGCCGCCCTTGTCCCATCGCCTGCCTGAGCTTACCACTTTCGCGCCCAGGCAGGCGGGGCGTTGTTGGCGTTTCAGCCGCTGGCTGAGTTCGATATCTTCCATCAGTGGCTGGTCGGGAAAGCCGCCCACCGCTGCAAAGGTCGTGCGGCGGATAAACAGGCACTGATCGCCGGTGGCAATGCCGGTCAGCCGCGAGCGCAGGTTCATCATCCGGCTGATCAGGGGCAGCCAGCGGCTGTGGCCTTCCAGGTGAATGTCAAAGCGCCCCCAGCACTGGGTGTTCAGCGCTTGAATGATGTGTTCAGCCGCATCGGCAGGCAGCCGGGTGTCGGCATGCATGAACACCAGCGCAGCTGCGCGGGCGTGCTCGGCTCCCAGGTTCATCTGCCGGGCCCGGCCGGGGTCGCTGACCAGCAGCGTATCTGCCAGCGGGGCGGCCAGCGCCACGCTGTTATCGTGACTGCCACCATCGACCACAATGATCTCTGTGCCAGCGTCGCGTAACCCTTGCAGCGGCGCCAGGGCGGCCTGAATGCCAGCTGCTTCATTGAGCATGGGCATGATGATGCTGAGTGTTGGTGCCTCAGCGCCCGGGTTAGCCAAGGGCAATGATCGGCCCCCCGGCCGCGGCGGCATCGGCTTCATCGTGGGTCACCAGCAGGGTCGGCAGGCCCGCCTCGCGCAGTTGGCCGAATACCAGGGTGCGCATTTCCTGGCGCAGGGCGGTGTCGAGTTTGGAAAACGGCTCGTCCAGCAGCACGGCGCGAGGCTGCGACAGCAGCAGACGCATCAGCGCTACCCGGGCCTGCTGGCCGCCGGAAAGGGTTGCCGGGTCGCGGTGTTCAAAGCCTGCCAGCCCGACCTGTTCCAGCGCCTGGGCAACCTGGCGGTGTTTGTCGGGAACATGCCGGGGCAGCCCAAAGCGCAGGTTTCCCGCCACGCTTAAATGCGGAAACAGCAGGGGGTCCTGAAACAGCAGGCCAATGCCGCGCTGCTCGGCGGGCAGGGCCAGCAGGTCCTGCTTGCCCAGGCGCACCTCGCCCCGGGCATCAAAGGCGCTATCCAGAAAACCCGCCACAAAGGCCAGCAGGGTCGACTTGCCCGAACCGGAAGGCCCCATCACGCTGAGCACCTCACCGGGGGCAATCCGGGTGTTGACCTGCAGCAGCTCGTGGCCTGCCAGGCGAATGCTGACGTCTGTCAGGGTCAGTGATTCAGTTGCAGCGTCGTTCACGGGGTTCCTTGAGTCATCAGCATGATGGCGCGTTTGCATACACGGTCACCCCGACCTGGTCGATGTGAGTCAGCAGGTCAGGGTTTTCAATATGGTGTCTGAGGACCAGGTCCAGCCGGTAAGGCAAGACCCGCTCATCCATGGCCGCTGACAGCGTCAGGAAGTCTGTAAAAGGCAAGCCGGGGGCATCCAGGCACAGGTCGATATCCGAGTTAGGCCTGTGGGTACCCATGGCGCGCGAGCCGAACAGTACGGCCTGACAGATGGCTGGATAGCGGCTCAGTTCGCTTTTTATCTGCTCTGCAAGATGTGCGGGCAGTCCTGTGATTACCTCATTCTTCATCACGCAGACGCTCCAGTCTTTCCAACAGCTTTGTCAGCAAAAGGTGGTAGTTATCGAGTATCTGGCCAGCAATCAGGCGGGCTGTTTCACGGTTGTAGGTATGCGAGGTCAGCGTTCGGCTTTTGATCATCGCCATCCATTGCTCACCGTCTTCAACCATGCCGCGCTCAAACGCCAGGCGAAGTGTGTCGCGACTGCCCTGGATGCCCGTTTCACCCTGATGCTGATAGAAATCCTTGAGCGTATTCCACGCCAGCTCGTAGGTGTATTCAAACGCCTGGATCAGCCCTTGCTCCTCAAGCTTGGAAAGGCCGCGTTCATGACTCAGTGACACGGCCTCATCGAGCTCGTTGAAGGCCGCCCGAAAATTCTGTAAACGCTGATGCCAGCGGATATTGCGAGGTTGAGACATCTTGTCCTTCCTGATTTGAAGCCTAGTAAGACTAGCGAGAAACACCTCGCTGGGAAACACCTAGCCAGCGGGGCAGTGCCAGGGCGATGATAAAGCCGATCAGCGGCAGGCCGGCCTGCACCAGTGCCCAGACGCCGATCAGCCGTCGGTTGCCGCCTGAGGCCAGGGCGACGGCTTCGGTGGTTACCGTTGTGACCCTTCCCGCGCCAAGAAGTTGGGTCGGCAGGTACTGGCCAATGCTCACCGCCAGGCCGACGGCCACTGCTGTGAGCAGCGGGGCCAGCAGCAGCGGCAGGCGGACCTTCCAGAATGCCCGGTTGCGGGAGACGCCCAGCGACTGGGCGATCTGCAGCCAGCGGGGGTCCAGGCGCCGGTAGGATTCGCCCAGCGAGAGATACACATAGGGCAGCACAAAGAGCGTATGCCCGGCGATCACCAAGGTCAGCTGCGGGCGCACGCCGATCTGTTCTGCGGCCACCACCAGGCCAAACAGAAAGGCGATCTGCGGCACCAGTAAGGGTAAATATAACAGCCATAGCGCCCGGCGTGGATGCAGGTGCTGGCGCTGTTCGTTTTCCAGCGCGGCAACCACCAGCAGGGTGGCCAGGCCGGTGGCGAGTAGCGCTACCACCCCCGTGGTTGCCAGAGGCGCTGCGAGCATGGCGGCGCTGCGCTGCCAGTGATCAGCCACCAGGGATTGAGGCAGAAACTCCGGAAAGCGCCAGAAGCCGGCCACCGAAAACAGTGCCAGGCCGAGCAGGGCGGCCAGCGCCGTCAGGCTGGTCAGCGCCAGGCCGCCACGGCCTGCCACCGTTAAGGTTGCCGCGCCACGGCGGCGGCTGCCGTTGGTCAGCCAGTGGCGGCTGAAGCGGCGGACCAGCTGTTCCAGCAGCCACCAGCTGACCAGAGCGGTCAGAGTGACGCCCAGCTGGAGGACCGCCGCCGCTGAGGCCATGAAACGCCGGGTGATATCCGGGTCGTTGAACCAGCCCAGAATCGAGACGCTCAGGGTCGAGGGCAGCCGCGGGCCAAGTATCAGCGCCATATCCACCACCGAGGTGGCATAGGCAATCACGGCATACACCGGCAGGCGAATCAGCGGGTAGAGGGCGGGCAGGATCACTTTCAGCCAGGCAATGGCCGGGGCATAACCCAATGAACGCGCCAGCTGCAGGCGCTTGTCAGCCTGCAGCTGGGGGAGCGCTGCCAGGCTCATCAGCAGCAGAAAGGGGGTTTCCTTGAGCACCAGGCCAAGGGTTAATGCCAGCCCCCAGGGGTCGTTGACGATCAGCGCATCCGGCGGGCTTTGCCAGCCGGAGGGCCAGGGGGAAATCAGCCGGGCCATCAGCCCGGAAGGGGCGATCAGAAAGGCAAAACCAAAGGCCACGGCGGCATGCGGAATCGCCAGCAGGGGCGAGACCAGCCGGCGCAGGCTGCGGTCCAGCCAGGTGCCCTGGCTGGCGGCCAGAAACAGCACCACGATCAATAGCGCCAGCGCCGTGCTGGCCAGGCCGCTGGTAAAGCTGACAGCCACCGAGCGGCCAAGCCCCGGCTGGCTGAACAGGGCCTGCCAGGGCGCCAGGCTGAACTGCTCGCCACCCAGCACCGGCAGATAACCAAAGGCAGGCAGCAGTACCATGCCCAGCCCCGCGCTGACGGGAATCACCAGCAGGGCAATCATCACGACCGGCACATAGCGCAACATCAATCAGCTGACACCTTTATCAGTTGACACCCCTATCAGTTGGCACCGTAGCGCTCAAGCCAGGCGTCCTGCAGGGCGGTCATCCAGCTGGGGTGTGGTTCGGCCAGGGTGTTGGAAAGGGCGTCCACCGGCAGCGCTGAGGGGTGCTGCTCGCCCTGCTCGAACAGCGCCTGATCGCTGTCGTCCAGCTGGCTGATGGCCAGCACGCTGCGGTCGCCCCACATGTCCAGCGACTGCTTTCTTGCCTGGGCCTCGGGCGACAGCAGGAAGTTGGCCAGTGCCATGGCGCCTGCCTTGTGCGGCGCGTTATAGGGAATCGCCACAAAGTGAACGTTGCCCAGGGTGCCGTCTTCGAGCACATAGCTGCGCACGCTGGGAGGCAGCTCATACTCCATGACGGCCACAGCGGCATCCGTGGGGTAGAAGGAAAATGCCAGGCTGAGTTCGCCGTCACTCATCAGGGTGCGCAGGTTGGGGCCTGAGTCCGGAAAGCTGCGACCGCTGCGCCACAGGTGGGGATGCAACTCATCCAGGTAGGCCCATAGCGGGGCGGTGATGGCGTCAAAGTCGCTGTCTTCCACCGGCTGGTAGAGCGCATCATCCTGGTCGCTGAGTTCGATCAGCGCCTGTTTCAGGAAGGTGCTGCCGGTAAAGTCGGGAATCCGCGGGTAGCTGAACTGGCCGGGGTTTTGCCTGGCCCATGCCAGCAGGGCGTCAATGCTCTGGGGCGGTGCGTCCACCTGGGCGCTGTCATAATAGAAGGTGATCTGTGCCTTGCCCCAGGGGGATTCGTAGCCGTCGGTAGGCAGGGTGAAGTCAGTGACCACTTCCGGGTTGTTGTCTGGATCGGTCAGGGCAAAGTGGGGCAGTGCGTCGGCGAAGGGCCCGAACAGCAGGTCCTGTTCGCGCATGGCCGCGAAGTTTTCGCCGTTGATCCAGATCAGGTCGATACTGCCCTCATCATCGTTGCCGGCCTGTTTTTCCCCCAGCACCCGCGACACCGCGCTGCTGGTGTCATCCAGTTTGACGTGCTCCACCTCGACCCCGACGTCTGCCTGCATCTGTTCGGCGACCCAGGCAATATAGCGGTTGGTGCGCGCATCGCCGCCCCAGGCGTTCCAGTAGACGGTCTGGCCATCGGCCTCTTCCAGCACCTTCTGCCAGTTGTCCGTGTCGGGCGCCGCCGCTGCAGGCAGTGCGCCGGGCAGAGCAGTGGCCAGCAGGGCGGTGGCGATAATTGCCGAGAGTAGAGACGTACGTTTCATTATTTACCTCGTTAAACCAAGTGCTAGAGCGTCGTTTGCAGGTGCAGCAGTTCGTTGTGAACATGCTCGATGGCCGCTGGCGACAGATAGTGTTCGACCCGGTCACGCACATGAGCAATCACGCTGGCATCGGTCAGCTCTGCCGACCAGTCCTGGCCGCGGTGCTCGGCATCGCGACGCTGTAAATGCTGGGCACGCCACTTGGCACACCAGGTCAGCGACCACAGCCAGGTGGCCCGGCGACAGGCGATCAGGGTATCGGCACTCGGCGACTGCCCCATGTTCGCCTGCCAGTGGCGATAAAAATCGATCACCTGATCATGGGTAAGCACAGCCTGGCTGTTCACATCCCAGGTGGTCGAGGTGTAAAGCGAGGTGTGGGCCAGGTCAATTCCCGGCAGGCCATAGCGGCCTTTTTCGAGGTCGACCAGCACGGCCCGGCCATCCCGGGTGATCAGGAAATTGCCGGGGTGGGTGTCAAAGCTGATCAGGCAGCGCTGAGCATCGGCCAGACTGACCGGCAGGGCGTCGAGTTCGTCACGCACTCGCGCGATGGTGTCCGGGGTCAGGTCGGCCTTGTCCAGCCATTCGGCCTGGCGGCTGACTTCCTCACGCATGGCCTGCCAGGGTGCTTCGGGGGCCAGCAGCGGTGCTGTGTGTTCCGGTAAAGGCAGCTGGTGAAGGCTGGCCAGGGCCTCGGCAATGCGCGGGAGATCGTCCGGCAGCTGGGCCAGCCGGCCTTCGATGGCGTCGACCACCAGGCCGCCACGAGGCAGCGCCTCACTGACCGGTAAAAGGCCGTGCAGCCGGGGGACATAACCACCGGCGCTGGCGCGCTCATAGCAGGCGGCTTCGTAGGCCAGGTTATCGGCGGGGCCCAGGTCCATCTGGCTCTGCTTGGGCAGCCGGGCCACCCAATCGTCAGCTTTGCGGTGAATCCAGACATGATCATGGGCCAGGCCGGTGTCCGCCATGGCTGACAGATGCTGGTAGTCAATGCCAGCCTGCTGCAACTGAGCGGCCAGCGCCTGCAAGCTTGCCTTTAAAGGTGTTGGCATGGAGTGCCCTTGTTTATGGCGGAAAGCGTCATATTAAACGTGTTTACGTTATTCGGTGAGTGTTCTTGTACCAACCTTACACGTTTTGCCGGATAAATTTGACCTTATAAACGCCTAAGACGTTAGGCGAATGGTCGCGCAAGACTAGGGAATCTACTATCCCGAGTAGAATATTTACTAATGTCGCCATTTCTATCGAGGCCCTGCATGAATTACTACGCCGCTCCCGTACGCGATATGCGTTTTGTGCTTGAAGAACTGCTGTCGCACCGCTCGCTGGCCCTGCCGGGGTTTGAAGACGCTTCCCCTGACCTGATCGAGGCTGTGCTGGAAGAGGCCGCCAAGCTGGCCAATGACGTCTGGGCGCCGCTGAATGACGTGGGTGACAAGCAGGGTACCCAGCGCCATGAAGACGGCAGCATTACCACTGCACCGGGCTTTGCCGAGGCCTATCAGGCCTATGCCGACGGCGGCTGGAACGGGATAGGCGTGTCTGAAGGCCTGGGCGGCCAGAACCTGCCCGAGGTGGTGGCCAGCGCCGTTCAGGAAATGCTGCACGGTGCCAATATGGCGCTGGGCCTGTGCCCCATGCTGACCGCAGGCGCCATTGAAGCCATTGCCCACCATGGCAGCGAGGAGCAGAAAGCACTCTATCTGCCCAAACTGGTAGAAGGCACCTGGACGGGCACCATGAACCTGACCGAGCCCCAGGCCGGCTCGGATCTTTCCAGGGTGCGCACCAAGGCAGTGCCCGAGGGCGATCACTATCGCATCAGCGGGCAGAAAATCTATATTACCTGGGGCGAGCATGACGTCGCCGAAAATATTATTCATCTGGTGCTGGCCCGCAAGCCGGATGCCCCTGAAGGCAACAAGGGCATCTCGTTGTTCCTGGTGCCCAAGTATTTGGTAAATGCCGATGGCTCTCTGGGCGAGCGTAACGATGTGACCTGTGCCTCCATCGAACATAAGCTGGGTATTCATGGCTCACCCACCTGTACCTTGAGCTTTGGTGAAAAAGACGGCGCGATTGGTTATCGGGTGGGGGAAGAAGGGCGTGGCCTGAATCATATGTTCACCATGATGAACGAAGCCCGCCACAAGGTGGGGGTGCAGGGTATCGGGGTCGCTGAGCGCGCCTGCCAGCATGCCGCGGCCTATGCCAATGACCGCACCCAGGGGCGCAGCCCGCGCTCCGGCAAGGCGGACTGTGCGATCAGTGACCACCTGGACGTGCGCCGTATGCTGCTGTCCATGCGCGCCCGCACCGATGCCTTGCGTGCCCTGGCGCTGACTTGCGCCGCTGAAATGGACAGCGTGCGTCACGCGGCGTCCGCTGCCGAACGCGACAACGCCCAGGCGCGGGTGGACCTGCTGATTCCGGTGATCAAAAGTTTCTCGACCGACCAGGCCGTGGAGATTGCCTCTCTGGGCATACAGGTGCATGGCGGCATGGGCTATGTGGAAGAAACCGGGGCCGCCCAGCTGTTGCGCGATGCGCGCATAGCGCCTATCTATGAAGGCACCAACGGTATTCAGGCATTGGACCTGGCCGGGCGCAAACTGCAGGGGGATAACGGCGCAGCGCTGTCTGAGCTGCTGGATGACGTGGCGGCGACAGCCGAGCAGCTTAAGGCCCAGCCGGCGCTGGCCCAGCTGGGCGAGGCGCTTGCGGCAGGCAACCAGGACCTGCGCGCGGCCATGGCGGTGGTGCTGGAACAGGGCCAGGCCGAGGGGGCTGATGCCGTGCAAGCTTATGCCACGCCGTTTCTGAACCTGGCGGGCCACCTGCTGTGTGCCTGGCAGATGGGCGAGGCAGCGCTCAAGGCCCAGGCCGCGTTGGACCAGGGCAGTGATGATCCTTTCTACCCCCGCAAGCTGGCCTGCGCCGAGTATGTGATCCACCAGTGGCTGCCGGCCGGACGCGCCCAGCGTGCCGTGATTGAGGCCGGTACCCAATGCCTGCATGCCTTTGATGCGCAGGTATAGGGCGTCATTATCTACGCCATCCAACAATGAGAAGGGAGTAGCAGCATGTCAATTTTTGAACAGGATCTGCCCAAGGTAGAGGCTAACCATGTCGCGCTTTCGCCGCTGACCTTTATTGAGCGCTCGGCCAGCGTCTACCCGGATTACCCCGCCGTTGTGCATGGCGAGATCCGCCGCAGCTGGGCCGAGACCTGGGCGCGCTGCCGCCAGCTGGCCTCGGCGCTGGCCGGGCATGGCCTGAAGCCGGGTGATACGGTCGCCGCCATGCTGCCCAATGTGCCGGCCATGTTTGAAGCGCATTTTGGCGTGCCGCTGGCCGGTTGTGTGCTCAATACCCTGAATATACGCCTGGATGCCGAGGCCATTGGCTACATGCTGGCCCACGGGGAAGCCAAGGCGGTGCTGGTGGACCCGGAGTTTGCCGAGGTGGTCAAGGCCGCGGTGGATACCCTGGATACCAAGCCGCTGGTGATTGACGTGGCCGATGAAGCATTTCTCGGTGCCGTGCCGGGTATCGGCGAGCTTGAGTACGAAGCGCTGCTGGCAGAAGGCGATGCGGATTACCCCTATCAGCTGCCCGAAGACGAATGGCAGGCGATTTCTTTGAACTATACCTCCGGCACCACCGGCAAGCCCAAGGGGGTGGTCTATCACCATCGCGGCGCCTACCTGAACGCGGTGAGCAATATTCTGGAATGGGCCATGCCGCACCATGCCACCTACCTGTGGACACTGCCCATGTTTCACTGCAACGGCTGGTGCTTCCCATGGACAATTGCCGCCAATGCCGGTGTCAACGTCTGCCTGCGCAAGGTTGATCCGCAACGTATCATGCAGTTGATCGAGCAGGAAAAAGTCACCCATTTCAGCGGTGCGCCGATTATTCTCAACGGGTTGATCAACCTGCCGGAAGAGGATCAGTGCCAGTTCGCGCACACCGTCAAGGTGACGACCGCTGGGGCGGCGCCGCCGGCTTCGGTGATCGCCGGAGTGGAAGCCCTGGGGATTGAAGTCACCCATGTGTACGGCCTGACCGAAGTGTACGGGCCGGTGACCGTTTGCGCCTGGCACGCTGCCTGGAACGAGCTGCCGCTGGAAGAGCGCGCACGCCTGAAAGCCCGCCAGGGGGTGCGCTACCACATGCTGGAAGCGCTGTGCGTGGCCGACCCGACCACCCTGGAGCCGGTGCCCAAGGATGGCAAGACCATGGGCGAAATCATGATGCGCGGCAACAACGTCATGAAAGGTTATCTCAAGAACAAGCAAGCCACCGAGCAGGCACTGGAAGGCGGCTGGTACCATACCGGTGATCTGGCCGTCTGGCATGCCGATGGCTATATCGAAATCAAGGACCGCTCCAAGGACATCATCATTTCCGGCGGTGAGAATATTTCCACCATTGAAGTGGAAGATGCCATCTATTCCCACCCGGCGGTGGAAGAAGCGGCGGTGGTGGCCAAGCCGGATGAAAAGTGGGGTGAAACACCCTGCGCCTTCGTCAAGCTCAAGGTTGGCTATGGCGAGGTGACCGAGGACGACATCATTGCCTATTGCCGTGAGCGGCTGGCGAACTACAAGTTGCCAAGGACGATCATCTTCAGCGATCTGCCGAAGACCTCCACCGGCAAGATCCAGAAATTCGTATTGCGTGACGAAGCTCGCAATCATTAATCAAGCCATATCTAAACGAGTGCAGACAGGAGCAGGCTATGAGTGAACAGGTAATCGGTGTGGTGGGTGCCGGCACCATGGGCCAGGGGATTGCCCAGGTGGTGGCTGCCAGCGGTTTTTCGACCCGTCTTTATGATGTGGCCGATGAGCAGCTGGCCCGCGCAGAGGGCAATATCGACAAGGGGCTTGGCAAGCTGGTCAGCAAGGAAAAAATGGCGGCTGCCGACAAGGACGCGGCCATGGCCCGGCTTTCCACCAGCACCGCCCTGGAAGCCCTGGCCGATTGCGCGATCATCATTGAAGCCGCGCCGGAGCAGCCGGCACTCAAGGAAAAGCTGTTCCGTGACCTGAGCAACCTCAGCAGCCAGGCGATTCTGGCCTCCAACACGTCGTCGCTGTCGCTGACCCGGCTGGCGGCGGTGTGCGAGCGCCCCGAGCGGGTTGTCGGCATGCATTTCTTCAACCCGGTGCCGGTGCTCAAGCTGGTGGAAGTGATTCGCGCCGAGCAGACCAGCGATGCCACCGTTGAACAGATTCAGACCCTGGCCAAGGCACTGGGCAAGACCGCAGTGCCGGTGGGGGATTCCCCGGGCTTTGCGGTCAATCGCCTGCTGGTGCCGATGATCAATGAAGCGGCGTTTCTGGTCCAGGAGGGCGCCGCCACGCCAGACGCCGTGGACGAGGCCATGAAGCTGGGTGCCGCCCACCCCATGGGGCCGCTGGCGCTGGCTGATCTGATCGGCCTGGATGTGTGCCTGGCGATCATGGAAGTACTGCAGGACGGCTTCGGCGACCCCAAATACCGCCCCTGCCCGTTGCTCAAGCGCATGGTGGATGCGGGCTACCTGGGCCGCAAGTCGGGCAGAGGCTTTCATGACTATCGTTAATGACTGCTCAAGGCTAAGATGGGATTGCCAGCCTACCAAGCGTTCGCTAGGCTGGGTTTTCAATCCTGATGAGTTTTAATAACAGTGGGCGTCCAATAACAACCAAGGAGTCATGATGAGCGAAGCAGTCATTGAAAAAGTCGATAACGCCGGTGTGGTTCGCCTGACGATCAATCGCCCCAAGGCGCTGAACGCCCTGAACAGCGATGTATTGAGCGCGCTGGAAAAAGAGCTGGCCGAACTGGAACAGCACCCCAGCCTGCGTGCGGTACTGATCACTGGCGCGGGGGAAAAGTCCTTTGTTGCCGGGGCGGATATTGCCGAAATGCGCGACAAGACCCCCGAGCAGGCGCGTGCTTTCGCCGGTCAGGCGTTGCGCACCATCAAGCGCCTGGAAACCCTGCCGGTACCGGTGGTGGCGCTGGTCAACGGCTTCTGCCTGGGCGGCGGCTGCGAGCTGGCGCTGGCCTGTGACTGGGCAGTTGCCAGCGATAACGCCGTTTTCGGCCAGCCGGAAGTGCTGCTGGGGGTGATCCCCGGTTTCGGCGGCACCCAGCGCCTGCCGCGCCGCGTCGGGCCTGCCATGGCGCTGGACCTGGTGACCACGGGTCGCAAGATCGATGCCCATGAAGCCCTGCGTATCGGCCTGGTTAACCGCGTGATGCCCCAGGCGGAGCTGGAAGACTACGTAGCAGAGTTGACCAAGCAGCTGATGGGCAACGGCCCGCAGTCGGTGCGCGGTGCCAAGCAGGCGGTACACGACGGCATGGATCAGGATCTCGACAGCGCCCTGGCGCTGGAAACCAGCCTGTTTGCCTTCTGCTTTGCAGGAGAAGAGCAGACCGAAGGCATGAGCGCCTTTGTTGAAAAGCGTAAGCCTGATTTCTGACCGGCCAGCCGTCATAGCTCCTGACCGTAAAACTAAAAGGGTAGCCAAGTGGCTACCCTTTT
>NZ_VMQS01000039.1:19598-25099 GCF_007625055.1 Halomonas sp.
AAGTCGCTGGCATCGTGGCGTTCGTGGAGCTGCTCGCTGGGGTCACCCCAGGTGCGGTTGACCAGGCGGCCACGTTGCACGGCGGGGCGGGCGTCGATCTCGTCGGCCCAGCGCTGCACATGGGTATAGGTGTGGGCTTGAAGAAACTCGGCAGCGTCATAGACCCGGTTCTTGACCAGAGCGCCGTACCAGGGGTAGATCGCCATATCGGCAATGGTGTATTCATCACCGGCCATATAGCGGTTGTCTGCCAGGTGGCGGTCGAGGACATCCAGCTGGCGCTTGACCTCCATGGTGAAGCGGTCAATCGGATACTCCAGCGGTTCCGGCGCATAGGCATAGAAGTGCCCGAAACCGCCGCCCAGTAAGGGCGCACTGCCCATCTGCCAGAACAGCCAGGACAGGCATTCGGTGCGTCTGGCGGGGTCCTCAGGCAGGAAGGCGCCAAATTTTTCGGCCAGATACAGCAGAATGGCGCCGGACTCGAAGACCCGCTGGGGCGGTTGGGTGCTGTGATCCACCAGCGCCGGGATTTTTGAGTTGGGATTGACCTCGACAAAGCCACTGCTGAACTGTTCACCTTCAGTGATGCGGATCAGGTGGGCATCATATTCCGCGCTGCTGATGCCTTTTTCGAGCAGTTCTTCAAGCAGGATAGTGACCTTGACCCCATTAGGCGTTGCCAGGGAATAAAGCTGCAAGGGATGACGACCCACTGGCAGTGCCTTCTCATGCGTTGCTCCGGCGACGGGGCGGTTGATATTGGCGAACTCGCCGCCGTTGCCCGGCGCCCACTGCCACACCTTGGGTGGTGTATAGGTTGTCTTGCTCATCAGTTTCTCCTTGCCGTCTGTCTGTGTGTCGGATCCAAAAGACAACACCACCGCAGGCACTGCCATGCGGTGGTGTTGTTCATGGGCAGTAGGGCCCAGAATACTCAGGCCTACCCTGGCAGGCCGGCTTATACCAGCGTCAGGGTGACGTCGATATTGCCTTGGGTAGCATTGGAGTAGGGGCAGACAATATGGGCTTTATCGACCAGGCTTTGGGCCTGCGCCTTGTCCATACCCGGCAGGCTGATCTTGAGTTCAACTTCAATCCCGAAGCCTGTCGGGATGGGGCCAATACCCACGTGGCCGTCAATCTTGACGTCTTCCGGCAGCTGGATCTTTTCCTGGCTGGCAACATGCTTCATGGCGCCGAGAAAGCAGGCAGAATAGCCGGCGGCAAACAGCTGTTCCGGGTTGGTACCATCACCGCCCGGGCCACCCAACTCCTTGGGCGTGCTGAGTTTGACATCCAGCGCGCCGTCAGACGTGGCGGCATGACCTTCACGGCCACCGGTAGCGGTGGCATGGGCACGATAGGCGATTGTTTCAATTGTCATGAGGGACTCCTTTTTTATTGATGGCCTTATACGACCAGATGCAGCGTAGCAGATTGTTAACCGGTGTCCATGTCTGTTAGGGCAGGAGAGGTTGAGTGATGCCTTCCTGACGCGGTCATTCGCGTTGTGTCATCATTCCTATGTGGAGTCACCTCATGAATAATCAACTCTGGAGGGAAAATCTATCATGGCAACGCTACTGAGCCATATCGAGGCTCAGCTTCAAGCGGTTAATGACAGTACCCTGGCCCTGATCCTGCTCGGAGTGCTGCTGTCCTTGAGCATTGTGGTTGATACGGTGTCGCGGCGCACCGCCTTGCCGCGTATTTCGCTGTTGGTGCTGGTGGGGGTCGGGTATGCCGTGGTTCAGCAGCTGGTGATGGACTCGGCCAAAGCGCCTCTGGAAGGTCTGCGTGAGCCGCTGATCAGCCTGGCGCTGGTCATGGTGGCCTTCTTGCTGGGGGGCGAGCTGACCTTATCGCGGCTGAAATCAACCGGGCGAATCATTGCGCTGCTCTCTGCTGCCGTGGTGCTGGGCTCGCTGCTGGTGGTCTTTGTCGGGCTATGGGCTCTGGGGTTCCCGCTGGCCGTTGCTGCGTCGCTGGCGGCCATCTCGGTGGCGACCGACCCGGCTGCCGTCAGTGAAGCCATTGATGAGAGCGGCCAGACCAACCTGAACGCGCGGGTGATGCTGGGGATTGTGGCCATTGATGACGCCTGGGGGGTGATTATCTTCGGGCTGACCATGGCGGCCATGAGCTGGGTAAGCCTGGCCGATGGCGGCACGGGCTCGCTTGTGCATTCGCTCTGGGAGCTGGGCGGCGGCGTGCTGCTGGGGATTGCACTGGGCTTGCCCGCGGCCTGGTTGACCGGTCGTCTGAAACCCGGGCGGCCCACCCAGGCGGAAGCGCTGGCGCTGATGTTATTGATTGCCGGCCTGTCTGCCTACCTCAATGTGTCGGCCTTGCTGGCGGCCATGGTGGCCGGCTTTGTGGTGGTCAACGTCTCTGCGCACCATACCCGTTCCTTTGCCGAGATTGAGCAGATTGAATGGCCGTTTCTGGTGTTCTTTTTCGTGCTGGCCGGGGCCAGCCTGGATCTGGCCAATCTGCATGCCGCGCTTGTGCCGATTGTGGCGTATGTTGTCTTGCGCATAGTGGGAAGGTTTGTCGGTGGTTATCTGGGGGTTCGCATGTTACGCCGCAATGTGTCGGGGCTTGAGCCACGCATGGGTCTCGGGCTTTTGCCCCAGGCCGGCGTTGCCATGGGGATGGCGCTGCTGGCCGCCGAGCGCTTCCCTGAGCAGGGTGCCTTGATCGTCACCACTGTGGTGACGTCCACCATTCTTTTTGAGCTGTTTGGCCCTGTCTGGGTCAAACGTGTCATCAAGCAATCGGAGTCCTCGTGATGCAGGTGGAGGCGCTTTTCTGTTATCCGGTCAAGTCCATGCAGGGTATCCGCCTTGATCAGGCGCGGCTGTATCGCCACGGGTTTGAATGGGACCGCCGCTGGATGCTGGTTGACCGCCAGCAATGCTTTGTTACCCAGCGTCAGCTGCCTGCCCTGGCGACTTTGCAGGTCGCCATCACCGAGCGCGCCCTGGTGCTTGCTCACCCCCGGGCAGGCAGCATTGAAGTGCCGCTGGAGGCGCCTTCATCTGCGGCGGAGAGCGTTCGCGTCTGGCAGGACGACTGTCAGGCACAGCCAGAAAGTGCTCAGGTATCCAGATGGCTTGAAATCGCGCTTGGGCCGGCGGCACAGGGGCTGCGCCTGATGCGCTTTGCCGACGGGTTCACGCGCGCGGTGGCTGAAGAAACGTCTGGCCATCAAGCGGCGCATACGTTCTTCGCCGACGGTTACCCCTACCTGGTCACCACCACCGCCTCTTTGCAGGCACTTAATCAAGCGCTTAATGAAAAAGGCCTTGAGACGGTGCCCATGAGTCGTTTTCGGCCCAATATTGTGATCGGCCATGATAGAGCCTGGGATGAGGATAGGTGGGCCGGCATCCAGACGCTGCCAGCCACTGATGGCGATGGCGCTGAACTGCTTTTCTGCACGCCCTGCCAGCGCTGTAAGGTGACGACCATTGACCAGCAGACCGCGCAGGTACCCGTGCCCGCGGAACCCTTGAAGACCCTGTTGGCGCTGAACACCCAGCCAACCCTGAAAGGTGCCCACTTTGGCCAGAATGCGTTGCTGGACAGCCGTGAAGGGGCGCTTTTGCGTGTGGGCGATCCTATGATGCCGCGCAACGAAATCTGACGCTTTGTGTGGCTGCTTTGTTAAGATGCTGCCAGATGATCTGTGAAAGGAACTGTCATGTCCTTATTGTTAAACGCTTTGTCACGCCCGCTGCGGCCATTGTCCAGCCTGCTGCCCCACGCCCTTGCTATGCGCCCGCATTTTTCCGGCAACCATCGGGTTGGCAGGCGGGTCACCGCGATGCTGGCAATCGGGTGCTTTGCCCTGGCGGCGCAGGCGGAAGAGTCTGAATGGCCGAAAGGCCACTACCCCTTGCCTGACAGCGGCAATATGGTCGGCGAGGTCTATCGCGTCCAGGCGGAATATGAAGATACGCTGGTTGATATTGCCCGTGACCACAATGTGGGTTACGAGGAAATTATTCGCGCCAACCCTGACGTCAGCATCTGGGTGCCGGGCGAGGGAACCGAGGTGGTGATTCCGGGGCAGCATATTCTGCCGGATGCCGAGCGCAGCGGGATTGTGATCAATCTGGCTGAGCTGCGCCTTTACTATTACCCAGAGCCTGCCGAGGGCGAGGTTGCCCATGTGGAGACCTACCCCATCGGGATTGGTCGCGATGGCTACAATACCCCGCTGGGAACGACCGAAACAACCATGCGCCTTAAGGACCCGGCCTGGTATCCCCCGGAATCCATGCGTGAAGAAGCCGCCGCCGAAGGCGAGCCGCCGCCCGACGTGGTGCCCCCTGGCCCGGATAACCCCCTGGGTGAATACGCCATTCTGCTGGATATTCCCGGTTATCTGATTCATGGCACCAACCAGCCGGATGGCATTGGCATGCGTGCCAGCCGTGGCTGTATCCGTATGTACCCGGAGGATATCGAGTCCATTTTCGGGCGCGTGCCGGAGGGCACCCGGGTCAACATTATCGACGCACCCATCAAGCTTGGCTTTGATGATCAGGGGGCACCGTACCTTCAGGCCTTTGCGGCACTGGACGAACAGGAAAACGGCATGGATACCCTTCTGGGTATGTTGAGTGAGCTCAAGCAGCAACAGACTGGCGAGCAGTCCGTGGATTTTGAGCGTTTCAGTCAGACTCTGGAAAGCTCCGACGGCGAGATTGTGCCCCTGATCTGAGCGGCTGCTGGCGTCTCAGGCGTCAGGTAGCGCAGCCACCAGGCCCAGGGCAACGGCCTGTCTGACCAGCTCTGCGAGGTTGTTGGCGCCGAGGGTCTTCATGGCTTTTTGCCGGTAGACTTCGACTGTCTTGGCGCTGATGGCCATCTGTTGGGCTATCTCGCGGCTGGTCATGCCCTGGGCAACCAGGCGGATGATCTGCTGCTCCTTGGGGCGCAGCATGGCAAAGCGGCGGTTCAGTTCCTGCTGCTGCAGGTTGCGTTGCTGACGTTGCTGCGCCTGTGCCAGGGCACTCTGCAGGCTATCGATCAGCTGCTGGTGGTTGAAAGGTTTTTCAATAAAATCAAAGGCCCCGTTCTTGAGCGCCTGCGTGGCCATGGGAACATCCCCATGGCCGGTCATCATGATCACCATGGCGTTCGCTTGCCTGTCAGCCAGCAGTTGCTGCACCTGCAGGCCGCTGAGGCCGGGCATACGCACATCCAGCAACACCACCTTCCAGCTGTGCGGGCTGGCCAGGAAGTGCTCGCCGTCGGCAAAGGCAGCGGCCTCCAGTCCCACTGAACCGAGCAGCCAGACAAGTGATTCGCGCAGTGCCTGGTCGTCATCCACAATGGCAATCTCACGGTCAGGGCTGTTACCGCCGCGGTCATTTTCTTGTAACGATGTATCCATCAAGTCCTTTTCCGTTAATCAACATGCATGCACAGTTTACCAAACAGCGCGTAAAGCATCGCCCAATCGGGCGGTGATACAAGCGCGCACC
>NZ_VMQS01000040.1 GCF_007625055.1 Halomonas sp.
CAGCATGGCAAACACCACTGCCTGGCAAGCGGTACAGGAAGGTGGGCAGGTGATTCTGATGCGCCATGCACTGGCCCCCGGTGTGGGCGACCCTGATAATTTCGAGCGCGGCAACTGCAGCACCCAGCGCAATCTGTCAGACCAGGGGCGCGCTCAGGCAGTGGCGATTGGCGATGCCTTTCGAGCACGCAGTATCCCCATTGATGCCGTCTATTCCTCGCACTGGTGTCGTGTACGGGAGACCGCTGAGTTAATGGCGCTGGGAGAGGTGCAGACAGTGAACTGGCTGGATTCTTTCTTCATTGCCAGTGAACGCCACGCCCGAGAGCAGCGAACCCGGGATGCTCGCCAGCGGATACTGGACTGGCAGGGGCCTGGTAACCTTTTGTTGGTGACGCATCAGGTCAATATTACTGCCCTGGTGGGCGGTGGCGTTGCCTCCGGAGATATGGTGGTAGTGCAGCCGGAAGATGGTGAGCTCACGGTGATCGGGCGGCTGACGGATGTGCGCTAGGGGCTATGCTGGCGCGCCGCGATAATAGTGCCATAAAAACAGCGCGCCAACGCTGCGCCAAGGCGCCCAGTGTTCCACCAGTGCGCGCGCCTGGCCGGAGGTCGGGCGCTCCTCGAGCCCTTTGAGTCGTCCCAGGGCAACCCGCAGGGCCAGATCATCGGCGGGAAAGATATCAGTGCGCTTGAGGGAAAACATCAGATAGATTTCAGCGCTCCATCGACCAAATCCGCGTAGTGCCGTGATGGCCTGAATGGCGGCAGCGTCGTCCATGCTTTCCAGCGCCTGGGCGTCAAAATCGCCCGCCAGCGTTGCGGCTGCAAGCCCTTTGACATATTCCACCTTGCGCCATGAAAGCCCGCCATCGCGCAGGCACTGGGCATCAATGGCCATGACGGCTTCAGCGCTCAGTTCAGGCAACTGATGATGAAGGCGCTGCATGATAGCGCTGGCTGCCGCCGTGGACACCTGCTGGCTGACAATGGTGGCAAAAAACGCTGCAAAGCCTTTTTCCCGTTCTCGCGCGGGTGGTGTGCCTACCCAGGAAGCCGCTCTGGCAATATCCGGGTCCGCTTTGGCGAGTGCCTGCATGCCCTGATGGATCACGGTGGGTGTCACGCGGTCTCTCCTTGCCCTGTGCTACAGTCGGGCGCATGGTTGTGCGATAATGTCGCTTTATGGTGCACTACATTCTACTTGATCTGGAGATGTCGCCAGGGCGGATTGCACTGGTTGCCTTCAAGTTCCTTAGCCAACAGGGAAGCGCTTCATGTCCCAAGGTACGCTTTTTGTTGTTTCTGCCCCATCGGGCGCCGGTAAAACCAGTCTGGTACGCGAGCTGATCGAGAGTCTCGATGGCCTTCAGGTATCAGTCTCGCATACCACCCGTGCGCGGCGCGAAGGTGAAGTCAACGGTGTCAATTATCACTTTACCGATGTGCCCGGTTTTGAAGCCATGATTCAACAGGGCGATTTTTTTGAATACGCTCAGGTATTTGATCACTATTACGGTACCTCCCGTCAGGCCGTTCAGGTGCTGCTGGATGCAGGCCAGGACGTGATTCTGGAAATTGACTGGCAGGGGGCACGCCAGGTGCGCGAGCAGGTCAAGGATGCCGTCTCGGTCTTTATCATGCCGCCATCGCTTCACGAACTCGAGCATCGTCTGGCCAGCCGCGGGACGGATGAGCATGCCGTTATAGCCCGGCGTATGCACGATGCCGTCAGTGAAATGTCCCATTACGATGAGTATGACTATCTGGTGGTCAATGATGATTTCACGACGGCGCTGCAAGAGCTCAGGTCGCTGGTGATCAGTCAGCGCCTCACCTTGGCCTCAATGCGCGACCGACATGCCCCATTATTGGCTGCACTCTTGTCACAACAGGCCAGCGTCGAGTAATCTATCGGGTTCTGGATATCTTTTTTAGTCTATCGAGTTGGCCCGCGCGGAGACCCTCCGGTAATTGCGCTGGCTGGCTTTCCGCCGTTATTACAGGAAGGCGCTTTATTTATGGCACGAGTTACCGTTGAAGATTGCCTGGATCATGTTGAAAACCGTTTCAAGCTGGTGATGATTTCCACCCAGCGTGCTCGCCAGCTGGCGCGTGGTTCCCGGGAAGCCCAACTGCCCTGGGAAAACGACAAGCCTACCGTGATGGCGCTACGCGAAATTGCTGCCGGTCTGGTGGATCATAGCGTACTGGATGAGCCTGTCGAGGCGGCACCACGACGTCCGACAGCGGATGCGACTGTTTCCACCGACGATTGATAGCTATGTGAGGCGCGTTGCATGTTTACGATTGATGACCTGGCCGATCGTCTTGGGGGCTACCTGCCCTCGGATGAAATTCAGCAGGTTAAACGCGCCTTTTACTATGCAGAGCAGGCTCATGACGGGCAGCGTCGTCGCTCGGGTGAAGCCTATGTGACGCATCCTCTGGCAGTGGCCAACATTCTGGCTAACATGCACATGGATCACCAGAGCCTTATGGCCGCCATGCTGCATGATGTGATTGAAGATACCGGTGTCGACAAGCCCGCCCTGGAAGAACAGTTCGGTACACCGGTGGCTGAACTGGTTGACGGCGTTTCCAAGCTGACCCAGATCACCTTCGAAGACAAGGCGGTCGCCCAGGCGGAAAATTTCCAGAAAATGGTCCTGGCGATGTCGCAGGATATCCGCGTCATCATTGTCAAACTGGCAGATCGCCTGCACAACATGCGTACCCTGGGAGCGTTGCGTCCGGACAAGAAGCGCCGCATCGCCCGTGAAACCCTGGAAATCTACGCACGCATTGCCGGTCGTCTGGGAATCAACACCATCCGCGTTGAGCTCGAAGACCTTTCCTTTCAAGCCATCTACCCGATGCGCGCCGAACGTATCAAGCGGGCGGTATCCAACGCCCGCGGTCATCGGCGTAGTGCCATGCGTGAAATTCAGGCAGCCCTGCAACAAAGCCTGGACGACGAAGGCCTCAACAGTACCGTTATGGGGCGGCAGAAGCATCTGTTATCGATTTATCGCAAGATGCGAGACCAGCGCAAACCCTTTGCGGAAATCATGGATGTATTCGGCTTCCGGATCGTGACCGAGGACGTGGCTGACTGCTACCGCATCCTGGGCGTGGTGCATAATCTTTTCAAGCCTGTGCCTGGCCGCTTCAAGGATTATATCGCGATTCCCAAGGCCAACGGTTATCAAAGCCTGCATACCACGCTTTTTGGCTCTCGGGGCATGCCGATTGAAGTGCAGATCCGAACCCGTGAAATGGAAGCCATGGCGAATAATGGCATCGCCGCTCACTGGCTTTACAAGGCAGGGCAGACAGCGCATCCGATAGCCGAAGGTAGCCGTGCGCGCGCCCGGGCCTGGGTCAAGGGGCTTTTGGAGATGCAACGTCATGCAGGTGATTCGCTGGAATTTATCGAGCACGTCAAGAACGACCTGTTTCCCGACGATATTTACGTCTTTACCCCCAAAGGCGACATCATGGAGCTGCCTCAGGGCGCTACCGTGATTGATTTCGCCTATTTTGTGCATACCGATATCGGCAATAAATGCATCGCCTGCCGGATTGACCGCAAGCTGGCCCCGCTTTCAACCCGGCTGGAAAGTGGCCAGACGCTTGAAATCATTACAGCGCCGGCAGCACGTCCCAACGCTGCCTGGCTCAGCTTTGTCAGTACGGCCAAGGCACGCTCCGCCATTCGTCATGCCCTCAAACACCAGCAGCAGGCAGAAGCCCTTCAGTTGGGGCGGCGCTTGCTGAATAAATCGCTGGCGGCGTTCGAGCTCAGCCTGGAAGAGCTGGAGGACGGCGTCATCGAGCGTGTTCTGAAGGCACTTGAAGTCGAGAATCTGGACACACTGCTTGAATCCATCGGCCTGGGTGAGCGGGTGGCCCACGCCGTCGCGCTGCGTTGCCTGGATCTGGCGGAAGGCGAGGGCGTTCATGCGCATCAGGTCCATAACGGTGAACCTGTGGTCATCAGCGGAAGTGAGGGCATGGTGACAAGCTTTGCCCGCTGCTGTCACCCCTTGCCCGGGGATGCCATTGTCGGCTATCTGTCCATGGGTAAAGGCCTGGTGGTGCATCGTGCCGAATGCAGAAACATTACCGATAAGCAGGACCCCGACAAACTCTATACGCTGGAGTGGTCTGAGAGTATTGATGATGACTTTCCGGTTGCGCTGCGTCTGGAAATTGAAAGTCGTCGCGGTCTGGTAGCAGAACTGGCCGGTCTGGTCACCGATGCGGGCGCCAATATTGAACGTATCGGCATAGAAGAGCGTGATGAGCGTCTCTCCACGGTGAATCTGACGCTGGCCGTCAAAGGCCGTGTTCATCTGGCCCGCATTATCAAGCGTCTACGCAACCTCCCCAATGTGGGCAAAATTACCCGCTTGGGCAAGTAAGCCTTTCTTCCTGATGTTCAACCCCCCAAGGAGTGCTCAAGATGAGCAACAAAGCCGTTATCAATACTGAAAAGGCACCTGCCGCGATTGGCCCCTATTCGCAGGCGGTCAAGGCAGGTAATACCGTCTATATGTCGGGCCAGATTCCGCTGGACCCGGCAACCATGGAAATGGTCTCAGACGACTTTGAAGCCCAGGCCCGTCAGGTATTCAGCAACCTGCAGGCCGTCTGTGAGGAAGCCGCGGGATCACTCCAGGATATCGTCAAGCTGAACCTCTATCTGGTCGACCTGGGTAACTTTGCTATCGTCAACAAGGTAATGGAAGAGTTCTTCACGGCACCTTTTCCAGCGCGGGCAGCGGTGGGTGTCAAGGCGCTGCCCAAGAATGCCCAGGTGGAAGCTGAAGCGGTGATGATTGTCGGCGACTGATCAGGTCGCTCAGGAGGTTGACGGGGAAGCGTCAAGAAACCCGCCTTTTTTCAATACCTGCTGGTAGCCTTCCCGGAAGCTGGGGTAGCGAAAGGCATAGCCACTGCTGATCAGTCGGCTATTATCGCAGCGCTTACTGGCCCGACGACGCAGCGGTGACTGCATGGTTTCTGTCGCGTCTACCTTGAGCTGTTTTGCCAGCCAGGTCATCACGTCATGCAGGGCAGCGGGTTCACAGTCGCTGCCCAGATAGATATCTTCCAGCGCCTGGCCTTGCTGGTCGAGATACATCAGGTGCTTGAGAATTCCTGCGCAATCATCGCGATGAATGCGGTTGGAATACATCACGGGTGTAACGGCCGCGACACGCCCCTCAGCCACCTGACGAATAAGGCGGTCGCGACCTGGCCCGTAAATGCCGGAAAAACGCACCACGCTCCCGGCCAGCGGATGGTTGATCAACGCCTGCTCGGCCTGGCGCATCAATATGCCTGAAAAGCTCGACGCGTCAGCCGGGCTCTGTTCATTGATGGTTTCGCCTTCCTGCTGGCCATAAACGCTGGTCGAGGATACAAAAAAGACCCGCCTGGGCGGTGTTTCCTGACGTTCAAGCACGCCAAGTACGCGCTTGAGACCCTGTGGATAGGCGCTTTGGTAAGCGCTTTCCTCGAAGTGATCTGCACTGACGGTATAGATAACGTAATCAGCCTGAGGCAGTGCCTGGGCATCGTTGTCATCAAGGTGGTCAAGGTCAAGGGCCATAGGCTGGATACCGCTGCCTTCCAGCGCCTTAACATTGCGGCGTACACCGATAACGCTGTGGCCTTCGTCAATCAGCTCGCGTCCAAGCGCTGTGCCAATATCGCCACAGCCAATGATCAATACACTGAATCCCATCTGGTTTCACTCCTGCGATAAAGTATCCCTATTAGCGTCCGCTTCCCTCCATTAGAATGCTATGAGGGTTGGCGGGCGTTGGCCGGTCGGCCAGTAATGGACGTTGTCGCGCGGGTGACGACGACACCAGTGACTGCCACGAGAGGATGCCACTGCGCTTTATGACTTTAACAGAACTGCGTTATATCGTAACCCTTGCCCAGGAACGTCATTTTGGACGGGCTGCAGAGCGCTGCCACGTCTCTCAGCCAACGCTTTCGGTGGCGGTCAAGAAGCTTGAAGAAGAGCTCGACGCGGCTCTGTTCGAGCGTTCCAAATCCAATGTTCAGGTCACCCCGCTGGGGGAAAAGATCATTGCTCAGGCGCAGCAGGTACTGGAACAAAGCAGCCAGATCTATACCATGGCCAGCGCCGGTAAAGATCAGCTCGCCAACCCCCTGCGTATTGGTGCCATCTATACCATAGGGCCCTATCTTTTCCCTCACCTGGTGCCGGCCCTGGCCGATGCCGCGCCGCAGATGCCACTGTATATAGAAGAAGGGCTGACCGGCACCCTGCGTGCCAAGCTGCGCAGCGGGGAGCTGGACGTCATCATTGTCGCGCTGCCGTTCAATGAAACCGATGTCGTCACCCGGCCTATCTATGAAGAGCAATTCGAAGTCCTGATGCCCGCCAACCACCCTTGGGTCGAGCGCACGACCATCTACAAGGAAGACCTGCTCAAGGAGCGGTTGTTGCTTCTCGGCGAGGGCCACTGCTTTCGCGACCAGATTCTTGAAGCCTGTCCGGCGATTACCCATAAGTTAAACAGCCCCAATAACACTCTTATCGCCGAAGGGGGATCACTGGAAACCATTCGTCATATGGTGGCGTCGCGGCTAGGCATTACCGTCCTGCCGCAGTCTGCGCTGGGGACTGACAGCTACGGCAATACCCTGCTGATCAGCCGTCCCTTTGCACCTCCGGCGCCTACCCGCTCGGTCGCTATTGCCTGGCGCGCCAGTTTTCCAAGGCCCAAGGCGATTGATGCCTTGATTCAGGCGATTGCCCAGTGCCGTAAACCCCTTTGTGAGACGGGTCAGCCGTCATGAGTGGCCTGGACGCGTCAGTCACGGCACTGAAAGGCGTCGGCGAAGCCCTGGCGTTGAAACTGGCGCGACTGGGTATAGAGAAGATCAGTGACCTGCTGTTCCATCTCCCGCTGCGCTATCAGGATCGTACCCGGCTGACGCCGATCGGCAGCCTGCATGCCGGTCAGGAAGCGGTGATAGAAGGCGAGATCACAGCCAGCGATGTGGTGAAAGGACGGCGTCGCAGTCTGCTCATCCGGCTGAGTGATGGCAGCGGTATTCTGAGTCTGCGGTTCTTTCATTTTGCGCCCGCCCAGCAGCAGCAATTGCGCCCTGGCGTGCGGCTGCGTGCCTTCGGAGAGGCTCGGGCCGGTGCAACGGGGTTGGAGATCTATCATCCTGAATATCGTTTAACCAGTACGGGAGCCGCTCCGGTTGAAGAGTATTTCACGCCTATCTATCCGACGACCGAAGGGCTCAATCAACCGCGTTTGCGGGCGCTGACCCAAGAGGCGCTGGGCCGGCTGGATGCCCACCCTGAGGCCCTGCCGGATGTCATTCCGGCGCCACTTCTGGCGCGCTTCAAGCTGCCCGGCCTGCATGCCAGTTTGCATCTTCTGCACCAACCGCCGCCGGAGATTGATCTGGAGCAGCTGACGCAAGGCCAGCACCCTGCCACCCGGCGGCTGGCGCTGGAGGAATTGCTCGCCCACCAGCTGAGCCTGCGAGAGGTACGCCTGCGTATCCAGTCAGACGGTGCTCCCGTGCTGCCCACTGGGCGCAATCTGCAGATGCGGTTTCTCGCCCAGCTGCCTTTTGCCCTGACGGGCGCTCAGGGGCGGGTGATTGAAGAAATAGGCCTGGATCTGGCCCGCCCGGCCCCCATGCTACGTCTGGTGCAGGGGGATGTGGGTTCCGGCAAGACGGTGGTGGCGGCCATGGCAGCCCTGTCGGCGCTGTCGGGCGGTTGCCAGGCGGCCATGATGGCGCCCACTGAACTGCTTGCAGAGCAGCACTACCAGGCTTTCAAGGGCTGGTTCGAACCGCTGGGCATTGAGGTTGCCTGGCTGGCGGGCAAGCTCAAGGGCAAGGCGCGGCTGGATACCAAGGCAGCGATTGCCGACGGACGTGCGCGGATGGTGGTGGGTACCCATGCCCTGTTTCAGGAAGACGTTACCTTCCAGCGTCTGGGGTTGGCAATTATTGATGAGCAGCACCGCTTTGGTGTCCACCAGCGCCTGGCGCTGCGTGAAAAGGGTGCGGGTGGAGGCCTGACGCCCCATCAGCTGATCATGACCGCCACGCCGATTCCGCGCACTCTGGCGATGAGCGCCTACGCCGACCTGGACGTATCCCTCATTGACGAATTGCCGCCGGGGCGCACACCGGTCAAGACAGTGGTCATTTCCGATGAACGTCGGCCGGACGTGGTCGCGCGTATTCGGTCGGCCTGTCGCGATGGGCGTCAGGCCTACTGGGTGTGTACCCTGATTGAGGAGTCTGAGGCGCTGCAATGCCAGGCAGCTGAAGTCAGCCGTGACGAGCTGACGGAATCTCTCCCGGAGTTGGCGATTGGACTGGTTCATGGCCGTATGAAGGCCGCTGAAAAAGCCGAGGTCATGGCGGCCTTCAAAGAGGGCGAGCTGGATCTGCTGGTAGCCACCACCGTGATTGAAGTGGGGGTGGATGTCCCCAATGCCAGCCTGATGATTATTGAAAACCCTGAACGGCTGGGGCTTTCCCAGCTGCACCAGCTGCGTGGCCGAGTGGGGCGTGGCAGTACCGAGAGTTTCTGTGTGCTGCTCTATCACCCCCCGCTATCCAAAAGCGCCCGCGAACGGTTGGGCGTGATGCGCGATACCAACGACGGCTTTCAGATTGCTGAAAAGGATCTGCAGATTCGTGGTCCGGGCGAAGTGCTGGGTACTCGCCAGACCGGTCTGGCGCAGATGAAGATTGCCGACCTGGAGCGCGATGGTGACCTGCTTGACAGGGTGAGCGCCCTGGCCCGGGAGCTACAGGGCGACCCGCATGTCAGTGCGGTGCTGGTACGCCGCTGGCTGGGCGAAGCCGCCGGGCGCTACGGGCAGGTATGAATCCCTTCAATGACGGCCGGGGGAGGCGCTCGCCGTCAACCGGTTGGCCACATCCACAATAGGAGGCAGCTGGGTGGCAATCAGGCGCAGTTGGCTTTGTACCGGACGATACAGATTGGCTGCTTTGGCTTGCGGGGCTGATGGCTCATCGAGATGTTCAAGCAGTCGCTCTATATCGCTATCTATCGCACCGCATGGCGTACCAGATTCCAGCTGCCCCGCTATATAGTCCATCAGGGCGCTGATGCGTTTGGCGACAGGAATGGATTGGGCGTCATCCTCATCGTCGGTCATACGGTGGCGATGTGCGCCCAGAGCGGACAGGTGACTGAGCAGTATGTTCGACAGCAGCAGAAAACGCAGCCCGCTGTCTGCATCCTGGCGGCGGTAGTGGCCTGGCTCGTGGAGCATGTTGTTCACCTGGCTGGAAAAGGCCGCATCGCTGTTGTGGGCATTGCGCCTAGCCAGTCGGTAGCTGAGGTCATCCTGCTTGCCGGTGGCATACTGCTGAATGATCTCATCCAGATAGTGGCGATGACTGGTCATCACCCGGGCAGCGGTCCGGTAGAGTTTGCGTCCCTGCCAGTCAGGGAAGATAAAGAAGATCGCCAACGCGGCAATAAAGGCGCCAATCAGGGTATCGAATAACCGCGGCCAGATCAGATCAAAGCCGTCGCCTACCTGATTGAAGCCGCACAGCACCAAGAGGGTGATCGAAGCCGTGGCCACCATATAGTGTTTTTCTCGGGTGGCAAAAAATGCCACCCCGGCCGCAACGGCCACCAGGCTTTGGACCGCTGCCTGGGGAAACAGGCTGATCAATGCCCAGCCCACGATAAGCCCGAGGACTGTGCCGGTAATGCGCTTGAACAGGAAACGTTTGGTCGTCGCAAAGTTGGGCCGACAGACGAACAGTATGGTCAACAGTATCCAGAAGCCCTGTTCCGGGTCCAGCCACTGAAGCAGTAAAAAGCCCGTGACCAGCGCAACTGATAGCCGTATGGCATGGCGAAAAGTGGGGGAACCCAGGGTGAGGTTAAGGCGTATACGTTGCCAGGCTTCTTTCAGGGTGCCCGGCGAGCGGTCAAACAGGGCAGTGTCCTGGCGTGGCTGGCGGGTGGCCGGGTTGTGGGCGCTGGCAATCTGCTTTTCGAGGGTGGTCAGGTTATCTGCTAGCGCATTCAGCGGCTGCATCAAGGGGCGCCATTCGGGCCTGTCCTGGTGGCGCAGGTTGTCAATCGAGGCACGCAGGTCGGTCAACGCTTCCTCGCTCTGGCGGTGATCAAAGGGGCGGTTGAGCAGCAGTGACCTGGCCAGGCGGCGACAGGCAAGCCCTTGCTGATCCAGCAGCCGCTGGCAGCGAAACAGGACGTCGTGGTGAAAAAAGGTTTCGGTCAGGGCAGTGTAGGGGTAGTGGGTCGAGCTGGCTCGCTCGTGAATATCCTGAGCGATGAAGTAGACCTGCAGATAACGGTTCAGCTTGCGGCTGCCGCGTTGACCTTCCATGCGCCTCAGCAGCATGTCCTTGGCCTGATTCAAGGCTTCCACGACCACGCCATTCTGGCGTGCCAGGGCCATCCGGCGCGCCTCGATATCCACGCCGCGCACCGGCTCAAAGAGTTCAGCTTTCAGCATCAGGTATTTGCCCAAGGCTTTATACAGGCGCGCCATACTGAGCTTGACCGGCTGACGGGAAAACAGCGCGCACCAGATCACTGAAATCAGCCCGTACCAGGCAGCCCCCACCCACAGCAATAGCTGTCGCAGCGTGACATCACCATCCACGCCGCCGTGCTGCTCGATATTGATCATGGAGTAGATCGACAGAATCAGGGTGGCAGAAGCGATGGTGGCGTAGCGCTGGCCAATGGCGCCGAGCATGATCAGGCCAAAGGTAGCACCTGCCAGCCATAACGCCATCAACCATGGCCAGGGAAAGATCCAGCGAATGATCCAGGACACCAGTGCAAAGCAGGCAAGCGTGACGAGCAGTGCCTGCAGCCGACCCTGCCAACTGTCGTCGGTTTCGGCCAGGGCGCTGGCAATGATGCCCAGAAACAGTGGGATAACAAAGCCGATGTCGCCCCATACCGCTATCAGTGCCAAGGCGCCACTGAATGCCACAAATACCCGCAGGCTGTAGGCAAACTTATCCAGTGTCCAAAGACGACGTAGCGACAGGGTAATGGGCATGAGGCGGTAAGCTGGACTCCATGGACAGGGCAATAGCGTCAGGTGATAAGCGGTGATTGCCAACAACCAGAACAACAGTATAGGAGAGATAACAGGCTGATCACCACGCCGTCATCAGTCAGCGGCGTAGTGGGTGAACTCACTGTTACGGGCCAGAGCCTATGATCGATCGAGTAGTGTTACAGATGCTTAAGTAAGGATTGTAATCGGGTCATGTCGCCAGTATCACCAACTACCCTGACCTTGTTGGCCATCATACCCTCGAGAAAGGCCTGCTGTGTCGGCTTTCTTAAAATCTTGAGCGCGGTGTCAGCGTCTGCAAAGCGCAGCTCCAGGTCAAGATCAACCGGCAGGCCGCGGGCGGAGGTGATGCCTTCGGGTGACATCCGATAGTAACGGCAAATGCTGAGATCTTCGGTGGCCACACCCCAATCCAGCCGGCGCATGCGCTCAAGCTTTTCGCGAAAACGCGGCTTGCGACGCAAGGCACGTTTTAGCAACAGGCTCAATAACCACAGCACCAGCTTGAGTTTCATCAGGAAACGGCATCCTTGAGGGCCTTGCCCGGCTTGAAGGCAACATTCTTGCTGGCCGGAATCTCCAGCGGGGCGCCAGTCTGGGGGTTCTTTCCAGTGCGTGCAGCACGCTCGCGCACAGTAAAGGTGCCAAAACCGATCAGCGCCACGTCGTCACCCTTGGCAACGCTGTTGGTGATCTCGTCGAGAACGACGTTCAATACCTGGCCGGCTTTTTCCTTGGACATATCAGCATTCTGGGCAATCGCGGCCGCGAGTTCAGGTTTGCGCATTATCAGTCTCCATAGAAGTGGTCAGAATAGACAGATCAAACGGTAGTGGAATTTGACCTTAAAAAACAGCGCTCAAGTGTCATATTGTGTTTCGCTAAAACCCTGCGTTTGACCTTCACTAGCCTAGCAGTGGAGGTGCCACTCTGGAAAGTGCCACCTTTTGACGTACGCAATTGCCTGTCAACGCAAAGCCGAGCAGTTGATCACTGGCGTCCTTTGCCAGCGCCGTCATGTTGTGACCGTCGGCATCGATTGTCCAGTGGGTTGGCGTGCTCTGGGGCGGGTAGGCAACCACCGGCAGGAGCGGGGTTTTGACCAGTACCGGCCAGGTACCGAAGTGAACCGGAGTCGGCGTGCCGGCCAGTGTGGTGGCCAGCACCTGGGCACTGGCCTGTAGCGGTTGTACATACATGGCGTTCACGCCCTCAACACAGGCTACATCTCCCAGTGCATAAATATCAGGGTGGCTGGTTTGCAGGGTGCGGTTAACGGTAATGCCCCGGGGTGTCACTTCCAGCCCGGCAGCTTCGGCAAGGGAAGTACGTGGCGCCAGGCCAGTGGCCAACAAGACAATATCAGCATCGATACGGGTATTGCCGGTTGTGCTGCCCGAGGAGGCAGGCGCCAGCGTAAGACGAACCTCACCGCCGTCGTGGCAGGTGATATCGTGCAGGTTTTGCTCAAGCGCCAATCTGATCCCCGCTGTGCTGAAGGCCTCTGCCAGGGCGTGCCCAAGGCGTTCTGGCAGCAGACGCGGCAAGGGGGCACGCTCCGGCGCAATCAGGGTGACCTGGTGTCCGCCAGCGTGGAGGTCGTTGGCAAACTCGCAACCGACAAGCCCGGCGCCAATAATCGCCACCCGGGCTGGAGCATCACCCAGGGCCGCGTGGAAGCGACGGTAGTCGTCAAGGTCGTTGATAGTGAAGCAGCGTGATGCACAGGCATCCGGTAGCTGAAATGGCATACGCGGAGCGGCTCCCGTGGCCAATACCAGGGTACGGTATGCGAGACGCTGCGGTGTTGGCTGGCCGCCTGGAGTGTCATGGTCTGGCTGAAGGGTTAGCTGGTGAGCCTCGGGGTCGATGGCCGTGACCGGGCGGTTGGCCAGTACCCTGGCGTTGAGTTCCTCGGCCAGTGCATCCGCATTGCGTTGGGCAAGCCGGGCAGGCGGCAGGCCCTTGGCAAAACCGGTTGAAAGCAGCGGTTTGCTGTAATCGTCACCGCTATCGCTGCTGATCAGGGTGATCGAACGGGTATCTCCTGCACGGCGTAATGCCCGGGCCAGGCCAATACCTGCCATGCCAGTACCCACAATCACTAAATCGGCGTCAGTTGACATACTGTTCCCTGTTGAAGTGGTGTTATCAGGGCGTTATCGCGCCCATGGCATCAAGTCTCATCATGGTACACTAGCGCTTGCATGGCGGGGTCTATCAAGGCGATTGATCAACTTGGTTAATCGGCACCGCTGATCATTGATCCTAAAGAGTCAGATTTTGAACGCAACGCTTTCAAGACATGCCCTCACACTGCCGCCACCCGAGCCGGAACTGCCTGTTCGCTGGATGCCTGCACCAGCGGCTCGTCCCGGCATGTCGGTTTTCTGGTGGCGCTGGGTGGCGTCGACGGATTCCTTGACGGCACGCCTGATCAATGCAGGCAAGGGGCGGCGTTTTCGCGTCAGGGTGCTGCGCCAGGGGGTAGGTTACCCCAGCGTGGATGAAGCCAGAGCGCTGGCGCTGCCCCTCAGGCGGTATGCCTGGCTGCGCGAAGTAGCCTTGTGTCTGGACGATATACCCTGGGTGGTAGCGCGCTCGGTGGCTCCCCTTGATCAACTGCATGGCCAGCGTCTGGACAGGCTTGGAGATCGCTCGCTGGGCAGCTGGCTGTTTCAGCAGGCCGATCTGCGGCGCGGGCCGATCGAGGTGACTCGCCATGCGCCGCGCTTTGTGGCGGCCAGCGGCCTGTGGGGGCGGCGGTCATGTTTTTCCCACACCGGTATGTCCCTGCTGGTACAGGAGTATTTTCTGACTGCCATGGCAGATGCACTGGAAGGCCCTTCACGCTAGGCTATCAGGTTCAGGTCTTTGGCTGCCCAGGCGTTTGAGTACCCGGGTCAGGCACGCACACTTTTTAATGGAGTCAGCATGGATCGTTCACTTCTGCGTCCCGGTGGGCTTGCCCGCCTGACGGATTTTCTGCAGCTTACCCGGCTTGATCGTCCGATTGGCACCTGGCTGCTGATGTGGCCAACCCTGTGGGCTCTGTGGCTGGCAGCCGGGGGCGTGCCTGAGCGCTCATTGCTGTTGATTTTTGTTGGCGGCGTGTATGCCATGCGTGCTGCAGGCTGCGTGATCAATGATTACGCAGACCGGCATTTTGACGGTCATGTCAAGCGCACCAAAACCCGCCCATTGGCGAACGGGCGCATCAGTGAGCGCGAAGCTCAGCTGCTGTTTGTGGGATTGGTAGCGGTGGCCTTTGTGCTGGTGCTGTTCACCAACCTGTTTACGATTCTGTTATCCATTGGTGGGGTCGTGCTGGCGTCTGTCTATCCTTTCATGAAGCGTTATACCCATTTCCCGCAGGTGGTGCTGGGGGCGGCGTTTTCCTGGGCGATCCCCATGGCCTGTGGCGCAGTGCTGGGTTATGTCCCCCTGGAAGGCTGGCTGCTGTTTTGCGCCAACCTGCTGTGGACGGTGGCCTACGACACCGAATACGCCATGGTGGATCGTGATGATGACCTGAAAATCGGCATCAAGTCGACGGCGGTGCTGTTTGGCCAGGCTGACCGCTTGATCATTGGCCTGCTGCAACTGGCAACACTGGGCCTTCTGGCAACGGTTGGCTGGCGGCTGGGGCTGGGTGGGTTTTTCTGGCTGGGGCTGATTGCCATGGCGGCGACCTTTGCGCACCAGCAGGTTTTGATCCGTCAGCGCGAGCGTGAACGCTGCTTTCAGGCCTTTCTCAATAACCACTGGTCGGGGCTACTGGTATTTGCTGGCATTGTGCTCAGTTTATGGCCCACGGGGGCTTAAACCCGCGTTAATCGGCCTTTTGTCATCTTAATGTCATCAAGTCATGGTGAGATCGTCATGGAAATGTCTTGTTTAACACCTTGAGGCTTTGGAATGACCGCCAAGACCGTTTTGATTGTCGATGATGAAGCGTCTATCCGTGAAATGATTGCGGTGGCGCTGGAAATGGCTGACTATCGTGTGCTTGAAGCGGACAACGCCCAGGATGCCCACGCCATGGTGGTCGACCATCAGCCTGATCTGCTCTTGCTTGACTGGATGATGCCAGGCACCAGCGGAATCGAGCTGGCGCGGCGGCTCAAACGTGAGGAAGCCACCGCTGAAATGCCGATCATCATGCTGACGGCCAAAGGCGAGGAAGACAACAAGATCCAGGGTCTGGAAGCCGGTGCTGACGATTACATCACCAAGCCTTTCTCACCGCGCGAGCTGGTCGCCCGGCTAAAGGCGGTCTTGCGGCGTACCACACCGCGTGGTGTGGAAGATCCGATCGAAATCGAAGGCTTGCTGCTTGACCCGGTCAGCCACCGCGTGAGTGCTTATGGCAAAGCCGTGGATATGGGCCCTACCGAGTATCGTCTGCTACAGTTCTTCATGACCCATCAGGAGCGTGCCTACACCCGTAGCCAGCTACTGGATCAGGTCTGGGGGGGCAATGTGTACGTGGAAGAACGCACCGTGGATGTACACATTCGCCGCTTGCGCAAGGCGTTAATTGATCACCATCACCTGATTCAGACGGTGCGTGGAACCGGCTATCGTTTCTCTGCACGGGGGTAAGGGTGCGTCTGTGGAGCCGTGAAATATGGCGTTTAATCTGGTTGAGTGCCCTGGGCTTTGTGCTGGGGGCGATTGTCGGCAGCGCAGGCTTTGGGCTGGCGCTTGGCCTGGCCGCCTGCCTTGGCTACCACCTTTATCAGTTGCGTGCCCTGTATCGATGGCTGACCCTGCATCCCCATGACGAGCCGCCCGCTGCCGCCGGCCTTTGGGGCGAGCTGTTTGATCGGCTGTATCGCTATCAGAAAGGTCAGCGGATTACCCAGAATCGCCTGCGCGCTACCCTGGGGCGCATCCAGGAATCCTCCGAAGCCATGCGCGACAGCGTGGTGATGCTCGATAGTCACGGTGACCTTGAGTGGTGGAACAGCGCCGCCGCCAAAATGCTGGGTCTGAAGACTGCTCAGGACCGTGGCCAGCATATTACCAACCTGCTGCGTGATCCGCGTTTTGTGGGCTACTTTAACGCCCGTGACTATGGCGAACCGCTGACCCTGGCATCGCCCATCGACGAGCGGCGCATCCTGCAATACCAGATTACCCTCTACGGTGACGATGAACGTCTGGTGATGGCCCGCGATATTACCCGCTTGCATCGCCTTGAGCAGATGCGTCGCGATTTTGTTGCCAACGTCTCCCACGAGTTGCGCACGCCGCTCACCGTCCTGGCCGGGTACCTGGAGACTTACTCCGACCTGGCCGAGCAGTTGCCGCCACGCCTGGGCCGCAGTATTGGTCAGATGCAGGCCCAGACCACCCGGATGCAGAACCTGGTCGATGACCTTTTACTGCTGTCGCGCCTGGAAATTGATCAGGGCGGCGACGATCACGCGCCGATTGACATGCATGCCCTGCTGCATAAAGTTGCTGACGATGCGCGGGCGCTGGCCAAAGAGCAACATGATATCCAGTTGGTCATTGGCAGTAATGCGCAGTTGATGGGCAGCGAGCAGGAGCTGCGTAGCGCGATTTCCAACCTGGCCTTCAACGCCGTGCGCTATACCCCACAAGGCAGCCAGATCACTCTGCACTGGGTCTGTGATGCTCAGGGCGCCTATATAACGGTTGAAGACGATGGCGACGGCATTGATCCGGTACACATTCCGCGTTTGACCGAGCGCTTCTATCGCGTTGATAAAGGCCGCAGCACCGCGACGGGAGGAACGGGGCTGGGTCTTGCGATCGTCAAGCACGTGCTGCTGCGCCACGATGCCCAGCTGGAGATTGATTCACACCCGGGGGAAGGGGCACGTTTCTGCTGTCACTTCCCCGTAACGAGGCGGGTGAGTCGTGAATCTCCCTCACCCCCGTCATGCCCGCGCGCCGTTAGTGGGCATCCATTTTGACCCGGGGTGTCGGGCTGCAGTGGTGGTGAGTCGTGCATAGTGGGGTTCGTCATTAGCGGTAGTGGCCATCCCACATCAACACCGCTCCGGCAACGGCGCCGGGTAACAGGAAAAGGTTGGCCAGCGGTATCAGGGTCAACAGCATCACCAGCCCCCCGTAACTCAGGCTGTGCCACCAGCGGGCCGAGAGCCGCGAGCGCATATCGGCAAAACTCACCCTGTTGTTGTCCATCGGGTAATCCAGATAGGTGATTGCCAGTACCCAGGCTGAAAACAGCGCCCATAAAAACGGGGCCAGCAGATTGAGCACCGGTATCCAGCTGATGACGAACAACACCAGCATGCGCGGCAGAATATACCCCAGCTTGACCATCTCGCGTTTAAGCGTATCGACGGCCGTGCGGGTCAGGCCACGGTCGTCAACAGGCGCCTTGCCGGTGGCTCGAGTTTCAACCTTGGCGGCCAGAAAACCGTAAAAAGGCGCGGCAATCAGATGGGTGACCAGGGTAAAGGAAAAGAACACCACTGCGACCAGGCTGATCAGGAACAGCGGCCAGATCAGCCAGGAAAGCCATTCCAGCCAGCCCGGCACCAGGCTCATCCAGTAGCTCAGCCAACCGTCAAAGCGTTGCCATACAAAACGGATCAGACCGGCGTAGACAATGAAGTTGACCACTATCGGGAAGAAGATATAACGCCGCAGGCCGGGTTGATAGACCCAGCGTGTTCCTCGGGTGATGGCGGTGAACGCATTGATCATTCGAGGTTTCCTTGTCCAGGGGAGCGACGAAACGGGCCGCATGCTGGATGCGGCCCGTTCGGTTATTTGCCGGCTCGTATGTTGTCTACCCATACGTACCCAGCGGTGATGGCCAGCAAACGCTGGCCTGAAGCTCAGGATTTGTCGCGGTCGAGCACGGTCGCTTCCAGCGTGTCCGGGTCGCTGTGACGGATATCCAGGCCCTTGACCAGATACACAACGTGTTCTGCCAGGTTATCGGCGTGGTCGCCAACCCGTTCCAGGGCGCGCAGAATCCACATGACACTCAGCACCGATGAAATCGAGCGGGCATCTTCGGCCATAAAGGTAATCAGCGAGCGCATGGCGCTGCCATACTCATCGTCGACCAGCTCGTCCTCGCGGACCACCTCGATGGCCAGCTCAAGGTCAAAGCGGGCAAAGGACGTTAGTGCATCACGCAGCATCTTGCGCACGTGCTCACTGATATGACGCACCTCGACCAGCCCACGTATGACATTGTTACTTTCAGTCAGCGAGATGGCATTGCGGGCAATCTTGCTGGCCTCATCGCCGATACGCTCCAGATCAGAGGAAGCACGAATCACGGCAAGCACCAGACGAAGGTCCGAGGCCGCGGGCTGGCGACGCGCCAATATGCGGGTACATTCCTCATCAATCTGCAGGTGCAGATCATTCACTTCCCGGTCATTATCGCGCACCTTGGTGGCCAGTTTGCTGTCATTTTCCAGCAAGGCTGTTATCGCATCCTGCACCTGTTTTTCCACCAGGCCACCCATGGCCATCAAGTGGGTTTTCAGCTCCTCCAGCTCCTGGTTGAACTGACGTGAGATATGCTGGCTGTGGCTTTCGCTGTTGATTTCCATAGTGCGCTCCTGATGGCGGTTGCGGGGTGATGAAATTAATTATAGGCAGGTAAGGTCCAGGGTCACCGACCTTCCTGTCAGTTGATGCGCCCGGTAATGTAGTTTTCGGTGTGGCGCAAGCGTGGGTTGGTAAACAACTGGTCCGTCGGCCCGTATTCGATGAGTTCACCCTGACTTAAAAACGCGGTGAAATCGGACACCCGGGCGGCCTGCTGCATGTTATGGGTGACCAGTACCAGGGTCAGCTGCGATTTCAGGTTGCAGATCAGCTCCTCGATTTTCAGCGTCGACACCGGGTCAAGCGCTGACGCGGGTTCATCAAGCAGCAGGATCTCGGGCTGAACGGCCAGGGTACGGGCAATCACCAGGCGTTGCTGCTGCCCGCCGGACAGCTGCCAGGCTGACTGATGCAGACGGTCCTTGACTTCGTCCCAGAGTGCCGCCGAGGTGAGCGCCCATTCAATAATGTCATCCCGCTTACGCTTGGCCGTCCGACCCTGTAATCGCAACCCGAAGGCGACGTTTTCATAAATCGACATGGGAAAAGGGTTCGGGGTCTGAAAGACCATGCCAATTCGCCGCCGCAATTCCGACACGTCGATGTCGGGTGAATGAATGTCGATGCCCTCCACCATGATGCGACCCTGATGCGAGGTTTCATCGTTGAGGTCATGCAGGCGATTGATCGCCCTGAGCAGTGTTGATTTGCCGCACCCTGACGGGCCGATAAAGGCGGTTACCCGGTGGCGAGGTATCTCCAGCGTCAGCTCGTGCAGCGCCTGCTTGCCCGCGTAGGCCAGACTGAAGGCATCAATGCTCAGGCAGCTTTGGTCCTGGTGTGGCATGTTATTGTGACCTTGATTGGACGCTAACATGGCTGACCTCGCTGACGACGTAAATAATGGCGCAAGAATATGGCAGTTAGGTTAAGGACCAGCACAATCGTAACCAGTAGGAGCGCTGTTGCGTAGACCAACGGAATGGCTGCCTGAACATCGTCGCCGTGAAAGGCGGTATCAAACAGATGATAGCCCAGATGCATGAACTTGCGTTCCAGATGCAGATAGGGAAAGTCACCATCCAGCGGCATCTGCGGGGCCAGTTTGGCAACACCGACCAGCATCAGGGGGGCGACTTCACCCGCTGCGCGGGCTACCGCCAGAATGACCGCCGTCAGCATGGCCGGCATGGCCATGGGCAGGACGATGCGGGTCAAGGTTTCCAGCCGGGTCGCGCCCAGGGCCACGGCGCCTTCGCGCTGGCTATCGGGAATGCGTGCCAGGCCTTCTTCGGTGGCGACAATCACCACGGGCAAGGTGAGTAGCGCCAGCGTCAGGGATGCCCATAACAGGCCGCCGGTGCCAAAGGTGGGAGACGGCAGGGTGTCCTCAAAAAACCATTGGTCCACCGAGCTGCCGATACCGTAAACAAATACGCCCAGGCCGAACACGCCGTAAACAATCGAAGGCACACCCGCCAGGTTGCGTACGCCAATCCGCACCAGCCGGGTCAGGCGGCCCTGATGGGCAATCTCGTTCAGATAAATCGCGGCCAGCACGCCAAAGGGCATGACAATCACTGACATCACAATCACCATCAGCACGGTGCCAAAAATCGCCGGCCAGACGCCCCCGCCGGTATTGGCGGCTCGCGGCCCTTCACTCAGAAACTGCCAGACCCCGTGCGCCCAGTAGCGCAGCTTTTCACCAGGGTGCATGGCGTTGGGCCGCTGGGCGCGGTGAATATCCGCCAGCGCCTGTCGAATGAGCTGACCGTCTGCTGTTTCCAGTACCAGGGTCGCCGGGGGGCGGGTATTGGCCGGGGCTGCCAGGGCAGTTGCCAATGCCTGCCAGGCGGCTTCGCCTTCCAGGCGTTGCTGGCCATCTTCGTAGGCAGAGAGATAGCCGATAAAATCCCCCCAGGGGCCGCGCTGCAGGCGTAAAAGCTTGGTGGGCGTCTGTCGTGAGGCGATGCTGTCTATAGCTACCCAGCGCCAGCGGGCGCCGTCGATATCCCGATTGGCGGTAAAGTAGAGCCGCTCTTTGCCGTCACGCTGGGGTAGCGCTGTTTCCCGCACGGCTTCTCCGGCAATCAGCTCGCCGGAATCCAGGGTGGCTACCTCCAGGGTGGATGGCCAGAAATGACCTAAACCACGGGTCAGCAACAGGGCCAGCAAGAGCCCTAGCATGAATAATGAGAGCGCCACACTGGCAGCGCATAGCCATGGCCAGATGCGTGTCATGCGCCACCCCCCATACGTTTCAGGCGGGTACGCAAGCGCAATCGGACCGTTTCAGCCAGGGTATTGACCACAAAAGTGAAGCCAAACAGCAGTAAGGCGGCAAAGATCAGCATATGGTAGTTGCTACTGCCTGGTGCTGCTTCCGGCATCTCTATGGCGATGGCGGCGGCCATGGAGCGCATGCCCTCAAACGGGCTGGCGCTCAACAAGGCCGTATTGCCGCTGGCCATCAATACAATCATGGTTTCACCTACGGCTCGCCCGGCGCCGATCATCACCGCGGAAAATATGCCTGGCCCGGCCGCTGGCAGGGCGACTTTCCAGAGTGCCTGCCAGCGGTCAGCTCCCAGCGCCTGAGCGCCCTCCAGCAGAGCAGGTGGCACATCCGAAAGAGCGTCTTCTGCCAGTGCGTAGACGCTGGGTATCACTGCAAATCCCATTGCCGCGCCCACTATCATGGCGTTGCGGGTGGCGTAATCGATGCCCAGCTGTAAATCAAGAAAGCGACGTAAATCTTCTCCCAGCAGGTACTGTTCAGCCAGTGGGGCTGCCCAGAGCGCGAGAAGGACCATCAGCGCAAACCAGGGAATCAGCCAGAGGGCAGCGCTGCTGAAAGGCAGACGCTGACGCCAACGTTTATGCAGGGCATGCCACAGCATGCCTGCCACCAGGGCGCTAGCAGGCAGCCAGACCAGCAGCACCAGGGTAACTGTCAGGTGTCGTTCCACCCAGGGCGCGAGTATCAGCCCGGCAATAAAACCGATCACCACACCGGGAATGGCTTCCATCATTTCCAATAGTGGCTTGATCCGGGTGCGTTGGCGTGCGGGCATGTACATGGCGGTATATACAGCCGCGCCCAGCGCAAGTGGCAGGGCAAACAGCATGGCGGCCAGCGCAGCTTTTAATGTTCCCCATGCCAGTGGCGAAAGCGAGTTGATCAGCGCCATATCGTCCATCGCCAGCAGAGGGAGGCTCTCCCATAGCAAGAAGATCCCGATGGCCAGGATGGCAGCCAGCACGGCAAAGGCACCCGCAGTAATCACCGATGTCGCCAGGCGATCCAGGCGTTGCCGATGGGGGCGCTGGTAGCGCGGTTCCGCAAGTGTCCGCGGAGCTGACGATGAAAGCCGTGGTGGCTGGGTCATGGTGATAGCATGGTGCAGGCTGAGGTCGCAGAAGGTGGTTGATAGGACGCATGTCATGGCCCAGCACATAGCGTAAGACTTTTTTGTGACATTTAGATGACATTTTGCCGGGCTGTCTATCCCGTACTGTTTACCAGTCTGCCTGCTGTTGGCGAAGAGTTTCACTGAGCGGTACAAAACCCGCTGAACGGGCAATCTGCTGACCTTCGGGTGAAAATATCAAGTCTAACAGCGCTTTTTCTGCAGCAGGCAAGGGGCGTTCGGGCGGCGCATTGACATACAGGTAAAGATAGCGCGATAAGGGGTAGTCACCGTTTTGCACACTATTTTCATTGGGTGCAATGGCCTGGCCGTCGGCATTGATCAGGCTGACCGCTTTAACGTTGGGCGTCAGGTGATGATACCCTGCATAGCCGATGCTGCCTGGCGATTCGCCCACCGCGGCGACTGCGGCGGAAGCGCCGGGGTGCTGGCTGAGCGTGGGGCGAAACGCGCCGCCGCAGAGAGCTCTTTGCTGAAACAGGCCGTAAGTGCCGGAGGCGCTGTTGCGTCCGTGCAGGCTAATGGCACCAAATGGCCAATCACGGGTAGCGGGCAGCGCCTGCCAGCGGTTGATGGCGGCGTCGGCACCGCACTCGCGAGTGGTCGAAAACAGAGCATCCACCTGCTGGCGTGTCAGCTCGGCCAGCGGGTTATGACGATGGACAATGACCACCAGTGCATCGCGGGCGACCTTGAGTTCCAGCGGCGGGTAACCATAACGTTGCTCGAAGGCCTGGCGCTCGGTGTCCGTCATCTGGCGGGACATCGGCCCTAGCCGAGTCGTACCCGCCATCAGTGCTGCAGGCGCATTGGCTGAGCCACTGGCCTGGAACTGGATGTTGACGTCCGGATGGCGCTGGCTCAAGACTTCACCCCAGCGCAGAATCAGGCCCGCCATGGTATCTGACCCGACAGCACTCAAGGTGCCACTGACCGGCGATGCCATTGCATTGGCTGAGGTGAGGGCCAACATGAGCAGTACGCTAAGCGAGATGGCGTGCACTGGCCGGCGAAGAAGCAAGAAAGATGTCGCGCAGCTGTTCAAACAAAGGTCCTCTTGTGGTTAACTGCTGCTATGTTATTGCAATGCAACAAATAGTTGGCCGTCTGCCTACTGACTCAGATAGTAAAAGTAACATGAGCTTTTATGCCCTGCGCGAAAACAATAACCCTAAAAAGCGACGTTTATATGACTCTTTTGGACAATCAGGTAACTAACGACGTGGATGACGCACCGGCCCCAAAGGGCCAGCTTACGCTGAAACTGCTGGCGTCTCGTCAGGATACCAACTTCTATGGCGATATCCCGGGAGGCTGGCTGGTCAACCAGATGGATCAGGCCGCCGAGCTTGCCGCAGGCCGAGAGGCAGGTGGCCGCACGGCCACTGTGGCCATTGAAGCCATGGATTTTCTAAGCCCGGTGCGGGTGGGCTCAATGGTAAGTGTCTTTACCCAGGTGCAAGAAATTGGTCACAGCTCTCTTAAAATAGATGTCGAGGTGTGGGTTCGTCCACCCTGTGGCCAGCGGCTGGATGAGCGCCAGAAGGTGACGGAAGCGCGTTTTGTGATGGTGGCGCTGGACGACAACGGCCGAATCCGCTCGGTACACGATACGATCTGACGGTTTTCCCCGGGATCAATAACACGCCACTGCATTTTGCGGTGGCGTGGATATCACCAGGGCAATCAGCCACCGACGCGTTCACGGTTTTTCAGATAGGTAAATTCGCCGCTGTCAGTAACAGGGCGGACCAGTTCCTGGAAGGCGCGGTAGGAATCATAGACCTTCTTGGAATCGGCGTCGTTTTCAGTCTGTTCGCGGATAACGTCCTGAGAAGCATCATAAAGCGCCTGCATGACGTCTTCAGGGAAGGCGCGCAGCTTGACGTCATGCTCGTTAACCAGGGTGTTCAAGGCTTCGGCGTTACGGTAGGTGAATTCGCTGATCATCGACAGGTTGGAAGCACGGGCCGCCTCCTCAACCACCGCCTTGAGATCATCCGGCAGGGCGTTCCAGGCGTCCAGGTTCACCGTGCCTTCCAACACCGCACTGGGCTCGTTCCAGGCCGAGGTGTAGTAGTAATCGGCCACCTGGTGCAGGCCAAACGCCAGATCATTGTAGGGGCTTACCCAGTCGGCGGCATCCAGAGAGCCGGTCTGCATGGCGGTAAAGATCTCGCCGCCGGCAATCGTCACTGTCGTCACGCCAATGCGGTTCATGGCCTCACCGGCAAGCCCTGGCAGGCGCAGCTTGACACCCTGCAGGTCGTCCAGTGAGTTAATCTCTTTCTTGAACCAGCCGCCCGGTTGCGTCGTGGTGTTACCCACGGCAAACGGCTTGAGGTTGTGCTTGGCGTATACCTCGTCCCAAAGTTCCTGGCCACCGCCGTAATACAGCCAGGCGTTGGTTTCCTGAGTGTTCATGCCAAACGGCACGGCGGTAAAGAACTGGGATGCTGCCACCTTGCCGCGCCAGTAGTAAGAAGCGGAATGGCCCATTTCAGCGGTGCCTGCCGATACTGCATCAAACACTTCCAGCGCGGGCACCAGCTCACCCGCCCCATGAACGCGGATACGCATCCGCCCGCCGGAAAGTGCCTCAACGCGTGCGGCAAAGTCGTTGGCACCAGTCCCCAGAGCAGGGAAATTTTTCGGCCATGAGGTCACCATGTCCCAGGTAATGGTTTCCTGGGCGTGAGCCGAAGAAACAAAAGGCGCGGCGGCGACACCCGCAGCGCCCAGACCAGCGGTTTTAAGAAAGTGACGGCGTTGCATAATGAGCAGAACTCCACATCCGGTTTTTTTATTGAGCGCTATAAGCGCAGTGTCCACAGATGAGTATGCGCCAAGCAGGTTTTGCAGGGCAAGC
>NZ_VMQS01000041.1:0-5200 GCF_007625055.1 Halomonas sp.
CAGTGAAAACTACGTATTCCGAATCTACCTGACGAATAGACTTATTGAGTATGCGGCATTTACGAAAACCCTTGTCTTCTTGCCACACATGTTTTATTAGCAGATCCGTTTCGTTGCGTAATCGATCAATTACCTGGCGTGTCTCTTCACTTGAACCATCATCACCGATGATGATCTCAAAGTCTTTGTGCTGTTGGACACTGTAGCCCCATAATACCTTTTCAAGCCAGACCGGTGAGTTATAAGTCGTCATAATCACTGAAAGTTTCATTTTCTATCCTGATTCAGCCCGTGATGAGGGTTGTCATATAAAATCTAGCTTTAGCTTTCATCATTATCTTCTGAATAAAATATATTCTAATATATCATATTGATTCTTAATGTTGAACCTTGGTGAAACGCTTGCGCTGATTCTTTTTATATACATTTATGATAAAATTCTTTCTTTAATCCCATTCATTTTAATTGGTGCTGTAACGTCAGACTTGGACTAATAAAATATCCCGAACCACTGCCTGTATCGGGCAAGAATTTATGAGTTATATAGTTATGATTTATTTCGTGGCAACTTTATTAAATACTTGATTCGGGACACGGACAATATGCGGTGAGCCTTCTCTTATATATCTGCCTACTTGGTATAGTGGCACTCTACCAAGTTATGAGCTACTTGTATGAAAGGCATGAGGCACCGTCTTGCTTAATAAGTATCGTTCCGGAGTAAAGTAGATGGTACTTTCATTTTAATTCCTAATATCTATTCAGTTTGCACCACATCCAAATATAAACTACAGGAAACCAGATTATTATCCAGTACGTTTTCACTGAGTATATTACTCCTTGGCCTGTTGTTAAGCCTAGTAAAGAAACAAGTAACAACAGGCCAAAAAGCCTGGTTTTTAGACTAGTGCAATATGGAATAGTGAAAATGCTTTTTATTACTAGCACGGACATGGTTATCAGAAAAAGTGTGCCGATGATGCCTGTTTCGAATAAAGTTCCCAAAAAAATACTATGGGGGTGAGTAACTATGATGTCGTTGGGCTTCCAATACGCTTTTGTTGCAGGCAGCATTTGGGGATCATTATCTAGCCCAAAACCTATCCACCACGAGTCAGGCGGAAAATTTAAGTAACCATACCAAATATCTAACCGATATGACATGCCTCTTGATAAAAGATCAGCAACGTATTGTTCAGTACCATTTATAGCTACTGCGATTATGCATCCTGCCAGAAAAAAAGAAAGAACAGATAGACCAAACTTTATATTCGCCCTAGCCCAAATTTCGATAGATGCTATAAATATAGTGTATATAAATAATGCACCTATTGGACCTCGGCTCTCTGAAAAAAGCACTGCCAAGACAACACTTAATGCAGTGACTGAAAATAATATAAGGTGAGGTTTATTATTCAATTGCTTGTTCGTGACCAACATAAAATGGGAGATCGCTAAAAGTATAACCAGGACGCTACTAGCCTGAATTGGGTGATGGAGACCTCCAAGCCCTGATAGTCGCCCCTCTAAATTATCGGATAGCAAGAATTTTAAAATGGCAGCAAGTGCTGATAACAAAGTAATCCACAGCAGAAATTTAGACCACCATGCCTGTTTTGTAATAACATTTGGCATCCAAATCCAGAAGGCAAGTAAACAGAAGGATGCTTCGATTGTCCAACGTATTGCTCTTATTTGAGATTGGGTATTACCATAATCTGTAAAAAATGTAGCTGCAGCTGCGTATAAAAAAAAGAGTAATGCTGTAAACAGAAGTGGGTCATTATAGTTCGTTATATTTTTTCTCTTAAAAAATAAAATTATCAGGGAAGGAATAACTATTACATGAAAAAAAACTTTATACATTTCTTGGTGTGGAGCCAAAACGGCTAAAAACAGCCAAATTGGTAAAAGAAGCTGTATTTTATCTTCGACTAATTGAGACACATATTCCCAAACTGTCGTTTTCGGGCTATATTGCTTCATTTATGAGAAGGGCCTTTATAATACAAAAGATATAAGTTAGTTTTATTTTGCTTTATCCCGCCAACGAGATTGCCACACGCGTAATATCTTTCTTAACTTACTGTGTGCTTTATTTTCACCATACCGCCCTTTGGCCACATGTCGGATTCGGTAGACGCCGGGTATGTTGATAGGCTTTCCCTGGGTTCTGAGTAACCAGCGGAAAGCGCGGTCTTCGTGACATTTGGCGAAGCTGTTCACCGGTTGTTGATACAAGCCAATGGCTTGGCAGTAGCCCACTTTTCGGCACACATCGCCGTGGGCAATCTGTAACGGTCCGGTGGCTTTAGTAATGGTTCTGGACATAAACGCTGTCGTATCAATATCCAAGACCTTTGGTTCTTTGTTTCCTGTTTGCAGCATGGGATTATTTTCTGCCAGCAGGTCTGTTGTACGTTCTTCTTGTGGAAACAGTAATGCATCCTGGCGACCCTGAAGGCTGGCAGCGAGGCTGTCGAGGCAGTTTTCGCGGAACATAAGGTCACAGTCAGTAAACCAGACCCAGTCCGCGGTAGTTGCAAGTGCTGCACGGTTTCGTCCAATGCTCCGCCGAAATAACGACTGTTTTGGAATAGGCTGCCAGTTCCAGGTCACCCCGGGCACCTGCTGTGTTTTGAAGAAGGCCAGCAGCTGGGCTGTGTGTACATCCTCGGGGCTATAGAACACCGTCATGGTGACATCAAGCTTGTGAGGCGGAAATAAAACCAGTGAACTGAGCTGATAAACAAGGAAATGAGAATAATTCCAGCAGTGGCTGACAACTTCCAACTGAAGCTGGCCGGTTTTAGCTGCCCTGTCCTGTTGCAAGGGGAGGTTGGGTTCGAACCACTGTGCTGGTACCTTACCGCCGGCTGCAAAACGGAAGAAAGCCAGTTTTATCGTATTCCACATCATTAATTTTCCTGGCAGTGCTGTTTCAAATGGCTGAAGGCAAATCGTGCTTTGCAGCCGCGCCGTCAAGGGGGCATGGATATTAACATAGCAGATTAATTCATATCATCTTAAGGCAAGCGTGGAGTGCCTAATAATGGCGTTGCGATCACCATGGGTCAGGCGGTTTTTCGGTATCCTTGAAGTAGAGGCGTGACCGAGACGCTTGGATCAAATTTGTGTATGGAGCTTTCAATTCTGTTCAGGTTTGCTTTTTTCCACTCCCCGGGGCGTCGTAACCGACATCGGTCCAGATCAATCAGCCAGGGTTTGTGTTGTGAATCAATCAGAATATTGCGTGCGTTAAGATCTACATGATCCAGGCAGTGGTCATGGAAGCGGCGAATCATGCGCCCAACGGCTATGAGCAAGGCTTTTAACGCGTCTTTTGATATCTGCTGGTCGTTTAGGCAATCTGCCAACGCGCGGGCACCCGGTATGCGCTGGGTAATAAGCGCAGCCTCATAGGTGAGTCCATGACGACTGACCCAGGCGGCAATTGGACGAGGAACGGGCAGTCCCCGTTCAAAAAGATGTGCATTCAGGCGCATTTCAGCAAAGGCGCGAGTGCGTTCGCGTCCCATCCATAGATACTGGTTACGGCTTAGCCTGGCAATCAGTCCGCCGCGCAGGTAATGGCGAATGACCCATTCCTGGTAGCAATCGGGATCTGGCTTCACGAAAAGACTGTTGCCACGGCCGGGGGCCTCACCGGTTATGCGGCCACGTCTCTGCCAGTAGGAGGCGGTAAACAGTGCTGGCTGAATCTGGTGCGACCCTGCTGCATCACATAAACTGTCTGCATCGTATAAGATCAGGCAGTCCTGCTGTTGTATGGTGGTTAAGCGCATGAGGTTCTCTTTGCTCGGCCAAGCCCGTTCAGGCTTCGTCATCAGGCGAAATATGCAACAGGGTGCCGGCCGTTCGGGCTTGCCAGTGTTATTGTCATCAGGCGCTTATTACCTGAATAATCAATTTGATGATGTACAGTTTACTGGCTTGGGTGTGAGCGGTCGAGGTGGTCGTTTCTGGTAGATTATCGCCCCATTGATTGAAACCCCATGCTGGACACATTGCCGGGGAGAACCGCCATGCGCCAGAGGAGGCGACGTTATAGTGCTTAGCTTTGAAGGCCGAATTTTCACCACGGCAATGATTGCCACCATACTGGATCGTGAAGGGTGAGGGTGGACTGGCCGCGTTTAGGTTATTCAGCCGCTCTGTATGCCCTGTCTCCGTTGGTCTGGTGGCGGGTATGGGGTGAGCAAGTGCCCACTTACCAGCGCCGGCAGCGGCTTGGCATTGAGTCGTCAGCGCGTTCAGGGCAAGCCTATATCTGGCTGCACTGCGCGTCAGTGGGTGAAGTGCGCGCCGCCCAGCCGCTTATCAAGGCGTTGCTGGCGCGTTATCCAGGCCATCATCTGCTGTTGACTACCATGACCGCCAGCGGCGCACAGCAGGTGCAAGCACTTACTCACCTATCCTCGCGATTGATTCACCGTTTTATACCACTAGACTTCCCTGGCAGCGCCAAACGCTTTATACACCACTGGCAGCCTGCGTTGGCCATCCTGTTTGAAACCGAGCTGTGGCCCAATCTGATTGCCTGCTGTCAGCTAAATCACATCCCCGTCGCTGTGGTCAATGGCCGACTGTCGCCCCGGGCATTCGAGCGTTATCAGCGAATTCGCCCGCTGATGGCCAATACCTTACGTCGTATTAACTGGCTGGCAGCCAAGTCTCAAGCCGATGCCGAGCGTTTTGAGTCACTCGGCATGTCACCCAAACGGACTCAGGTCGTTGGCTCGCTCAAGTTTGAAATTACCCCCAAAAAAGGCACTGAAAATGATAGTAAGTGCTTACGTCGTGAGCTGGGGCTGGATACCAGTAAACGCCCTGTCTGGGTCGCTGGCTCAACTCGGCAAGGAGAAGAAGCCGTGCTGCTTGCGGCTCACCGCAAGCTTTGCCAGCAGTACCCTGATGCGTTATTGATACTCGCGCCGCGTCATCCGCAGCGCTTTGGCACGGTGGCACAACTGTGTGAGGCGGCGGAGTGTGTTACAGCGCGTAGAAGCCTGCAGCAGCCGGTAACATCACAAACCCAGGTGTACCTGGCAGATACCCTGGGTGAACTGGAGCAACTCTACACAGTAGGGGATGTGGCCTTTGTCGGCGGTAGCCTGGTGCCTTTAGGTGGCCATAACGTGGTGGAACCGGCAAGCCTAGGGCGCTTCACCCTCTGCGG
>NZ_VMQS01000041.1:5300-24546 GCF_007625055.1 Halomonas sp.
GGGCAATATCCGGATTAGCGCAGCGCAGTTCGCTCGACGCCCTTTGGCGTGCCCAGTAACAGGGTATCGGCACCACGAGCAGCAAACAGGCCATTGGTCACCACGCCGACAATATTGTTCAGGCGAGTTTCCATGCCTTCTGGATCATCAATCATGAATTCATAGCAGTCGATGATCTGGTTGCCGTTATCCGTCACCACCCCTTCACGGTAAACCGGCTCAGCGCCGAGTTTGACAAGCTCGCGGGCCACATAGGAGCGCGCCATGGGAATCACTTCAATGGGCAGGGGGAATTCACCCAACCGGGCCACGCACTTTGAGCCATCCGCAATGCAGATAAAGCGCTCAGCGCAGGCGGCGACGATTTTTTCCCGCGTCAAGGCTGCACCGCCGCCCTTGATCATATGTAAGTGAGCATTTACTTCGTCTGCGCCATCAATATAAAAAGGTAGCGTGCCAACCGAGTTAAGTTCGAGCACGTCAATGCCCTGCGCTTTCAGACGGCTGGCACTGGCATCAGAACTGGCAACAGCGCCTTTGAAACGGTCACCCAGACGTCCAAGACGGTCGATAAAGAGGTTGGCCGTGGAACCTGTGCCAATGCCCAGCACAGTATCCTTTTCAAGCCATGGTTCGATTTCCTTGATAGCGGCATCTGCTACTGCCGCTTTGAGTTCATCCTGGGTCATGGTCAGCCTTTTTAAGCAATAAAAACCAAAAAGTGTGTCGTCATACATGCAGTATAAAGGTTCAAACAGTCCTAGACGACACTGGCCAGAATCTGCTAACAATATCCGCTTTATCTTAAATCAGTCTGATAAGCCGCCAACGAGAAACCTACATGCTTGAAGCTACAGTGAAAAAGATCCTTAACGCTCGCGTTTACGGCGCTGCGCGTGAGACCCCCATTTCTTCCGCGCCTCTTCTGTCACGTCGCTTCAACAACAAGATTCTGATAAAACGCGAAGACCTGCAGCCGGTGAATTCTTTCAAGATTCGCGGCGCCTTCAACAAGATGTCCCAGCTGACAGAAGAACAGAAGGCCAAGGGCGTAATAGCGGCATCAGCGGGAAATCATGCCCAGGGGCTGGCCATGGCGGCCAAGCAGATGGGTGTCAAGGCGGTGATTGTCATGCCGCGTATCACGCCGGAGATCAAGGTACAGGCTGTACGCGGTTGGGGGGCCAAGGTGGTACTGAAAGGTGATGCCTTTGCCGCTGCGGCTGAACATGCCCAAACGCTGATAGCCGAGCATGGTTATACCTACATTCCCCCCTTTGACGATATTGATGTGATTGCTGGCCAGGGCACCATAGCGGTGGAAATGCTGCGCCAACATCCCGAACCGATCGATACCCTTTTTGTGGCGGTGGGCGGCGGCGGGTTACTGGCCGGCGTTCTGGCTTATGTCAAATATCTTCGCCCCGAGATCAAGGTAATAGGTGTGGAATCAGAGGATAGCGCCTGCCTCAAGGCCGCCATGGATGCCGGTGAGCGGGTGGTGCTGGATCAGGTGGGGGTCTTTGCTGAAGGGGTGGCGGTTGCTCAGGTCGGAGAAGTGCCCTTCAGCATTATTCAGGGGCTTGTGGATGATGTCATCACTGTCAATGCCGACGAAATGTGTGCTGCCGTTAAGGATATTTTTGAGGATACACGCGCAGTTCCCGAGACGTCCGGAGCGCTTTCCCTGGCGGGGTTGAAAAAATATGTTCAGCAAACAGGGGTCGAAGGCCAGACGCTGATGTGCATCAACTGCGGGGCCAATATCAATTTTGATCGCCTTCAGCATATTGCCGAACGTGCCTCGTTGGGTGAGCAGCGTGAAGCTATTCTGGCGGTCACCATTGATGAAAAGCCCGGCAGCTTCAAGAAGTTCTGTCGCACTCTTGGCAAGCGCATGGTAACGGAATTTGGCTACCGCTATTCGAATGCCAGCGACGCACATATCTTTGTGGGTGTGCAGGTCAAGCCAGGGGGAGAAGACCGCCTGGCGGTTATCGAAAAGCTGGAAGAGGCGGGCTATCAGGTTGAAGACCTGACTGAAAACGAACTGGCCAAACTGCATACCCGTCATCTGGCAGGTGGGCGCCCAAGCGAGCATTTTGAAGAAGAACTTTATCGCTTTGAGTTTCCTGAGCGTCCGGGGGCACTCATGAACTTCCTGACCAAGCTGCCTCATGATTGGAACATTTCACTGTTTCATTATCGCAATCATGGCGCAGCTTATGGGCGCGTACTGGTGGGTATGCAAGTGCCCAATGGTCACCGAAAATATGTTGAAACGAATCTGGATGCCATCGGCTATCGCTATTGGAAGGAAAGCGACAATCCGGCGTATCGCCTGTTTATGGCCTAGGGTCTTTTGACGGAATGTCAGTTGATTGTTGATGGGTCTGACGCCCTGAGTGATGCCAATAAAATTAATCAGAGTTAAGTTTACGTTGAAGAGCGTTGGGATTCCTGATTGGGCATTGATTGAAGGTACCCATTGGCTCTATAGTCGACGCATTAACTTATCTACTATTCATTTGTTCTCGCCATGGGTGATACGTCGTTATCAGGCTTGAATCTTATGAAGTGCACTTGAATAGTCATCTTGATCACTGCAACCATTCTTGGAGAAGGACAACATGCGCCGTAAAAAGCCGGATGCGATCATGGCATTATTCGTGATCTTTGTACTTGGAGTCTTGGTCACCGGGTACGCTCAGGCGTTATCCGGTAACTGACAGGCGAGCATACAGGGCTGTATTACTCCCAGGGTGCGTCTTCTTCTGGAACTTCTGACGTCCGTGTCGGCTACTGACTGACACGGACGTTTTTATTGGCTTGAATGTCACTGCTGCGGAGAGGGGCTGGGCGGATAACTCTCTTATCTGTCACGGTCGCGCTGAGCGGGATGTCCCAGGGTTCGACAGGAAGCGAGTCAACTTCCTGGCAGGCGTGGGCAACTCCCATCAAGCGTGGCGCAGGTCGACGGTGACGAACAAATGCCAGGGTGCGATCATAATAGCCCCCTCCCATTCCCATCCGGTTGGCCTTTGCATCAAAGCCGACCAAGGGCACCAGCATCGTATCCAGTGCCCAGGGGGGGATACGGTTGCGCTTGTGAGCACTGAACTGGGCGGCAGGTTCCCAGATGCTATAACGGTTCTTCACCATGGGCGTATCTGGCCGGTAAGCGACAAACCATAATGTATTATCTGCCAATGGACGCAATACAGGTAGGTAAACCTTAACACCTCGGCGATATAGCCAGGGCAGCAAAGGCCTGGGGTCAATTTCACCGTTGAGCGGTAAATACAAACTGATGCGACGGGCGCGCTGGATTTCGGGCAATTGCTTTAATTGCGCGCATAGTTTGTGCGAGGCAAGGCGTTGAGCCTGGATTGAAAGGCTTTTCCGGCGGCGTCTGAGTTCGCGGCGTAAAGAAGCCTTGTCTTTACCTGATGCCAGAATCACTGTGGGCGCCTGAGGCAGCGCTGGCGAGGCGAAGCTGTCGTGCGTCATATTAAGGTTCCCCAGAATGCCGCTGTCGTTCTGGCCCTGAACCCAAAGGTTCAGGTGGGTGGCCGCAGCCAGCCCATCAGGCTTTCCGTCACGCGGACATGCACACAGGACTGGCTAGCATTTGGCCCCCTAGGTATTGCGCATAGGCTCAAGGGACGTAAACGACTGGCAAACACCCCAGGGAACTGGACCATACTAACAGAGCCACTCCATATCCCAAAGATGAGCTGCACATTTTGCGAACTGATTGTGCAATGGTTGGCTAACCCGCATTTGGAAACAATACGTTGTGGTTGTCATGATGGTTTATCGGTGCCGCTGGCCGGTTCGCGGCTTTTTGTCAGTGCGGTTTCCAGGCGTTCACTCAGTCGGGTGATATCGGCCTCGTAATTTCGTTGGGCGTCTCTGGTTTCCAACAGTTCATTGGTAATGTTGAGCGCGGCCATAATGGCAACCCGTTCGGTACCCAGCACACTGCTCTGTGCCTGGATGCCCTGCATGGCACGGTCCAGGTAGCGAGCGACCCGCTCGAGTTTCTGCTCTTCACCCGGGTCACAGGCAATGGTGTAGTACCGCCCTAACAGTGTGATATTCGTGGTTGGACGCTTGGCGTCACTCATTGATAGCTCCGGCGCGGGCCAGCGTGGGCCCGATGCGTTAATATCAACGCATGGAAACATGCGCACAACCTCAACTATAAGGAGCCACTGTTGCGGGGTCAATCCACGCCGTCAGCAAGACGAGCGCAGGCGACAGTCGCACCAGGGTAATACGCACTCTTACATACCCCAACACCTGATGGATTCTGTTATGTCCCTGATCGATGAACGCCAAGAGTTTTCTGATATTGCTGATGTATTTCTGCTGCATGGCAGCATGCAGTCGCCCGCTTTTCTTGACGGTCGCTTATGCGGGCTGTTGGCGCTTCGAGATATTTCAGCGTCGGCATGGCTGGAAGAGGTATGCCTGAGTCTGGGCGTCGAACAGCCGGCGGATACCCGCAGTGGTGAGCGTCTGCTGGGTTGGCGCAAGCAGACGCTGGAGGCTTTGAGCGCCAGCGATCTCAACTACACCCCCTTGCTGCCGGATGAGCTTTTCTCTCTGGCAGAGCAGGCACAAGGGCTGAAGGACTGGGCGCAAGGTTTTAATGAAGTCATTGACGATGTAGTAGATGATGAAACGCGTAAGCGCTGGTCCCAGCCCTTGTGCGAGGCCCTTGATGATATGCCAGCCATTGCAGGGATCGACGCCGATATTGATGATAGCCCTGAAAATGAAAACGATCTGTTTGCGCTGACCGAGCACGTGCGTATGACGGCAATGTTGCTGTATACCGAACAGCACCCCGGCCAGCCGCAGGTTGAACAGGCCGATGCGCCCACTCACTAGATAGAGGCAGGTTACTGGACACAAGCAAGATATTGAAAAGCTGACATGACTGGAGACGCTATGCAGTCCGATTTGATGTTACCGCCCGCCCCGATTGCACCACAGGTTTATCAGGCACGCCGTGCGCGGTTGATGCAGAAGCTGCCAAGCCACTCGGCCGCCTTGATCCCGGGGGCATGCCTGGTAACCCGCTCCCGCGACAGTGAATACCCGTTCCGCCAGGACAGTGATTTTTATTACCTGACCGGAATCGTCGAGCCTGACGCCCTTCTGGTGTTGTTGCCTGACGGTAGCGATCAGGGGGGGCAGAGCGTGGTGTTCTGCCTGGATCGTGACCCGACCATGGAGGCCTGGACGGGTCGACGCCTGGGGGCTGAAGGCGTTATGCGTGAGCATTTGATTGAGCAAGCATTTGAAAACGCAGAGCGTGAGAAGCAGCTCAACAACCTGCTTGGTGGGCGTGAAATGCTTTATTTTCCCTTATCCAATCCAGAGGCTCAAAGGTTGGCCGAACAAGCCTATCGGCAAGCGCAGGCGGCTCAAAGGCGCGGGCACCCGACGCTACAAGGTTGGTTGGATATTGCGCCCTTGATCCATTCCATGCGACTTATCAAGGGTGAAGAAGAGCTCACCTTGCTTCGTCATGCGGCCGCTATTTCGGCCCGAGCTCACTGTCGTGCCATGCGCGTTGCCGCACCCGGGCTGCATGAATATCAACTGCAGGCTGATCTGGAACATGAGTTCGTGTGGCAAGGCGGCAGCGGTCCTGCCTACAGCACCATTGTGGGCAGTGGTGCAAACGCTTGTGTTCTGCACTACATTGAAAATGCTGCTCCGCTCAAAGCGGGGGAACTGGTGTTGATAGACGCTGGCGCAGAATATGCCCTTTATGCCGGCGATATCACGCGCACCTTCCCTGTGTCAGGTGTCTTCAGCACGCCACAGCGGGCACTTTATAGCCTTGTTCTCGAAGCTCAAAAAAATGCGGTTGCAGCTGTTCGCCCTGGGACAACGCTTAATGAGATTCATCAGGGCGTCGTGGAGGACCTGACAAAAGGCCTGATAGCGCTGGGATTGCTTGAAGGTGAGCTTGATGAGTGCATCAAGGCTGAAAGCTATCGGCGCTTCTATCTGCATTCCACTTCTCATTGGCTGGGTCTGGATGTCCATGATGTGGGCACTTACCGCCTGGACCCTGACACCCCTCGTCCCTTGGAGGCGGGTATGGTGATCACTGTTGAGCCAGGGCTTTACATACCGAACGACGATGACATTCCTGACGACTATCGTGGCATCGGCATACGCATCGAGGATGATGTGGTGGTGACTGCTGAAGGCCACGAGGTGATCACCTCTGATGTGCCTAAGGAGATGGACGATATTGAAGCTCTGATGGCTAATAAATAACCGTCTGCCGGCATGGCTTATTATCTATTATGTAATTTACATTACGATATAAATATTTGATTTTTAATTATTATGCTTACTGCTGAGCTTTCAGCCTGGAAAGCATAACGAAGGTCTAGGACTGAGAGGGCGCAACGATGGCGATGTCCAAGCAAACAGTCACTCACGATATTGTGATCATAGGAGGAGGACTGGTGGGTGCCAGCCTGGGCTGTGCGCTGGCACCCCTGATCAAGCAATACGGGTTGCGCGTGGCGGTGATTGAAGCAACCACCCTGCCTGAGGCTACTGAACCGCCTGGCTGGCAGCCAAGTTTTGATGCCCGTGCCAGCGCAATAGCCGAGGGTTCAGCGCAGCGTTTTCGTCGCTTGGGTATATGGGAGGCGATGCAACAGGAAGCCTCTCCGATCCGGCGCATTCACATCAGTGAGCGTGGGCGGTTGGGCGCAACGCGGTTGAATGCGCAAGATGTTGGCGTTGCGGCGTTGGGGCACGTCATTCCGAATGCCTGGATGGGACGCGTCTTGCATCATGAACTAAGCGGTTTGCCGCTTGAATGGCATTGCCCGGCGCGCGTTGAGCAGCTGGCTCCGGTGGTTGAGGGGCACCATCTGACATTATCGGATGGCAGTAAACTGGTAGCGGGACTAACGGTGCTGGCGGATGGTGGTCGCTCAGGGCTCAAGGAACAACTGGGTATTCCCAGTGCGCAGACGTCCTATCAACAGACGGCCCTGATTACTCATGTAGGTGTCAGCCAGCCCCATCAAGGCATTGCCTATGAGCGTTTCACAACGGATGGCCCCATTGCACTCCTGCCGTTGCCGGGCAATGCCATGGAACTGGTATGGACGCACCCCAGCGGGGATGAAAAGGCCAGGTTAGCGCTGAGTGACAGTGATTTTCTTGCCCAGTTGCAAAAGGCGTTTGGTGACCGCGCCGGGCGTTTCACCCGGGTAGGCAAGCGGCATGTCTATCCGCTCAAACTCACTACCGCAGATGAGCCGGTCAGGCCCGGCCTGGTGGCGTTAGGTAATGCGGCGCATGCGCTACACCCAGTGGCCGGGCAAGGCTTTAATCTGGCGTTGCGAGGCGTGATGGATCTTGTCGACACCCTGACTCAAGCCCTGGCACAGGCCCGTTTTGAGAAAGCGGAGAATCACTTGAATGTTGCGGATACTCTGGGTGCGATGGAGACGCTGACCCGCTTTGAACAGTGCCGCGAACGCGATCGCGCTAACGTGATCCGCTTCAGCGACGGTCTGGTAAAGCTGTTTGGCCTCGATTGGCCGCTGTTGGGACATGCGCGTGCGGCGGGTTTGATCGGCCTTAATCTGGCCGGGCCGCTGCGCCGCAGCCTGGCTCGCCGGGCAATGGGTATAGAACGTTGAGTAAGCAGCTGTCAGAAAAAGGACGACCAGAAACGTATTGCCATAGGATGTCGAGTCAATGCAATCAGTGGATCAACAACGAGCGGCATTTGATGTCGTGATAGTGGGAGCCGGTATGGTGGGCGCCAGCTTGAGTGCTCTTTTGAGCAATGCCGGCATGCGGGTTGGGCTGGTAGAAACCCGGCCAGCGCCGCTGATGCCAGCAGAGCGGGGTGTTGATACACCGCCAACGCCCAGGGTCAGCGCCTTGACGCCTGTTTCCCAGCGTTTGCTGGCCCATCTTCAGGCATGGCCCGATATGCAGGCTGACCGTGTCACGCCTTATTTCTTAATGCACGTCTGGGATAGAGAGGGCAGCGGAGATATTCATTTTTCAGCCGATGAAGCCGGGGTGGCAGTGCTTGGGCATATTGTTGAAAACGACGTCACCCTGGCGGCACTGAATCAGCAGTTGATCCATCACCCCAAGGTGACACGTTTTAATGGCGCAACGGTGCAGGCCTTGCAGACGGGCGCCAGGCAGCGCTATCTGGTACTTGATGATAGCCGCCAACTTCAGGCGCCTCTGGTCGTTGCAGCGGACGGAGCGCGTTCACTGCTAAGGGAGATGGCAGAAATCGAAGTGCGCGAAGAAGATATGGGACACACTGCAGTGGTGACCACAGTGCGCTGTGAAAAGCCTCATGGCAATACCGCGCGGCAGGTGTTTGTGGAGGGTCAGCCATTGGCCTTTCTACCCTTGACGGTACAGGGTGATGATCATTATTGCTCGATTGTCTGGTCTGTTGAGCCCTCCAGGGCTGAAGAGCTGTGTGCTCTATCCAGCGATGGTTTGGGCAAGGCGCTGGCAACCGCCCTTGAGCATCGACTTGGCGAGGTCGACGTGCGTGATCAGGCCCATTGCTTTCCATTGGTTCAGCGCCATGCGCGGCATTACGTGTCAGCGAATTTTGCACTCGTCGGTGATGCGGCGCACAGCATTCACCCGCTAGCCGGGCAAGGGGTTAACCTTGGCCTGATGGATGCAGCTGTATTGGCAGAAGAGGTTATCAATGCCTGGCAGCGTGGTGCCGCCTGGGGTGATGAGCGTATCCTCAGCCGCTATGAGCGTCGCCGCCGTACAGACAACACGGCCATGCTGGCGCTGATGAAAGGCTTCAAGGCATTGTTTGGCTCGCGGCATCCAGCCCTGATGCTGGCGCGGAATATGGGCATGAGCAGTGTCGATCACCTGGCGCCTCTCAAGCGTGCTCTTATGCACCAGGCAACTGGCGAGCGGGGCCGCCTGCCCGCCAGCTGCCGCTGAGGCTTTTGTCAACGTCGGCGGCGATCCACCACATTCAGCGCTTTGAGCAGGTTGAGTGCTTCGCCCAGCTGATAATCATCGCGCAATCGCTGCGACATTGCCTGGCGGTCGCGGGCTTCATTTTGCGACTCAAGGTGTCCTTCAAGGTCGGCTTCGCGAACTTCCCGACGGCTTTCAGCGACTTCCAGCCGACCGCGCACAACATCAACATCGGGGCTGATGCCTTGTGCCTGAATGGAGCGACCGTCAGGCGTGTAATAAAGCGCAGTGGTCAGCTTCAGGCCTTCGCCATTGTCCAGCGGCATAATCTGCTGTACTGAGCCTTTACCAAAGCTGTCAGTGCCCATGATGACACCGCGGCGTTGATCCTGAATGGCACCTGCGACGATTTCTGCCGCTGAGGCGCTACCGCTGTTGATCAGCACCACCAGTGGAACTTCGGCAGCCGGCGTATCAGTAGTCGCTGAATAGGACATCTGTGTATTCGACAGGCGCCCCTCGGTATAGACGACCAGGCCGTCATCCAGGAAAAGATCAGCAATATCCACAGCACTTTGCAGGATACCGCCGGGATTATTACGTAAATCCAGCACCAGGCCCTCAAGCGCTTGGTCAGCGGACATGCGTTGTAGTGCCTGACGTGCCTGCTCGGCAGTACGCGACTGGAACTGGCTGATACGCAGGTAGCCATAACCGCTTTCGAGCAGTTCATGCTTGACGCTTTCGCTGCGAATGGCTTCACGGATCAGGGTGACATCCCGTGGGGTCTCCTCACCAGGGCGCAGGATGCCCAGGGTCAATTCGCTGCCTGGTTCGCCGCGCATCAGGCTGACGGCTTCCTGCAGCGACATGCTGTCGGTCGGGGCGTCGTCAATACTGATGATCAGGTCTCGCGACATCAGCCCTGCGCGGGAAGCTGGGGTGTCGTCAACCGGCGTGATAATGGTTAACTGGCCATTTTCCATGCCCACCTCAATACCGATACCGCCAAATTCACCCTGTGTCGACTCTCTCAGGCTGGTGAACTCGTCTTCATCCAGGTAGGCAGAGTGTGGGTCGAGCTCACTGAGCATGCCGCGCATGGCATTACGTAACAGGGTACGGTCATCAACGTCTTCGACATAGGCGCGCTTGATACGCTCAAACACTTCGGCAAAGGTCTTGATTTCCTCAAGTGGAAGATCGTCAAACTGACCTTCTGCATCAGGGCTGATAGCATCAGGCGACTGTGCTGTGGCAATGACCGGAGCCGTCAGCAGAGTAACCGGAATAAGTACCGCCAGTGCCTGCTTGACGAGGGTTCTTACCACCTCAACTGATAGCGTCATGATGACTCCGCAAAGCGTTAGGCAGTTATGCTGCCGAATGTATGTTGGCTAATCATGCCGTTCGCACAGCAGACAACACATTAGCCGCCCCAGCTTATCCCGTCAGCGCCGTGCAATCCATTGCTCTGGATTGGTAGGCTTACCGCTCTGGCGTACTTCAAAGTAAAGCCCTGCTCGAGGCTGCCCGCCAGTGTCACCCACCCGGCCTATTTCATCACCGCGCTCAACGGCTTGGCCCGGGCTGATACTAAAGCGCTGCAGGTGAGCGTAAAGCGTCATCATATGGTCACCATGGTCAATAATCAGCAGGTTGCCAAAACCGCGCATCCAGTCAGCAAAGACCACACGCCCTTGGTGCACGGCGGTGACCGGGGTGCCGGCACTGGCCTGAATCATGATGCCCTCACGGTGTACCCCGGTGTCCTGATGAAAACCTTGTTGCAGGCGACCTTGAACCGGCCAGGGCATATCGCCCTGAGTCTGAGTGAAACGGGTACTCGGTGATGGGCTGGAGAGGTTCACCATTTCCTCTCGAATGCGCTGAAGTGTTTCACGTGCTGCTTCCTGATCCGCCTCTAATGCAGCCAATCGTTGTTCTTCGTTTTGATGGCGGGCATCCAGCTGACTGACCAGCTGCTGTCGCTGAGCGGTTCGGCTGGCCAGTGCTTCACGCTGCGTTTCCAGCTCGCTGGCAAGTTCATCCAGACGGGCCTGGTGGGTCTGCAGTTCATCCGCAGAGCTGGCCAGGTGGGTATCCAGTTCGGCAATTGCCGCCATGCGCCTTTGGCGTGCCTGGCCAAGCCGGTTCAGATAGGCTTGCATGCGGTCCAGCTTTGCTGGGTCTTCCTGGTTAAGTAGCAGCTTGATCTGTCGGGTTGGCCCCAGTCGATGAAGCGCGACGAGTTGTTCACTCAGAGCCGCTGTCTGCCGGTGGCGCTCTTGTATTAGCTGCTCACGCTGTTGACGCACTTGGCTGGCTTTGTCGTCAAGCTCTCTTCGTTCGCGCTGAAGTGCGTCCAGGCGCTTGTGTGTCTCGGCAAGCTCAGTTTCGATCGCCTGGAGCTCGCGGCTGGCCTTGTCGCGCTCTGAGCCTGTGGCGGTCAAACGTTTGGCGACGTTTTCAATCTTCTGACCAATGCTTTCCAGTAGTCGTTGGGCACCGGATTCACTTTCCGCCTGCCCCAGGGCTGGTGTGACCAGCCCTATGCAGCATATAAAACCCAATGCGGCAAAACACTTCATGATGATCTCTCAGTCGAGGGAGATCAGCGGGGTTCCCGTCATGGCGTCGGGCACTGGCTGATCCATCAGCGTAAGCAGGGTAGGGGCAAGATCACAAAGACGTCCATTGGTTAATGTTCCCGAGCGTTCACCCACATAGACAAGTGGCACAACAAAAGTGGTATGGGCCGTTTGAGGCTCACCGGTTTGCGGGTGAACCATCTGTTCGGCATTGCCGTGATCCGCCGTGATCAGGCAGGCGCCATGGACGCGCTCAATGGCCTCAACAACACGGCCAACGCATTCATCAACGGTTTCAATGGCTTTGACGGCGGCAGCAAAATCACCGGTATGGCCGACCATATCGCCATTGGCGTAATTGCAGACAATCAGGTCAAAGCGATTATCGTCAATGGCATCAACCAGTTTGTCGGTAATGTCCCGTGCACTCATTTCGGGCTTTTCATCATAGGTGCGCACATCCTGTGGAGATGGCAGCAGGATGCGTGTTTCGCCGTCGAATTCGTTTTCCCGGCCACCCGAAAAGAAGAAAGTCACGTGCGGGTATTTTTCTGTTTCAGCAATGCGCAGCTGGGTCAGCCCACGCTTGGCGACCACTTCACCCAGCGTATCGTTGAGATCTGATGGCGGGAACGCCGTTGGTGCAGGGATATCAGCGGCGTAGCGGGTCATCATTACCAGGCCATCGCCTGCCAGCCGGGGGCAGGTGCGGCGCTCAAAACCACTAAAGTCGGGTTCAGCGAAGGCGCGGGTCAACTCACGTGCCCGATCAGCGCGGAAGTTGGCAAAAATCGCGGCGTCACCGTTTTGCAGCGTGACTGACTCACCGTTATTGACAATACGGGTCGCTGATACAAATTCGTCGGTTTCTCCGCGCGCGTAAGCCTCCTGCAGGGCTTCTTCAGCACTGGCGGCGGTAAAGTCGGCACGGCCTTCGGTCAGCAGTTCATAGGCCTGACTGACGCGTTCCCAGCGATTGTCACGATCCATGGCGTAAAAACGCCCAATCACTGAGGCAACAAAGCCATTATCGGCCCCAACCAGCGTTGCCAGGTGAGCATTGGCACGTTCAATAGACGGGCGTGCGCTTTCCGGCGGCATATCGCGACCATCCAGAAAGGCATGGATATAAATGTGCCTGGCGCCGCGCCGTGCCGCGAGTTCAGCCAGGGCCAGTAAATGATCTTCATGGCTGTGAACACCGCCGGGTGAGAGCAGCCCGATCAGGTGGACGGGGCGCTGGTTGGCGATGGCAGCGTCAATCGGCTGAGTGAAGACCGGATTGCCATCCAGATCGCCGTCTTCAATGGCCTTGGTAATGCGGGTGAAATCCTGGTAAACAATGCGTCCGGCACCCAGATTCATATGACCGACTTCCGAGTTGCCCATCTGGCCGTCAGGCAACCCGACATGGCGACCATCGGTATGTACGAAAGCGTGGGGGCGCTGAGACAATAACGCATCCATGACAGGCGTATTGGCGCTGGCGACAGCGTTATGTTGAGCATCAGGGTTGTGGCCGTAGCCATCCAGGATAATCAGCGCAACTGGGCGCGGTGTACTTGTTGTGTCCATTAAAGCCTCTTTATTGCCGAATGCAGATCGGTTCGGGGGTCGCGACTCACCGACGCTTCGGGCATCATAGCGCAGGCCGTGCGGGTTCGTCATGATATCAGCCTGCGCACAACCGTATGTGGCGTGTATACTGTGGCGTTTAAACGGCGGCAGTGCCGCTTTATTTCCGCATTGACCAAGAGATTTTGCACGCGATGATCGATCAGCTGTTCGAATTCGTACAAAACCATCCCTTGCTGGTGGGCGCTTTTCTGCTCGTTCTTACCGCCTGGCTTGTCTATGAAACGCGTAATGCTGCTACCAGCGGTGTGACGTCTACTCAGGCGACCCAGCTTATCAACCGTGAAGATGCAGTGGTGCTTGATCTGCGCGAAGGCAAGGATTACAAGGCCGGGCATATCGCGGGTGCGTATAATATCCCGCAAAGCAGTCTTGATAGCCGCATGAACGAACTGGAAAAGCATAAAAGCAAACCGGTAATCGTTGTCTGCAAACATGGCCAGAGTTCAGGCGCCGTACAGGCGAAACTGACCAAAGCCGGGTTTGAGCGTGCGGTGAAGCTCAAGGGCGGCATGATGCAATGGCAGGCGGATAGCCTACCCATGGTGAAAAAATAACCTCCGATCCAAATTGAATTCAAGGAGTCTCCAATGGCAGAAGACAACAATACCAACCAGGCAGCCGGTGCCCAGTCTGAAGACAAGCCGCAGCTGAAATTCTCGCTGCAGCGCATTTATGTCAAGGATATTTCGTTTGAAGCGCCGAATTCGCCCGAGGTCTTCAAGCAGCCGTTCAAGCCCAAGGTGAACCTGGATCTGAACACTACCAGCAATCAGGTGGCAGATGATCAGTTTGAAGTCGTTGTCAAGGTCACTGCGCGGGTCGATGATAACGAAAGCGGGACGGCATCCTTCCTGGTTGAAGTCGAGCAGGCCGGCCTGTTCCGTATTTCCGGTATTGAAGGGGCCCAGCTGGATCAGACCCTGGGTGCATTTTGCCCGAACCTGCTGTTTCCCTACGCACGTGAATGTGTCGATAGCCTGGTCAACCGTGGCGGTTTCCCGCCGCTGATGCTGGCGCCCGTCAACTTCGAGGCCATGTATGCCCAGCGCAAGCAGCGTGAAGCACAGCAGGCAGAAGACACTCAAGCCTGATCAGCATGAATAGCGTTGAGTGGTCTTCTGAATATGCCAGAATGCCACGTATCCATGTGCCAGCGACTCTGACTGAAGGGGCCACACTGGCCTTGCCCGAAGGACCGGCGCGTCACATCACCCGCGTGTTGAGAATGTCGCCGGGGGCGCCGCTGGTGATCTTCGACGGTCACGGTCTTGAGGCCGGCGTGCGTCTGGCAGAGGTGACACGCAAGCAGGTCACGGTAAGCGTGGAAGCCTTGTGGCCCGGGCAAGGTGAGTCGCCGCTGATGATTCACCTCGGCCAGGCCGTTTCCAAAGGTGATCGTATGGACTACGCCATTCAGAAGGCGGTGGAGTTAGGCGTGAGCTGTATCACGCCGCTCTATACGCAACGCACCGAGGTGCGTCTGAAAGGCGAGCGGCAAGCACGCAAGCAGGCTCACTGGCAGGCTGTTGCGGCCAGTGCCAGTGAGCAGTGCGGGCGCGCCGTGGTTCCTGAAGTACATCCTCCCCAAACGCTCGCGAGCTGGCTTGAGCAGCGCGATGAAACGCTGCGATTGATGCTGCATCTGGCCACCGGGCGTCCTTTTCATTGTGCTGAGACACCTGCCAGTGTGGCCTTGCTGATTGGCCCGGAGGGTGGCCTGGCAGACGACGATATCAAGGCAGCTGAACGTGCCGACTTCACCCCATTGACGCTGGGGCCGCGTGTGTTGCGCACTGAAACCGCCCCTGTTGTTGCCCTGTCGCTGCTTCAATATCATTTCGGTGATCTATAGCCCTGATGCTGGGCAGACATGCTTCTCTTTTCTCATTATCTTCAGGACACCTTCGCCATGGCTTGTGATCCACGCTCTTCTTCCCCTCCTGCCTCCGCCGTCAGCGCGTCAATCGGAGAAGTTGCCTACCTGACCGTGACGGCTGTCACCAGCGTGGGTGCCTTTCTGCGCTGGGGGCCACCCAAGGATGTCCTGCTGCCTTACAGTGAGCAATCATTCCGTCCGGAGGTTGGCAAACGTGTTCTGGTCAAGTTGTATGAGGATGATCAGCAGCGTCCGGTGGCCTCGATGCGCCTTGAGCGCTTTTTACAGGATGAAGCCTGGTCGCTTTCCCAGGGTGACCAAGTGACTCTGTTGGTGGCAGAGCGCACAGATCTGGGCATGAAGGTAGTGGTCAACCATGCTTATTGGGGGCTGGTGTATCAGGATGATCTCACTCAGCCACTGCGTCGTGGTCAGGGGCTGACCGGTTTTGTCAAAAGGCGTCGTGAAGATGGCCGTCTGGATATCTCGTTGTTACCCCCCGGTGAGTCACGGCTGGATGTGGTCGGGGAAAAAGTGCTTCAGGCGTTGCGTGAAAGTGGGGGGTATCTGCCTCTGGGCGATAAAAGTAGTGCCCAGGAGATAAAGGCGCGCCTGGGTGTCAGCAAAAGTGCCTACAAGCAGGCGATTGGGCGCCTTTACAAGCGTGAACTGATCACTATTGAACCGTTGGCCATTCGCCTGCAGCCGGGTGTGGCCGCTACCTTGGCTCAGAACGCCACCTGAAATGTGTCAGGTTTGGCGTCTGGCACACCCTGCGGCATACTGCCCGTCATAGAAGAAGCGCCTGTTCACCAAGGGCAACTACTAACCTGTCTATTTCCGGAAGCGCTGATCAATGAGTCAATCGAGTCTTCGTCTGGGCGTGGTGATGGATCCCATCGCCGATATTGCCTACAAGAAAGATACTACCCTGGCTTTGCTGTGGGCCGCTCAGGATCGCGGCTACCAGTTGTATTACATGGAGCAGGAAGACCTGTTCCTGCAGGCGGGTGAGGCGTTTGCGCTGATGCGCCCGCTGAGCGTTCATCGTGACGCCGGGCACTGGTATGATCTGGGGGATGCTGAAGCACGCGCGCTGTCCGAGTTGGATACTATTCTGATGCGCAAGGACCCGCCGGTCGATGCAGACTTCGTCAATGCGGTTCACCTGCTGGGGTTTGCTGAGCGGGAAGGGGTTCAGGTTGTTAATCCCACCGCTGCCTTGCTGCAATGCAATGAAAAACTGTTTGCCCAACAGTTTCCGCAGTGCTGTGCGCCTACCCTCGTCTCCAGCCGAGATGAGGTGCTACGTACTTTTCAGGCAGAGCATGGCAACGTGATCTTCAAACCGCTAGATGGTATGGGCGGTACTGGCATCTTCCATATTGGCCCGGATGGCCGCAATATTGGTGCCGTGATTGAACAGCTGACCCTGCGTGGCCAGCGTCAGATTATGGCCCAGCGTTATCTGCCGGAAATCAAGGATGGCGATACGCGTATTCTTCTGGTGGATGGCGAGCCTGTGCCCTTTGGTCTGGCGCGCATACCCTCAGCGGGTGAAACCCGCGGTAATCTGGCTGTCGGAGGGCGGGGTATCACCCGAGAACTAACCGAGCGCGATCATTGGTTGATCCAGCAGGTACAGCCGATGATCCGTGAAAAAGGACTGCTGTTTGTGGGTCTGGATGTGATCGGTGACTACGTCACCGAGATTAATGTCACCAGCCCTACCTGCGTACGTGAAATTGACGATCAGCGTGGTACCCATATTGCCGGTCTGCTGCTCGATGCTATTGAGCGTCGAGTCATGCCGTCAGCCCGAGACTGAAAAATTTGCCCGTAAAGGTAAATGTTAGGAGCCGCATGCAAAGTCTGAAACATCATTTCCTGTTGGCCATGCCGCATATGGAAGATGCCAATTTTGCTTCCAGCCTGGTGTATCTCTGTGACCACGATGACAATGGTTGCATGGGTGTCATTGTCAATAAACCACTGGAAGTCACTCTGGATGCGCTGTTTGATCAGCTTTCTCTGGGAGGCGAGCGTAGCCTGCATCGCAGTGAGCCTGTTTATTATGGCGGTCCGATGCACAAGGATCGCGGTTTTATCCTTCACCAGGGTAGCAGTCAGGAGTGGGATTCAAGTATTCAGGTGACCGACGATATCGCGCTGACAACGTCCATTGACATACTTCAGGCACTGGCCAATAACACAGGGCCGAAGCATTTCTTGATCTGCCTGGGATGCGCCGGTTGGGATGTGGGTCAGTTGGAAGACGAACTGAAGGATAACGCCTGGTTGACGGTTGATGCTGCCCTGGGCGTGCTGTTTGAAACGCCGCCTGCCGAACGGCTCTCCGGCGCCGCAGGCATTTTAGGGGTTGATCTTAATCTGATGACCCGGGATGCGGGGCACGCCTGATGGCGACCTTGGGGCAACGCCTGGTGCTGGCATTTGATTTTGGTACGCGGCGTATTGGTGTTGCCGTGGGTAACGAGCTGTTAAAAAGCGCCAGAGAACTCACGCCGCTTCCAGCGCGTGATGGCATTCCCGACTGGAACCAGTTAGCACGACTAGTCGAAGAGTGGCAGCCGGATCTTTTCGTGGTGGGTTTGCCGCTTAACATGGACGGCAGTGAATCAGCCATGAGCACTCGGGCACGCAAGTTTGGCAACCGTCTGCATGGCCGCTACGGCAAACCATGCACGCTGGTGGATGAGCGTGGCACCACACGAGAAGCCAAGCAGATTGCGCATGCATCCGGTCATCGCGGCAACTATCGCGAAGATAGCGTTGATGGCATTGCCGCTGTGCTTATTCTGGAAGGCTGGTTTGCTCATCTGGAAGGGTTGCCAGAGGGGCGTGAATCTCAGTAGCCAACCCTCTCATCACGCCTGCAGTCAAAGCCTGGCGACAACCGCGATAGCTTGCGTAGGTTAGCGGTCCAGCGTGCCCGTCTGCTCAGGAACAAACCAGCGCACTGGTCGCATGTCTTTTTCGATCAATTCATCGACCTGTAATAGCGTAGCGAAAATCGCCATGCGCATTGGAATACCATTGTCTGTCTGGCGGAAGATAGCCAGACGCGGGTCACCGTTCAGGTTCACATTCAGATCATTGGCCCCCGGGCGGCTATCGCGGGGCAGCGGGTGCATGATAATGGTGCTTTGGCTACAGCGCTGATCAACAAAGTCCCGGTTAACCATGTAGTCCTGAGAGAGCCCCTGAAAGCTCTCATTCATCTCATCGGTAAAGCGTTCTTTCTGGATGCGAGTGGTATAGACAACGTCCAGATCTGAAAAGTCGCAGGCCAGGGAATCACGCTGCTCGACACTGTGGCCGCGGGAGGTGACCCGGTCAATCAAGGTTGATGGCATTTCAAGGCCTGGCGGAGACACCAGGGTAAAGCGCAGCGGGTCATAAAGGGAAAGCAGCTTGATCAAGGAATGCACGGTGCGTCCATACTTCAAATCACCGGTAAGCAGGATATGGGCGCCCTTTAGTGATTTACCCAGTCGCTGGAACTCTTTGTCAATGGTGTAGAGATCCAGCAGTGCCTGACTGGGGTGTTCGCCCGGGCCATCACCACCATTAATAACCGGCACGTTGGTCGCTGCTGCAAACTCTGCCACTGAACCCTGATCTGGATGACGCATGACAATGGCATCGCAGTAGCCGCTCATGACACGGCTGGTGTCATAGAGTGACTCCCCCTTGGCCATAGAAGAAAAGGTAAAGCCGGTAGTGTCACAGACGCTGCCGCCCAAACGGCAGAAGGCCGCGTTGAAGCTTACCCGTGTGCGTGTGCTGGCTTCAAAGAACAGGTTACCGAGTACCGCACCCTCTAATACTCGCGTAACCTGACGGCGACTGGCAATCGGCTCCATGCGCGCGGCGACGCGTAACAGGTGATCGACACTTTCTCGGTTTAAAGAATCGATGGTTAGCAGGTGCTGGCTCATCGTGGACCTCGGGTTCAGGCAAGAATGCGGATATCAACAAAAATAGATGCATAGTGTAACTGGCAACCAGCCAATGCTCGAAGCGCTTTTCATCTGCGTTTTTGATGAAGGTGAGTTCAAGGAAGAAATCGATCAGGTGACGTTTTTCCATAAAGCCCTTGCATCCTGTGCAGCGAAGCCTTAGAGTACGCATCCGC
>NZ_VMQS01000092.1 GCF_007625055.1 Halomonas sp.
AGATCCAGCACCAGTTCAGGGAGCTGGGCGACGAGGGCTTCCTGGCGCTGGGTATCCTTGGCCAGTTCCGCCATATCCGGTTCGTCTTCAAACAGCCCGGACAGCAGCATGAAGGGCAGCAGCAGGGTGGCTGCGGCTTCTTCGTCTTCAGCGAACCAGGCGGCTTCGTCGCAGAAGACACCTTCCATAAAGCCCGCACACCAGTCGCCAATCGGGGTTTCCTCTGCGGCCAGCCCGCCCAGTGTCAGCTCAAAAGGCAGTTCAGGCAGGCCACCCTGTTCGAGTAGGGCCATGGCGTTATAGCGAAGATTGGTAAGGAGCTTGATAATATCATCGCGTTCGGCATCATTATGATAGTGCGGTTCCCCCTGAAAGAGCTCTGTCAGCCACTGTTGCGTTGGCAACTCGCTGGGCGCCACGGCCAGTGCCAACATAAAACCATGGGCAGAAATCAGATCGAGGGCATCTTCGTCGACCTTGTCGGAATCGAGAAACTCATCCAGGCGATCAAGCGCCTCATCTTCCAGCAGGGGTTGCGGTGGAAGGGAGGGTTGAGACGCTGTCTCGGAAGCATCAGGACGGTTGGACATACAAAGCCTCACTAGCAAATGGGCATGGCTGGAAAACATAACAGGATCTATGATGGCCAGTTTACCATTAAACAAGGCGTTGCCTCTGCCAGCCTGGCCAGAAAACCAGCTGGACGAGATGAATGATAGCGAACTGTATCAGGCGGCAAGGGAGCGAGTGATGCAGGCCTTGCAGCGCTGCCGGGAAGTCTACCCGGCCTTGCCCTGCCCACAGGTATGGTTTGATCTTAAAGGCGCCAGCGCCGGGCAGGCGCATCTTGGGCGTGGGGGCTTGCGCTTCAACCCTGTCTTGCTGGTTGACAACCGTCAGGCTTTCTTTGAGGAAGTGATTCCGCATGAAATGGCCCATTGGTTGGTGTTTCATCTACAGGATGGCCCGCGTCTCAAACCCCACGGCCGTGAATGGCAACAGGTAATGGTGAGCCTGTTCGGGTTGCCACCCCGGGTGACCCACCGCTTTGATATCGGTAAAGCGCAGCCCCGGCCCTACCTCTATCAATGTGGCTGTCGGGGACAGGAGGGGAGTCACCATTGGTTTACCGCTCGGCGTCATGCGCAGGTGCGCCGCGGGCGCCGCTACCGCTGCCGGTCATGCGCTCAGACCTTGGTCTATTGTGGCCAGGAATTGCCAAAAAGCTAGACATAAATCATTGTTATAAAAAGAAAAAATGTTAATACCAATGTCTAAAGGGAAGCTGGCGCCGTGGGGTTTATGCTAGTAACACTATTTTAACGCCGGAACAGCATCATAATAACCAGCCGGTAACATTCCCAAAGCCACTTTCTGACGTTGGGCTACCATAAGCTGTATCTATCAAAAGCTTGATTTAATGCCTTTGGCAACACGCTTTATTCAAGGCTAGATCAAGGGGCTTGGTTCAACAGAAAGTGCATTTTTCACGGACAGAGGCAATTTCATGAGCGAACAGCAGAACGTCTATCCGGTGATCGAATCAATCGCCGCCAATGCGTGGGCCGATGAAAAGACGTATCAGGCCATGTATCAGCAGTCAGTGGATGACCCGGAAGGCTTCTGGGCCGAGCAGGCGAAACGCCTGGATTGGATCAAGGCACCCACCCAGATCAAGCATACGTCCTATGCCCGCGATAACGTCGATATTCGCTGGTTCGAGGATGGCCAGCTTAACGTGGCCGCCAACTGTCTGGATCGCCACCTGGCCACCCGGGGCGATCAGACCGCGATTATCTGGGAGGGGGATGACCCGGCCGATGCCAAACACATCAGCTACCGTGAACTTTATGAGCGCACCAATCAGGTCGCCAATGCGCTGAAGGAGCTGGGTGTCCAGAAGGGTGACACCGTCACCCTGTATATGCCAATGATTCCGGAAGCCGCCATGGCCATGCTGGCCTGTGCCCGCATTGGCGCGGTTCACTCGGTTGTTTTCGGTGGCTTTTCGCCGGATGCGGTTGCCCAGCGCGTTATCGGGGCGGATTCCAGGCTGGTGATTACCGCGGACGAATCTGTACGGGGCGGCAAGCATGTGCCGCTCAAGGAGAACGTTGATGCTGCCTTGACCCGCGACGGTACGGACGTGTGCAAGAACGTTCTGGTGGTGAAGCGCACCGGCGGTGACGTGGACTGGAACGACACTCGCGATCTGTGGTTTGACGACATGGTCGACAAGCAGTCAACCGAGTGTGATGCGGAAGCCGTCGGGGCTGAAGACCCGCTGTTCATTCTTTATACCTCGGGCTCTACCGGCGCGCCCAAGGGCCTCAAGCATACAACCGGTGGCTACCTGACCTACGCCGCCATGACTCACCAGTATGTGTTTGATTATCAGGAAGGTGAAGTCTACTGGTGCACGGCAGACGTGGGCTGGGTCACCGGTCACAGCTACATTGTCTATGGGCCGCTGGCCAACGGCGCGACCACCCTGATGTTTGAAGGGGTGCCCAGCTACCCGAGTCATGGGCGTATGGGCGAGATCGTTGACAAGCATTCAGTCAATATTCTTTACACCGCGCCCACTGCCGTGCGCGCCCTGATGGCCCATGGCGATAACGTCATGGATTCCAGCAAACGCGATAGCCTGCGTCTTCTGGGGTCAGTCGGTGAACCGATCAACCCGGAAGCATGGGAGTGGTTCTACCGGGTAATCGGCAATGAAAAGTGTCCGATCGTGGATACCTGGTGGCAGACGGAAACCGGCGGCATCATGATTGCCCCACTGCCGGGTGCTACCGCGTTGAAGCCAGGCTCAGCCACACGCCCATTCTTTGGCGTTCAGCCCGCCCTGGTGGATAACGAAGGCAATCTGCTGGAAGGGGCCACCGAGGGTAACCTGGTGATTCTGGATGCCTGGCCGGGTCAGGCGCGCTCTATCTGGGGCGACCATGACCGCTTTGTGCAGACCTACTTCTCTACCTACGATGGCATGTATTTTACCGGTGACGGCTGCCGCCGCGATGAAGACGGCTATTACTGGATCACCGGGCGTGTCGATGACGTTCTGAACGTATCGGGCCACCGTATGGGTACCGCCGAGATCGAATCTTCCCTGGTGGCGCATGAGGCGGTAGCAGAAGCCGCTGTGGTTGGCTTCCCTCATGATATCAAGGGCCAGGGTATCTACATCTACGTTACCCTGAGCGATGATGCTGAGCCTACTGATGAGCTGAAAAAAGAGCTCACCAAATGGGTGCGCAAGGATATCGGCCCGATTGCTTCTCCCGACGTTATCCAGTGGGCCCCTGGCTTGCCGAAAACCCGTTCAGGCAAGATCATGCGTCGCATTTTGCGCAAGATCGCTGCCAATGAATGTGATGGCCTGGGTGATACCAGCACGCTGGCGGACCCGAGCGTTGTGGATGAGCTGATCGAGCATCGCGCTGTCAAGTCATAGCGCTCTGTCGCTTAGCGAGTTTACTCAGAGAAGGGCGAGCACTATTTCTGGCTCGCCTGCCTCAAGACTGATAGTTAGCGTGCCGGCTTATTTAGCCGGCACGTTTGTTTGTGTGGGTCTGTTTTTTCAGCCATTCTGTAGGGGATATTTTGCAGGGCCGCTTATTAGCATTATATTAAACAGGGTGATATCGCTTTCTTGTTGTTAATATAACAATTTGTGCCTGTGGCGCTTGGGAATGAAGAACGCCATGGGGTACCATGCCAACACATAATAAGCCTAACGTCGCGGCAATACGCTGGCTGCTTAAGAACCGGAGGAATATCCATGGCTATAGCTCAAAAATTCATTGTTGCAGACGATCATCCCTTGTTTCGCGCTGCGCTGACCCAGGCGCTGCGTCAACTGGCGCCGCAGGCGGAGATCGTTGAAGCCGATACCATGGAAGCCACTGCCGACGTGGTCAACCGCCATCCGGATGCAGATCTGATTCTGCTCGACCTGCATATGCCTGGTGCCCACGGTTTTTCCGGGCTGATTCAGCTGCGTGGTCAGATGCCGGATATTCCCGTGGCGGTGGTGTCAGGCAGCGATGAGCCCTACGTCGTGCGCCGCGCGATAGATTACGGTGCCTCCGGTTTTATTCCCAAGTCGTCGTCATTGCAGCTGATTGCCGAAGCGGTTGGGGAGATTCTTGACGGTGAGGTCTGGCTGCCGGAAGCGCTGGCAGGCGTACTGGATGAAAGCAGCGAGGATGAAACCAAGTTTGCTGAAGCCATCGCGTCTTTGACTCCTCAGCAGTTCCGTGTGCTGAACATGCTGACCGAAGGCCTGCTCAACAAGCAGATTGCTTATGAATTGAGTGTGTCAGAGGCCACTATCAAGGCTCACGTCACGGCCATTTTGCGTAAGCTTGGCGTGCACTCCCGCACCCAGGCGGTGATTGCCGCCCAGAAACTGGAAGTCGAACCGCCGAAAGTGTCTTCCTGAATAATGGTGAGTAGTGAGTAGTGAGTAGTGAGTAGTGAGTAGTGAGTAGTGA
>NZ_VMQS01000042.1 GCF_007625055.1 Halomonas sp.
TCACCCTCATCGGCAAGCGCCCACATGAATTACCTGATCAAATTGTTAAAGAGCTGTTCGCGAGGCGGCGATACTGCCTTGCCAGTCGATGACCTGATTGGCTTGCCTCAGCGAGGAAGACATATTCTACGGCTTCCTGTGTGTTTGTCAACGGCTGATTTCAGCGAATTCGCCAGCGTGCTTTATTACCACCACTCGCTAACTTATTGACAAACCGAAGGTTTTACCTTCATCCACCGCAGGTGACAGTGTGCGTCTCCGACAGCGGATGCGTACTCTACGTATTTTACTGCAGTAAGGCAAGCGCCAATAAAAAAGATTTTAAAAAAAGTTCAGGCAAGTGTCACGCGGGCGTAACGTTTCTTGCCCGCCTGGACAACGTAAGCGTTACCTGTTGCCAGCATCGTATCCTGGGCAACGACATCACCGTCGACTTTGACACTGCCATTTTTCAGCATGTCTTTGGCCTGAGCGCTGTTCTTGGTCAGACCAGAGCGATTAAGAACGGCGGCAATAGGGGCTTGCTCACCACCACCAAAATCCACTTCTACTTCAGGCAGGTCGGCTGGCAGTTCACCCTCCGCCAACTGGTTGCCCGCAGATTTATGTGCGTTAGCCGCCGCCTCATCACCGTGGTAACGAGCAATCAGCTCACGTGCCAGCTCCATCTTGATATCACGCGGATTACCACCCTGTTCGGCGCTCTGCCTGAGAGCATCGATTTCTTCATTGGATTTTAAGGAGAGAAGATCAAAATAGCGCCACATCAAACTATCGGGCATCGACACCAGTTTATTGAACATGGCACCCGGTGCTTCATCGACGCCCACATAGTTATCCAACGACTTGGACATTTTCTGTACGCCATCCAGCCCCTCAAGCAACGGCATGGTGATAACTACCTGCGGCTCCTGACCAAAATGCTTTTGTATTTCCCGCCCCATCAGCAGATTGAACTTCTGATCAGTCCCCCCGAGTTCGACATCAGCTTCCAGAGCCACAGAATCATACCCTTGAACAAGCGGATAAAGAAACTCGTGAATGGCAATTGACTGATTGGCCCGGTAGCGCTTCTCAAAATCGTCGCGTTCAAGCATGCGTGCCACCGTACTTTGCGCCGCCAGCTCAATCATCTTGGCGGCAGTTAGCTCACCAAACCACTCGGCATTAAAGCGTACTTCGGTTTTCTCGGGGTCAAGAATCTTGAAAACCTGCTCCTTGTAGGTTTCAGCATTGGTCTTTACATCTGCTTCGGTCAGTGGCTTGCGGGTGACATTCTTACCCGTGGGGTCACCAATACGTCCGGTGAAATCACCAATCAGAAAAATAACCGTATGGCCGAGATCCTGAAACTGACGCATCTTGGTCAGTAAGACGCTGTGCCCCAAGTGCAGATCAGGCGCGGTGGGGTCAAATCCGGCTTTGATACGCAGTTTGCGCCCAGAAGCAAGCTTTTGTTTAAGCTCATCTTCTACCAGAATTTCATGCGTACCGCGCGACAACAATGCCAGCGCCTGATCCACCTCACTCATTGCCTCTTCTCTCCGTTAGACTCGAATCGCCCCATGCAGGACGCTAAACTGATCAATAATGGATAATGTTATCATGATCATTCTACGGGGTTGAGCTTTTGCAAACGGATAACCCGGCAATTTACCGGCAACGGGCATCAACATTGTTTCGTAGCGTGTAGCCACTTGACTGAATCACAGGGATGCCCCATGCACCTTTCACCACAGCACGCTTTGCAGCAAGGCTTGCCACAGCACTATATCGGTTTAATGTCGGGCACCAGCCTGGACAGCATTGATGCCGCATTGATTGAAATCACGCCCAGTGCCTTCCCTCGGCTGGTCGCTACCTGTGCCCTGGCCATCCCTGCCAACTTGCGCGAGCAGTTGTTGACACTATGCCATAGTGACCACGCTCTGTTTTCTCAGCTGGCGTCTGCAGAGCAGGCTTTTTGTGAACTACAGGCCAGGGCAGTCAAAGACTTATTGACAGCCGCGCAGCTTGATGATGACGCCATCAGTGCCATAGGCAGCCACGGCCAGACCATTGAACATGCGCCAGGCGGCCACAACGCGGGTCCGGCCTATACCCTGCAACTGGATAACCCAAGCCTGCTGGCTGAACTGACAGGGTGTACCGTCGTTGCCGATTTCCGCCGGCGTGATCTAGCCGCTGGCGGCCAGGCAGCCCCTCTGGCGCCAGCGTTTCACCAGGCGTTGTTTCAGGGTGAACACCAACCTCATGCAGTCCTTAATCTGGGTGGCTTTGCCAATGTTACCTGGCTACCCGCTGGCAATAGTATGCCCCTGGGCTTCGACACCGGGCCGGCCAATGTACTTCTGGACGCCTGGTATCAGCGTCATCATATTGATGCACTGTTTGACCGTGAAGGCCATTGGGCGAGTGGTGGCGACGTTGACCCATTGCTTCTGGCGCGCTTATTGAGTGAACCCTTCTTTCATCAGCCACCCCCACGAAGCACTGGGCGTGAGCGGTTTCATTTGCCCTGGCTGGAAAGTCATCTGACCGGCCAAGAGCTCGCTCAAGACGTGCAAACCACCCTGGCTGAGCTGACCGCAAGAAGTGTGGCTGAGGGTATTCAACAACTTGCCCGGCATCAGCCGTTCAGGCTGATAGTTGCCGGGGGTGGTGCGCACAATGGTGACCTGTGCAGGCGTATTGCTGACAACCTGCCTCAGGCGACCTTGGCGACGCCTGACGCATGGGGCTGGCCAGCAGACTGGATTGAAGCGGGCGCATTTGCCTGGCTGGCATATCGACGCTTGTATCACTTCCCAGGTAACCTGCCCAGTGTAACGGGCGCTGCAGGCCCTCGCGTACTGGGCGGCATCTACGCGCCTTAATCTTCCCCTGCTCACCTGGGTCAATAATCGTCTTCATCACGCAATGCCAATCCACTGGGCACCCTGCTTTCCAGGCCAGTGGCCGCTTTACTATCGACGCCACCGAATTTCATCATCATGCGTAAGTCATTGGCAGAATCGGCATGCGCCAGCGCAACGTCAGCACTGACCTTACCCGCATTGAAAAGATCAAAAAGTGCCTGATCAAACGTCTGCATACCATCATCACGGGATTTCGCCATAGCAGACTTGATCTCGCCCACTTCACCTTTACTGATCAGGTCGGCAATGCGTGGCGAGCGCAGCATGATCTCTACAGCGGCCGAGCGACCGCCAGCTTGATCAGGCAGCAACTGCTGTGCCACCACCGCCTTCAGATTAAGCGACAGGTCCATCCAGATCTGTTCGTGACGTTCATGAGGGAAAAAGTGGATGATCCGCTCCAGCGCCTGGTTAGCATTGTTAGCGTGCAAGGTCGCCAGGCATAAATGACCTGTCTCGGCAAACGTCAGCGCATGCTCCATGGTTTCTCGCGTGCGAATCTCACCAATCAAAATCACATCAGGCGCCTGACGCAAGGTGTTCTTCAGGGCAACTTCAAAGGATTCAGTATCAATCCCGACTTCGCGCTGATTGATAATCGCCCGCTTGTGGGGGTGGAGATACTCGATCGGATCTTCAACGCTGATAATGTGTCCACCCAGTGTTTCATTGCGCTGCTGGATCATGGCCGCCAGGGTCGTCGACTTGCCCGTACCGGTCCCGCCGACCACCAGTACCAGGCCACGATTCTCCTGTGCCAGGGAGGCCAGCATTGCTGGCATGCCCAACTGTTCAAGCTTGGGAATTTCATGGCTGATGCGCCGCACCACCATTGCCAACTGGTTGCGCTGCTGGAAGGCGCTGACCCTGAAGCGGCCTTTATCTTCAATACTCAGCGCAAAATTGGCTTCACGCTCCTGCTGAAAACGCGAGCGCAGGCCTTCAGGAAGGGTATGCATCACCAACTCCCTTACCTGATGGTCATTCAGGCCCTGCTGGCCAAGCGGCACCAGACCGTCAGGCGTTTTCAGGCTGGGTGGCGCACCCACGGACACCAGGAGGTCCGACGCCTGCTGTTCGACCATGATATCCAGCAGCTGGTGTAACCATTCTGTGGGCGTCACGCTTTGGCTCATCACATCCTCCTAAAACCTGCCGTTGACTGCTTGCTGGTGCGCATCAAGCACCCTCAGAGGGAAAGCTCGCCCTTGGCACGCGACTGGGCATCTTCCCGAGTGACCAGACCTTCTTTCACCAACTGTTTTAGTGAGGCATCCAGAGTTTGCATCCCCAACCCCCCGCTGGTTTGCATGGCCGAGTAGATCTGCGCAATCTTGTCTTCGCGGATGAGATTACGAATAGCCGAGGTGGCGATCAGGATTTCATGAGCGGCCACACGCCCGCCTCCCTCTCGCTTGAGCAGCGTCTGAGAGACTACCGCCTGAAGGGATTCGGAGAGCATTGAACGCACCATGGATTTTTCCTCGCCGGGGAAGACATCGACTATACGGTCAATCGTCTTCGCCGCCGACGTGGTATGCAGGGTGCCAAAAACGAGATGCCCGGTTTCAGCGGCCGTCAGGGCCAGACGAATCGTTTCAAGATCGCGCAACTCGCCGACCAGGATGACATCCGGGTCTTCGCGCAAGGCACTTCGCAAGGCATCTGCAAAGCTATGGGTGTCACGGTGGACTTCACGCTGATTGATCAGGCAACGCTTGCTGGTATGCACAAACTCCACCGGATCCTCGATCGTCAGGATATGCTCGTATCGGTGATTGTTAACGTAGTCAATCATCGCTGCCAGTGTGGTGCTTTTGCCTGAGCCAGTGGGGCCTGTCACCAGCACCAGCCCACGTGGCAGCATGGCCAGGCGTTCAAAGACTTCGCCCAGTCCCAGCGTTTCCATGGACAATACGTCGCTTGGAATGGTGCGGAACACGGCACCAGCCCCCCTGGCGTGATTAAAAGCGTTAACCCTGAAGCGCGCAATCCCCGGCACTTCGAATGAAAAATCCACTTCCAGGTGCTCTTCGTAGTCACGCCGCTGGCGATCGCCCATAATGTCGTAGATCAGGGCGCGGACTTCCTTGTTTTCCATGGCAGGCACATTGAGCCGGCGAATATCGCCGTCAACGCGTATCATGGGCGGAAGACCAGACGACAGATGCAGGTCAGAGGCATTCTGTTTTGCCGAGAATGCCAGCAGTTCGGTAATATCCATCTTTCTTCCCAGCTGCGGTAAGGAAATTGAGTATGACAGACAATGCGCTTTCTGAATCGCTCACACGGGCACGTCATCGCCTGGAGAAGGCGCTCATCGATGCGGGACGCCCGACCACTGATGCTACCTTGCTGGCAGTGAGCAAAACAAAGCCAGCCAGCATGATTCGCCAGGCGTATGCGGCAGGTCAACAGGCGTTCGGAGAAAACTACCTGCAGGAAGCTCTCGATAAACAGGCTGAACTCACTGACCTGGCTGACATTGAATGGCATTTTATCGGCCCGTTACAGTCGAATAAAACCCGAGCCGTGGCGGAAAGCTTTGACTGGGTGCACAGCGTTGACCGCTTGAAAATTGCCAAGCGCCTCAATGAACAACGCCCCCACGATAGTGCGCCGCTTAACATTTGTCTTCAGGTTAATATCAGTGCCGAAGAAACGAAATCTGGCGTATTGCCGAGCGCATTGGACGAATTGGCCGCTGAGATTGCCCGCCTGCCTCACCTTAGACTGCGGGGTTTGATGGCCATTCCAGCGCCAGCCGATACGCTGGAGGCGCAGCGTCAACCTCTGGCAGCATTACGGGAAGCCTTTGAACGCCTCAAAGCCGACCTGCCGGATGTGCCACTGGATACACTTTCGATGGGCATGAGTGATGACCTCGAAGCGGCTATTCTTGAAGGCGCGACTCAGGTACGCCTTGGCACCGCTATTTTTGGCGCGCGCGACAAACGCTAAAGCTTGACCAACGCGATTGCTGCTAAGCCACACACTTAACAACAGGAATTTTCATGGCGACCAAGATCACTTTTATCGGCGCTGGCAATATGGCCAGCGCTATTATCGGCGGCCTGATCGACAGCGGCATTGCCCCGGACAGCATTACCGCAACATCGCCCTCTGAGGATATGCTGCGACCTGTCAGCCAGCGTTTTGGCGTAAGCACCGAGACAGATAACAACACGGCCATTCGCAATGCCGATGTGGTCGTGCTTGCAGTCAAACCGCAAATCATGCGCGACGTCTGCCTGGCCATGCAGGACACTGCCCTGCAACAGCGACCGCTGATTATCTCCATCGCCGCAGGCCTTGATGCCGAAACCATTAATCAATGGCTGGGCGGTGGCCATGCGGTTGTGCGTTGCATGCCCAATACGCCTTCACTGGTGGGCTACGGCGCCAGCGGCCTGTTTGCCAACCAGGCGGTAACATCGGCACAGCGCGACACGGCTACCCAGTTAATGGAAGCCGTAGGCATTGTCGAATGGGTCGAAGATGAAGCACTGATAGAAGCGGTGACAGCGGTTTCCGGTAGTGCTCCGGCTTACTTTTTTCTGATGTTTGAAGCCATGGAAGAAGCAGCTGTCAAGCTGGGGCTGCCTGCGGATACTGCGCGTCGGCTGGCTATCCAGACAGCATTGGGGGCAGCCACCATGGCACAACAAAGCGACGCTACGCCGGCTACTCTGAAACAGAATGTCATGTCACCTGGCGGCACAACCGAGCGCGCTATCCAGCACATGGAAGATGCCGAACTGCGTAAAACGATTGCAGATGCCATGCAAGCCTGCGCAGACCGTGCTCAAGCTATGTCCAGAGAGCTTAGCGCCGATTAACCAACACTTTACGTCGATTTAAATTACGGAGATCTTCAATGGGCAATTCCATAGGCAGTGCTGGCTTGATGTTGGTCAACTCACTGATCAATATTTATCTGTTTATCCTGATGCTGCGTTTTTTGCTGCAAGCCTCGCAGGCGGATTATTACAATCCGATGAGTCAATCCGTGGTCAAGATAACCCAGCCCGTGGTGGGTATATTCCAGGGCTTTCTTGGTCCGGTGGCCGGACGCTTCGACCTGGCCACCCTGGCTGCTGGCTTCACTCTGAAGGTCGTCAGCATGGTCATTATCTTTATGCTGGTCGGTGTAGGCATTCCACCGATTGTTGGCTTGCTGATTGCCGGTGTTGCCGCTATCGCTAATGCCATCCTGAAGATTTATTTCTTTGCTCTGATCATCATGATCATTCTCAGCTGGGTCGCCCCCAATGCCAGCCACCCCGGCGCAATGCTGGTGATGCAACTGGTCGAGCCCATCATGGCGCCAGTGCGCAATGTTATCCCGCCCCTTGGTATGATCGACCTGTCGCCAATTGTGGTGTTTATTGCCATCAATCTGATCGACGGCTTGGTAGTAGGGGCGCTGGTAAGAGCAGCAGGCATGTCCGGCGCCCTGGTTGGGCTGTGATTCATTCAACATTTTTTTCGAACACCCGGGGTAATGTTCTTCATGCCTGAGTCGCACCGTCTTAGTGACCCGCTTCCTGCGGATTCCGTTGGCATTATAACGCCTCAGGTGGCGCATTTTGATACGCCACTTGCTCTGGCGTGTGGGAAAGTGCTGCCTGAGTTTGACCTGGTATATGAAACCTACGGCAGCCTGAATGCCGATCGCAGCAATGCCGTCCTGATTTGCCATGCGCTTTCCGGCCATCATCACGCGGCCGGGTATCATCACGACGAAGAACGCAAACCCGGTTGGTGGGATGCCCACATTGGTCCTGGCAAGTCGATTGATACCAACCACTTTTTTGTTGTATCACTCAATAATCTCGGAGGCTGTCACGGCAGCACAGGCCCGCTGAGCCATAACAGTGACACCGGTCGCCTATGGGGACCCGACTTCCCCATGGTGACGGTCAGTGACTGGGTCAACAGCCAGGCCCGGCTGGCTGACCGCCTGGGGATCAAGCGCTGGGCAGTGGCGGTAGGCGGCAGCCTGGGTGGCATGCAGGTACTCCAATGGAGCATGGCATTTCCGGAACGTATCGCCAACGCGGTGGTGATTGCCGCAACGCCACGGCTATCCGCCCAGAATATTGCCTTTAACGAAGTCGCCCGCCAGGCAATCCGCTCAGACCCGGATTTCCATGCTGGCTGGTACAGTGAGCACCAGACCCTCCCCAAGCGCGGGCTCAAGCTAGCGCGCATGGTCGGTCATATCACCTATCTTTCTGAAGATGCCATGGGCAGCAAGTTCGGGCGTGACCTGCGGACCGATGACCTTAATTTTGGCTTTGACGTTGAGTTTCAGGTGGAGTCCTATCTGCGTTATCAAGGGGATACCTTCTCGACCACCTTTGATGCCAACACTTACCTGCTGATGACCAAGGCGTTGGACTATTTTGACCCGGCAGCATGTTACGCCGGCAACCTGGCCCAGGCTCTGGCACCGGCGCAATGCCCGTTTCTGGTGATGAGCTTTACCAGCGACTGGCGCTTCCCGCCTTCTCGTTCGCGGGAGCTGGTAGATGCCCTTATTCAGGCGGGCAAACCCGTCAGCTATGCGAATATCGATTCGCCCTATGGCCATGATGCTTTCCTGTTGCCGGATGATCGCTATCATGCGGTGTTCAGCGCTTTCATGCAGCGCGCAGCCACAGAAGCAGGGGTCATGTCCGCCAATGATGAGGTAACTCAATGATGCGCGCCGACCTGGACATCATTTACGACTGGGTTCCCGACAATGCTCATGTGCTGGATCTGGCCTGTGGCGACGGCACACTGCTGGAGGCTTTAGCCCGGGATAAAAATGTCAGTGGGTACGGACTTGAAATCGACCCGGACGGTATTACCCGCTGCATCAGCCGTGGTGTGAGCGTCATCGAGCACAATCTTGACGATGGGCTAAGCAGCTTTAGCGCTAACAGCTATGACCTGGTGATCATGACCCAGGCGCTTCAGGCGCTGCGCCGCCCGGATAAAATGCTCGACGAAATGCTCCGCGTCGCTGAGGAAGGCATCATCACCTTTCCCAATTTCGCTTACTGGCGTCATCGGGTTCATCTTGGCTTACGCGGCTATATGCCAGTATCCAAGTCACTGCCGCATGCCTGGTATGATACGCCCAATATCCACCTGTCAACGTTCAACGACTTTGAACACCTGTGCCGCGACAAGGGTCTGATGATCGTTGACCGCGCCGTTGGCGTGGGCGACCACCGCGGCCACTGGACATCGCGATTATGGCCTAACCTGTTTGGGGAAATTGCCATTTTCCGCGTTCGTCGTCGTTCTTGATCACGGGAGACTCACAGCCATGCTCGATAAAACCTTCAACCCAACGTTATCAAGCGCACACCGCCTCAAGCAGGTTGTACTGGGAAGCCTTCTGGTAAGCGGTCTGAGCCTGGGCGCCACCGTCGCCTTCGCACAACAATACGCTCAGGTGGGTGACTATCAGATTCACTACAGCGCCATCAGCACGGATTTTCTCTCCCCCGAGGTGGCCCAGGCGTATGGTATTCAGCGCAGCGTAGGGCTGGGGCTGGTCAATGTCAGCGTCCTGGAGGAGCAGGAAGACGGTAGCACCGTTCCGGTCAGCGCCAACATTGATGGCAGTGTGGGCGAGCTTTCCGGCAGCGATGAGGAAACAATGCAGTTCAGAACCGTGCGTGAAAACGATACGATTAATCAGATATCAACCTTCACGCTACGCCATGACGAGCCCATGCGATTTGCTCTTGATGTACGTTATGACCGCAATGCCGAGCCGGAAACGATCAGCTTTGTAGAACGGTTCTATATTGAACGCTGAAACACCAGCGCCCGCTTGAGGCTCACGGCGGCGGGCGTTTGATCATCGCGTTCAAACTCAACACCATAGGCCAATACCTCAACGCCCCTGGCCAAGGCAGTTTCAAGTGCCGCCGCATAGCCCGCGTCAATATGCGCAGCAGCGGCGACATCCTTGATGCCTTCATGGGCAATACAAAACAGCAGCACTGCACGTTCGCCGCCCTCCGCAAGCCTGGCCAGCGTATGCAGGTGTTTTAGCCCGCGCGTGCTGACGGCGTCAGGAAAATAACCGTGGCCGTCGTTTTCCTTGAGGGTGACCTGCTTGACCTCTATCCAGGTGCGCTTGCCGCCGGCATCCTCGAGCATGAAATCAAGGCGCGCCTCGTCCACCTTGACCTCACGGTGCAAGGTGTCAAAACCTGCAAGAGGCGCGATCTGCTGCGCTTCAAGAGCCGCTTGCACAATCCTGTTGGCACGACCGGTATGCACGGATGCCAGAGCAACGCTGCCATCTGGCTGTGGCAACTCGATCAATTCCCAGGTCCAGCCCAGCTTGCGTGACGGATTGTTGCTAGGTGATAACCAGACCCTGGCGCCCGGCACATTCACCGCCTTCATTGAGCCAGTATTCGGGCAGTGCGCTACCACCTCACGGCCATCATCCAGCTTGATATCCGCCAGAAAACGCTTGTAGCGCCGCTGAAGTGTGCCTGCCACCAAGGGGGGATAATGGACGCTCACAGGCGGCTCACAAAGCGTGAAATCCGCTCAATAGCGTCTTCGAGACGCGCCACGTCAGTTGTGAAGGCAATGCGCACGAATTGCTCACCCCCTTGCACCGCAAAATCAATGCCCGGCGTGATGGCCACATTCTCTTCCATCAACAACTGCTCACAGAACGCCTGGCTGTCACGGCTATAGCGCGAAATATCCAGCCATAGATAAAATGCGCCTTGAGGCGGCATGTCCGGAGCGAGTCCCAAGTTACTCAAGCCCGCCAAGAGCACATCCCGACGCTTTTTCAGGATCTGACGACGGTCTTCTAGAATCTCGCGGCATTCAGGCGTAAAGGCGGCCAGCGCAGCATGTTGAGCAGGCGTCGACGCGGCCAGAAAAATATTCTGAGCCAGCCGCGTCAAGGGCTCAACAGCCTCTTCCGGTGCTACCAGCCAGCCCAGGCGCCAACCCGTCATGCCAAAATATTTGGAAAAGCTGTTGACCACAAAAGCGTCATCGCCGAGTGATAACGCAGAGAGCGGCGCATCATCGTAATTCAGCCCCTGGTAAATCTCATCAACCACCAGACGGCCTTCCCGCTGTCTTACCGCTTGCTGCACGGCTTGCAAGGCGTCAGCGTTCAGCGTGTGGCCCGTCGGGTTAGAAGGAGAAGCCAGCATGGCCAGCCGGGTAGACGGCTGCCAGTGAGCCGCCACAAGGCTCGCGTCCAGCTGCCAGCCTGTTTCGCGCCCCACGGGCACAGTGTCTACCTCGGCGCCCGCCAAGGCCATGAAATGCCGGTTACAAGGGTAATTAGGGTCTGCCATCAACACCCGGTCACCGGCCTCAACCAACAGCTGGCTGGCCAGCAGCAGCGCTCCTGAGGCACCTGGCGTAATCAGAATCCGTGATGGTTCCACATCTGCCTGAAAATGGTGCTTGTAATGCTGTGCGATGGCCTCGCGCAGGGCTGGCAGGCCCGCGGCCGGCGTATAGCGCGTGTGCCCTGCTGACAGCGCCGACTGCCCGGCCGTCATCACCGGGTCAGGTGAAGGAAAGTCAGGTTCGCCGACTTCCAGATGAATCACATCATACCCGCTTGCCTCGCGTGCCTGGGCCATTTCCAGAAGGTGCATCACTCGAAAAGGGGCGACCTTGGCGACGCGCGAATTCCATACCATACTGACTCCTTTCTTACCGCTACACCCTATCAGCGTCGTTCTCATTGAAAGAGTCTGTCTGGTCCGACCACGGGCTCAATCATGAAAGCGATCATGGGACCTGTCACCAGGCGGTTATTGGTTAAACAATCGTATAAAAGAGGGTATTATGCTTGCAAAAATTGAATATTTCAGCTAAACAAACATCCTTTTGGCACGCGATCATTACCTCGCGGATGGTAGATCAGCCATCATTTTGGTAGTCATTTATCTAGGGGGCAATCCCATGCCAGTAGCGGAAAAGAAAGCGGAAGCGTCCAAATCATTCACCCCGTACGAATCACAAGCGGGTGAAGAGTATATGAACGATCAACAGTTAGAGCACTTCCGTCAGCTTTTGCTCGACTGGAAGCAGGATTTAATGGAGGAGGTGGACCGTACAGTGCGCCACCTGCAGGAAGACGCCAATAACTATGCCGACCCCGCGGATCGCGCCACTCAGGAAGAAGGCTTCAGCCTGGAGCTACGTACCCGGGATCGTGAGCGCAAGCTGTTGAAAAAGATCAACGAAACGCTCGAGAAGATTGATGAAGATGATTATGGCTTCTGTGAGGCCTGTGGGGTTGAAATTGGTATTCGCCGTCTCGAAGCTCGCCCCACAGCGACGCTGTGCGTCGACTGCAAGACGCTGGCTGAACTCAAGGAAAAGCAGCTCGGCGGCTAATGCCAACACCGCACGATTGGCGGGCACCTGCACAAGGTGCCCGTTTTTGTTTGTTGACCCGCCATCAGCAAAGGCAACACCATGCCCATGCCTTCACACACCACCTACCGCGGCCGTTTTGCGCCGACTCCATCTGGCCCCTTGCACCTGGGGTCACTGGTAGCAGCGCTGGGTAGCTATCTGGACGCCCGCGCCAGCCAAGGGGAGTGGCGGGTACGGATTGAAGATATTGATCCGCCTCGCTGCCCGCCCGGTGCGGCAGATACCATCCTCCATCAACTGGAGGCTTTTGGCCTGCATTGGGATGGTAATGTATGTTGGCAACATCAACGAAGCGAGGCTTATGCTCAGGCGCTGGAACGTCTGAAAGCTCAGGGGTTAGCCTACCCCTGCAGCTGCTCGCGTAAACAGTGGCGTGACCATGCCATTTATCCAGGCTGGTGCCGAAACGCTTTACAGGCGCCTGGACAACCCGTCGCCTGGCGCCTGCGCAGTGACCTTGGCCAGCGTCCGGTCAACTGGCAGGACCGCCTCTTTGGTTCACAAACCCACGACCCGGAAGAATACGGTGATGTCGTGCTACAACGTAAGGATGGCTTATGGGCCTACCAGCTAGCCGTCGTGGTTGATGATGCTCATCAGGGTATCACTGATGTGGTAAGGGGCATCGACCTGCTCGACAACACGCCATGGCAGCGTCAACTGCAGACAGCACTGGGCTACCCGCAACCGCGTTACCTGCACCTGCCGCTGGTCGTGACCCGCGAAGGACAGAAACTTTCCAAGCAGAACCTGGCACCGGCGCTGGCTAACAACACCACTGCTGTTCGACAGCAGCTGTTCAAGGCGCTGCAACTACTCGATCAGTCACCGCCCGCCAAGCTGGTCAACGCCACCGTCAGCGAGCAGCTGGCCTGGGCTATTGAGCACTGGCAAGTGGCTAGACTGAAGGCTGAGCCGCACCGCTTCGCCTGCTAGCCCGCGTTCAAGGAGTCGCCGTGTACGTTTATCGCATAGTGCTGTTTCTGGTGTTTGGCGGCTATCTACTGTCGCCTCTGCTGATGAATGGCTGGGGAAACCCGGATATCGCCTGGTACCGTCCCTTCCTGATATGGGGTAGCCTGATTGCCTTGACCATCTGGCTGGAACAGAAAAGGAAGCTGGATGAACGTTGAACCAATACCGCTGAATGCTTCACTGCTACTCTTCTTGGGCATCGGCTATCTGGCCCTGCTGTTTGTGTGTGGTGCGGCAGCCGAACGCGGTTGGATTCCCGTGCGACTGTTGCGCCATCCGGTTATTTACACCCTTGCCCTCGGTGTATACGCCAGCGCCTGGGCATTTTATGGCAGTCTGGAACTGGCTGCTCATGCCGGGCTTGGTTATCTCGCTTACTATCTGGGCGCCGCCGGTGCCTTTCTGCTCGCGCCAGTGCTGCTGGTGCCCATTCAACGTATTACCCGCACCTATCAGCTTGCCTCACTGGCTGATCTGTTTGCTTTTCGCTTTCGTTCGCGCTGGGTTGGCACCCTGGTAACACTGGTCAGTCTGCTCGCCGTGCTGCCTCTGCTGGGGATACAGGTCAAGGCCCTGGGCGATGGCATAGATGTGCTGACCGCCAGCCATCAAGGCTCCGGTATCGCCCTGGTTTTCTGCCTGATGATAGCCGCTTTTGCGGTTTTTTTCGGCGCCCGTCACAGCGATCAGCATGCCCGCCACGACACACTGCTGGCGACCATCGCACTGGAGTCGATTGTCAAGCTGACAGCCATACTGGTAGTGGGAGGCGTCGCTTTATGGGGTGTTTTCGACGGGCCGCAGCATGTGCAACACTGGTTGGCTAACGATGGCCAGGCGCTGCAGGAGCAGACCCCTAAACTTGAAGCAGCCCAATGGCGCACCTTTCTGCTATTGTTTTTCGCCGCGGCCTTCCTGATGCCGCATCTTTTTCATATTACCTTTGCCGAGGGGCTGTCACGTCAAACCCTGCTACAGGCCAGCTGGACACTCCCCTTGTTTCTGCTGCTGATGGCGCTTCCCGTGCCGGTCATCTGGTGGGCCGCCCAATCACGCGCCGAGATGCCCATTGCACTTCCCGCCTATGCCATTTACATGGTCAGTGAGCACAGCGGGGTACTGGTGCTGGCTTTTATCGGCGGGCTAGCCGCTGCCAGCGGCACCATGATTATTATTGCCCTGGCACTCTCTGGCATGGTGCTCAACCATATCGTGCTGGTGGCACGCCCACCTGAAGCGCGAACGGATCTTTATGGCTGGTTACGCTGGCTACGCCGAGCCCTGATCATTGGCGTTATCATCAGCGGCTGGCTGTTCTATCAAAGCGTCAGCCACCAGCCGGATCTTTCAACCTTGGGGCTAGCCGCCTTTGTTGGCATGGCCCAGTGTCTACCTGGCATGCTCGCTCTGCTATATTGGCCCGGGGCCAATCGCAATGGCGTCATTACCGGCCTGTTGGTAGGGACGGGCATCTGGCTATGGGGATTATGGTTGCCCCTGTTTATCGATCTTCCCTTGCCAAGCCTGCCGTTTACGCCGCTAACGCCTGCTGATGCACCACTTTGGTACCAGATTACCCTGTTATCCCTATCGGTCAACATTCTGTTGCTGATTTGTGTCTCGCTTTTCAGCCGCACCTCTGATGGAGAAAAATCTGCCGCTGAAGCCTGCTCAGTCGATGCCGTGATTCGTTCCAAACGCATGCCGCTGAAGGCAGTAACGGTGACGGATTTCACCCTCCACCTGGCTCAGGCGCTGGGCGACGAGGCGGCCGGCCGCGAAGTTGACCGCGCACTCAAAGCGCTCAATCTTGACTCTCAGGAGCGTCGTCCTTACGCATTGAGGCGCCTGCGCGACCGCATCCAGGCCAACCTTTCTGGTTTGATGGGGCCTTCAGTGGCAAGAGATATCGTCGACCGCTACCTGCCTTACCGTCATGACGAACTTCCGGCGACCGACGACATCCATTTCGTCGAGAGCCGTCTGGAAGCCTACCGCTCTCGGCTGACCGGTTTGGCTCGGGAACTCGATGGGCTGCGTCGGCATCACCGCCAGACCCTGGCTTACTTGCCTGTAGGGCTTTGCGTCTTTGGTGATGATGGAGAGCTCTTGATGTGGAATAACGCGCTTACTGAGCTTTCCGGTATCAATGGCGACAGCGTCATCGGCTCGCGTCTGGACAGCTTGCCGCCGCCCTGGTCAACCTTGCTTGGCAAGGCACTACACAGTGCGTCTTCACCGCTTTACAAAGAGCCCGCTCACCTGCATGGTCAAGACTACTTCCTGACCTTGCACACGGCGCAATTAAGCGGCTATGACAGCCGCGGTGGCAGCGTCGTGCTGATTGAAGATCACAGTGAAATGAAACGTCTGGAAGATGAGTTGGTACATGCCGCACGCCTGGCGTCCATTGGACAGCTGGCCGCAGGCGTGGCGCATGAAATCGGCAACCCGATTACCGGTATTTCATCGCTGGCACAGAATTTACGCTATGACACGGAGGATCCTGCCCTGCTGGAAACCGCCGATCATATCCAGCAACTGACCCAGAGAGTCACTCGAATCGTCAATACGCTGGTCGGCTTTGCCCACGGTGGCCATCAGGCCTTGCCAATGCCCTGCGAACCGGTCAGCCTTTCGGTGATCAGTGAGGATGCACTCAATCTGGTCTATTTGGCCCGCAGCAACGACGATGTCCGCTTTTTCAATACCTGCCCGGATGACATTGTCGTATGTGGGGATGGCCAACGGCTCACTCAGGTCATCGTCAACCTGCTGAACAATGCCCGGGATGCCTGCCAGCCAGATGGACAGGTGCAGATGAGTGCTGGCATTTCCGAACAGCGCGCCTGGTGGCAGGTACGCGATGATGGCAGCGGCATTGACCCTTCCATCAGCGACCGTCTTTTCGAGCCCTTTACTACTACCAAACCGGCCGGCAAAGGTACCGGGCTGGGGTTGTCACTGGCGTACCAGATTATCAGTGAGCATCAGGGCAGGATCGATGTTGCGTCCCCGCCCCCCGGACACACTTGCGGCACAGCCATTACCCTATGGCTACCACTTTACCCACAGGATGATGTGAAGCCCTATGCCCAGAATTCTGATTGTTGAGGATGAAGCTATTATACGCAGCGCTCTCAAGCGTTTACTGGAGCGCAATGATTATGACGTCACTGAAGCGGCCAGCGTTGAAGCGTGCCATGACATGGAACTGCTTGATTACAACCTGATCATTAGCGACCTGCGCCTGCCGGGGGAGCCCGGAACGGCCCTGATAGCGCGCGCCAACCCAGTGCCCGTAGTGATCATGACCAGCTATGCCAGCATGCGCTCGGCAATCGAATCGCTTAAACAGGGCGCCGTCGACTATGTTGCCAAGCCATTCGACCATGCTGAGCTGCTAGAGACCGTTTCGCGCATCCTGCATCAGCAATCGATACGTCAAAGCCCGGCACCGGATATTACTGATGAAGGTGGCGGCCGCCAGATCATGGTGGGTAACTGCGATGCCATGCAACAAGTCTATACCCGCATCCGGAAAACCGCGCCTGCCGATGTTAGCGTGCTGATTCAGGGCGAATCCGGCACCGGCAAAGAGTTGGTGGCTCGCGCCATTCACCAACAGAGCAAGCGCGCAAAAGCCGCCCTCATTTGCGTTAATTGTGCCGCGATTCCAGAAACACTGATTGAATCCGAGCTGTTCGGCCACGAAAAAGGCGCTTTTACCGGCGCCAGTGCAGCACGCACCGGCCTGGTGGAAGCCGCTCATGGCGGCACCCTTTTTCTGGATGAAATCGGTGAGTTGCCCCTGGATGCTCAAGCGCGCTTACTTCGAGTCCTGCAGGAAGGTGAAATTCGCAAGATTGGTTCTGTGGAAACCCGCCATGTCGATGTACGCCTGATTGCGGCTACGCACCGCGACCTGCGTGCGCTATCGAAAAGTGGAGAGTTCAGGCTTGACCTTTACTACCGGCTCAATGTCATGCAGATTGCCCTGCCGCCACTGCGAGAGCGCGATGACGATATTCTGAAAATCGCTGATATCCTGCTCGATAAGACTTGCCAGCGGCATAATCGCCAGGGTCTGCGGCTTTCCCGTGCGGCACGGCAGGATTTGCGCGACTACCCGTGGCCTGGCAACGTCCGTGAGCTTGAAAATGCTCTGGAACGCGGCGTCATTCTGGCTGAAGGTCACCTGATTCACCCTGATGACCTTGGCCTTGCCCCTTTCTCACCGCGAACCACCGCCATCTCGCCACCCCATCCGCCATCAGATACGCCAGAAGAAGACAGCAAGGGCCCGAATGCCGAAAGTGACCTGTCACTGGAAGATTATTTTCAGCATTTTGTGCTCGAGCATCAGGACCAGATGAGTGAAACCGAGCTGGCTCAAAAACTTGGCATCAGCCGCAAGAGCCTTTGGGAACGCCGCCAGCGCTTGGGTATCCCACGCAAAAAATCCTTGCGCCGCTCTGAGTAAGACTTAAAAAGCCCGGGAGATATCAGTACTATTTATTCAGCGTTTGAAGGGGCTCACCCAAAATATGACCAAGGTCTACTTCACTTGTCTCCCAAAATGCAATCCAGGCACCAACCTGCACCGAGGTGTTACCTCACCACACAATCAGCGCACAAAAATAGCCTTTAACCAGTAACACAGCCTATTGTGAGCCCTGAAGCCTACCACCATAAAAATCATAAGATATTGTTTTTAAATAAATTTAATCGCTCTGGCACAGTGAGTGCAACTAGTATTGCCAAGAAGAACAACGGATGAAAAGAGCCGTGTGAGGGTCGACACTAATAACAACAATGTTTGACTACACACTTGCCCGACCCACAACAAAAACAATCCAGGCCGGGCACGCAATCGCTACACTAACAAAAACAACAGGTAGAAATTGCAACCTGCAACGTTTGTACGGACAGAGCCCGATAACAACAACACCGGGCAATGTATGTATGAGAAATCATTGCAGGTGGCTCACACTAGACGCGATGTACGCAGTCTGGAATAACAACAACTCAGCAGACAATACGTACGACCCAGCATCAACAAAAATAATACGCTGGGTAAAGAATATCGCGGTTGGATTATTGTTTTGAATACGAGGCGGTTGGGTCTGACAACATGGGCAATCGTTGTTTCATGACCACTTTTAACTGTGTTGCGTATTCAAGGCGATGTGCCATCATGAAAAAAATAGCCGCATGGATGCGGGTGAAAGGAACGCACCAAGTGCTTATTGAAAGGGGAAGGCCAAATGGTCTTCCCTTTCTGCATTCTGGGACACCTGACAGCACCTTATACACTGGCATCCGGTTTTCTCCTTCTCTCACTTTCACCGCGCTACACAGGCATGTTGATCATGCCGTCGAGCAACGCAGGGCTGTGCCAAAAGGGCCCTGTTCCTTCGGGTTGCGCGGTTCGCGATGATACGTCAACAGACCCTAATTGGCATTCATCGCTGCCCGACACTTTGCAAGCCACAAGGCGTCGGCTACACTCAATGACTTTCTAACAAAGCCTTACAGATGTTTGACAGTTGCACCCCGTGAAGCTGTTGGGATCGCTCCTCATTATCGGTGGTCCATTCACTCCAATCAGTCGCTGGTGGGATGATCTTGATGATCAGGCTGACTGTCATTCATTCTGAAGGGTTAACCTCTTCCCTGAACCACCCGGGAGTCCATTTGAAATCGTTGTACGACACCCAAGCGCCGCCACTTAGCACCTCACAGGCGCATATAATTCCTCGCGATGAGCACCCTGTGTCTCGCCAGCATATTAGCGAGGCTGCACTGAAAGTTCTCTATCGCCTGGACGGTGCTGGCTTTGAAGCATACCTGGTGGGGGGCTGCATCCGTGATGCCATGCTTGGAAAAATGCCCAAGGATTTCGATGTTGCCACCAATGCGACGCCAGAACAGGTGCGCGGACTGTTTCGCAATTCACGCCTGATCGGCCGTCGGTTTCGGATTGTTCATGTTCGCTTTGGGCGTGAAGTCATTGAAGTCACTACCTTTCGTGGCAAGCCCCAGGATGAGCACGGACAGCACCTGGCTCAGCAATCTGACGACGGCTTGCTGTTAAGAGACAATGTCTGGGGCAATATCGAAGAAGACGCGCTGCGCCGTGATTTTACCGTTAACGCCCTGTATTACAGCATTGCAGACTTCAGTATCCATGATTTTGCCAACGGCATGCAGGATATTGAAGCCCGCACCCTGCGCCTGATCGGTGATCCGGCAACACGTTATCGAGAAGACCCGGTACGGATGTTGAGAGCGGTTCGCTTTGCCGCAAAACTTGACTTTACCCTGGCGGATGACACCGAAGCGCCGATTTACGAACTAGCCCCGCTGCTGTTGCAGATTCCTCCAGCACGCCTGTTCGACGAAGTGCTCAAACTTTTCATGGCGGGGCAAGGCCTGATGACCTTTCGCCTGCTCAGCCATTATGACCTTTTCGGCATGCTGTTTCCTGAGTCCGAAGAAGCCATGGCCGATGCGGCATGGGCTGAGCGCATGATTGAGCAAGCCCTGACCAATACCGACAAACGTATTGCTGAAGGCCGTCCGGTAACCCCTGCCTTCCTGCTAGCAGCTTTCCTGTGGGCCCCTGTGGCGCATCGTCAGCAGCAACTCGAAAATGAGGGTATGCCGTCCATTCCCGCTCTTCAGACCGCCGCCCAGCAGGTGATTTCACGCCAGCTGCAGCACACCTCCATTCCAAAGCGCTTTGGTATGCCAATGCGCGATATATGGGAGTTGCAGGCGCGTCTTTCACAACGGGGTGGCAAGCGTGTCTTCCAGACGCGAGAGCATCCACGCTTCCGGGCCGCCTACGACCTACTGCTATTACGCGAACAGGCGGGGGAAATACCGGCTGGACTAGGCGATTGGTGGACAACCTTTCAGGAAGGTGATGAACATCAACAGCGCCGACTACTGCAAAAAGTTGGCAGCGACCCAGCTGATCAAGGAAGCGGAAACAGGAAAAAGCGCAAGCGGCGACGCAAGCCTAAAACCGATGCCTGACAACTGACAAGAGCATGAGATGTCCAATTTTTCACGCGCCTATATCGGGTTAGGCAGTAACCTTGACCAGCCTGTCGAGCAGGTTCGTCAAGCCATTGATGAGCTCAACCAGCTGCCCTTGACGCATCGGGTGTCGACCTCGCCGCTATATTGTAGCTCTCCCATAGGACCACAGGATCAGGACGATTTCATCAATGCGGTGGCGGCTGTGGATACGCAACTATCGCCCCTGGCCTTGCTGGACCAACTTCAGGCACTGGAGCAACGTCACCGGCGTCAACGTGAAAGACGCTGGGGGCCTCGCACGCTCGATCTGGATCTGTTGCTGTTTGATCAGCTGGATCTGGACCATCCGCGTTTACGGCTACCTCATCCAGAAGTTCACGTTCGTCGTTTTGTCCTCTACCCGCTAAAAGACATTGCTCCTCAGCTGTCACTTTACGGAAAATCGCTTTCCTGCTGGTCAAGTGCCTTGCCGGCAAGCGACAGCGTCATTCTGCTAAACTGACGACAGATAGATTATCTGTGGCACGCTGACTGCAGGTATATTGAAGCGCCCTCGACAGCCGTGACCTATTCAGGTAACAATTGCTGGCTTGGTCACGAACATGCCTGTCAAGGCGTTAACCTAACCAGCGCACCGCGCTGGCTGAATGCAAAAAAACGAGAGCACGCCATGAAAACCGTCACCCTGAGCACACTGCAAGCGTTCAAGAACGCTGGCGAAACGTTCAGCTGCCTGACCGCTTATGATGCTTCCTTCGCTCATGCCGCCAACCAGGCCGGTATTGAAGTCCTGCTGGTCGGTGATTCATTGGGCATGGTGCTTCAAGGTCATCAGAGTACACTTCCCGTGACACTGGAAGATATCTGCTACCACACGCGCTGCGCGGCACGTGGCAAGGGTAACAGCCTGCTGATGGTAGATCTGCCCTTCATGAGCAACTCAACGACAGAACGATTGCTGGAAGATGCTGCGGCATTGATGCGCGCAGGCGCAGAACTGGTCAAGGTTGAAGGTGAAGCCTGGATGGCCGATGGCGTACGTGAGCTCACCCGGCGAGGTGTGCCCGTTTGCGCCCACCTTGGACTGACACCTCAAACCGTCTACCAGCTAGGGGGCTACAAAGTGCAGGGCCGCGAAACTGCGCAAGCCCAGCAAATCCTTGACGACGCTCAGATCCTGGTCGATGCAGGCGCTTCCGTCATTCTCCTCGAATGTGTTCCCGCAGCGTTGGGTGAAGCCATTACCCAGGCCCTGGATGTCCCCGTTATCGGGATAGGTGCCGGAGCCGAAACCGACGGTCAGATTCTTGTCATGCATGATATTATTGGCATCACCCATGGCCGTACCCCACGCTTCGTCAAAAACTTCATGACGGAGGCAGGCAATATCCAGGAGGCTTTCGAACATTATCATCAAGCCGTCAAACAGCGCACCTTCCCCGCTCCAGAGCACTGTTTCTGAAACCATTTTTTATCGCCGGTTATCCATCTATAATCGTACCTTCAGGTTTAAAGACCGGTGTTGGGGTTACGAGGGATGACTTGGCTGTAATGCGACGGAGTTGATATGCGTACCTTGCGCGATATACCAGCACTGCGACATGCCTTGGCAGAATACCGTCAAAGGGGCCAGCGCATTGCCCTGGCACCCACCATGGGTAATCTGCATGCAGGGCATCTGGCACTGATTGAAAAGGCGCGCCAACAGGGTGATGTGGTCATTTCCAGCCTGTTCGTGAACCCCATGCAGTTTGGGCCCAATGAGGACCTTGACGCCTACCCGCGTACCTTTGAAGCTGACCAGCAAGCACTCGAAGACGCTGGCTGCGATGTCCTGTTTGCTCCCCTGAATGAAACGCTTTATCCCAATGGCACCCAGCAGCAGACCCGTGTGCATGTACCCAGCGTCAGTGAGGGTCTCTGCGGCAGCTCACGCCCCGGCCACTTTGACGGCGTGTCCACCGTTGTCATGGTACTGTTCAATCTTGTCCAGCCGGATATCGCCCTGTTTGGCGAAAAGGATTATCAACAATTGGCGGTCATTCGCAAGATGGTCGCTGACCTGCATATACCAGTAGAGATTATCGGCGTGCCTATTGTAAGAGCCGCCGACGGCCTGGCACTATCCTCACGTAACGCTTACCTGAGCAAGGAGCACCGGGCCAAGGCCCCCCTGCTCTACAAGACACTGTGCGATATGCGCCAGGCACTTGAGGCAAGTGGGGTTGAAGTGAGCGCTCATGATGACGATTATCAGCATCAGGTACTACAACAGGGGCGTCAGGCGCTGTATGATGCCGGTTTTGAGCTTGATTACCTCGAATTGCGTGATCGTACTCTGGGCCCTGTTGAATCAAACACCCGCCAGGCTATTCTGCTTGCAGCAGCCAGACTTGGCAGTACGCGGCTTATCGATAATCTTGACGTCTTGCTTCCTGCTCCAACAGAAACTTCCGCTGCCGCTGATACGGCGTCAGCGCGGTAACAGAGGATACCCTCATGCATACCATCATGCTTAAAGCCAAGCTCCACATGGCACGCGTTACCCATGCTGTCTTGAACTACGAAGGTTCCTGTGCCATCGACGGCAACCTGCTCGATATGGCAGGCATCCGGGAAAACGAACAGATCCAGATCTATAACGTTGAAAATGGTGAGCGTTTCACTACTTATGCCATCCGCGGTGAAGAAGGCTCACGCCTGATCTCCATCAATGGTGCTGCAGCGCATCTGGCTGGCCCTGGTCATCGCATCATTATTTGCAGCTACGCCCATTACAGCGAGGCCGAACTGGATAATCATCAGCCTGCCCTGGTGTATCTGCAGGACGGCAATCACGTCAGCCACACCAGTAATGCTATCCCGGTTCAGCTGGCCTGATAGCGCCTGAGCCTTGCAGGCGATGTGACTTTTTTAAACCTGCACTACCCAGTATCTTTCTGATGAGCGGGCCGTTTTTACGGCCCGTTTTTATTTGCTGCCAAAAGTGTATTGCCGCGTTGCACAAGCTTCACCTATGCTAGGAATGTCTATTAACAAAAATGCCGATATGGCATCGTGACATGGGTCTGTT
>NZ_VMQS01000093.1:0-2909 GCF_007625055.1 Halomonas sp.
ATATTGCCTCTCATCCGGGCGCGTTGTTCGTCGGTCAGCAAGTCTTGGACCTGATTACGCATGCGCACGTTATCAGCCATCATCTCGCCGTGCAGACTGGCCATCTGACCGTGCAGCGCCTTCACTTCCTCAGGGTCTGGGCGTTCAGCCTGCATGATCTGCATCATGTCATCGCGCATATTCATCATCTCACCCATTCGCTCCAGCTGAGTAGCACGATGCTCCTGACGCATTTCACGCATACTGCTCATCTGAGCCTCATCAAGCATATTGGTCATGCCCGCCATCGACCCCATGCCATCTATCATCATGCCGGGGCTCATACCATTCATCATTCCGCCCATCATCATGCCTGAGCCGATACTCCCCTGGCCGTTCATCAGGCTACCCTGGCCCTGATTTCCCATCCCGTGCATCATCATGCCGGAACCCATTCCGCCCTGGCCGTTCATCATACCCCCCTGGCCCTGGGCTCCCTGATTCATACCTTGAGCCAGCGCCGTTGCGGTGACAGCAGTGAGGCTTGTCACCAATGCCACAGCCATCATCTTATGATGCTTAACCATATGATTTACTCCCATCATGTCACAGATAAACAGCTTGTCTTAACACCATTTTTTATCAGTATGAAAAGAAGCAAGCAGAGCAATCTTGCACTATCAGCGTACAACCTATGGGCGGCACCAAGGTCAAGCGGAAACAGTATTTGACCTAGCGGCATTGCCTCTCAGCATGATTCCGGATCATTTTAAAGCTGTCTAGAAACTTGACTTTCGGCCTGCCCAAGGCTCTAAGCTGTTAGTCACACTCCAGACTGACATCAGGAGGCGTGATCATGGCATCCACCTCGCCGTCTATTGCGCGTGTTTATCGAATGAAAACAGCAGAGCACATGTGTCCGTTTGGTTTGAAAACCGTCGACTTGCTCAGGCACAAAGGTTACCAAATCGACGACAACCCGCTGACCTCGCGCAAGGAGATCGACGCGTTTAAAGAACAGGCAGGCGTTGAAACAACACCTCAGGTATATCTGGGCGATGAACGCATCGGTGGCTATGAAGAGCTGCGTGAGCACCTGGGGATGAGCGTTCCCGATGCTGATGCCACCAGCTACAAGCCGGTGTTGGCGATTTTTGCTACTGCGCTGTTGATGGGTTTTGCCATCAGCTGGGCGGCTCAGGGTTCCCTGTTCAGCGTACGAATGCCAGAATACTTCATTGCGACTGCCATGGTGCTGCTAGGCCTACAAAAACTACAGGACGTGGAGAGCTTCAGCTCCATGTTTCTTAACTACGACTTACTGGCACAGCGTTATGTCCCCTATGGCTACTTCTATCCTTACGCCGAAACGCTGGCAGGTCTGCTAATGCTCGCTGGCGCCTTGATCTGGCTTGCCGCGCCACTGGCGCTGTTTGTCGGCACGGTTGGCGCTGTATCGGTGTTCAAGGCAGTGTATATCGACAAACGTGAACTGAAATGCGCCTGCGTCGGCGGTAACAGCAAGGTACCCTTAGGATTTGTATCACTCACCGAAAACCTCGTCATGATGGGCATGGGCCTCTGGATGCCATTGCGTATACTGCTTGGATGATGGCTGATATCTTAAGTCACCAGGGTGCAAACGCTGCGCAAAAAGCACCGCCCCGACAACGCGTGACAAACCGTAAGGAATTCAACATGAGCAAGCTTATCAGAACCTTTCCGACCAGAACGGCCTTGGCGCCACTGTTACTGACGTTGGCAGTACCGGTACTGGCTCATCAGGAAACCACCGAGACCTCACCGGAGAATGGCACCACTGTAAACGGGTCTCCTGAACAGATTGGCGTTGCCTTTGATGGCGTGATGCGGATTACCCAGTTCGAGGTGACCGGCCCTGACGGTGTTGTGAACCTGGAGCGTCAACCGGGGAGCGAAGAAGTTGAACGCTTTTTTACCCAACCGCAGCAAGCGCTTCCCGCAGGAGACTATGAGGTCAACTGGCGTGGCCTATCCACTGATGGGCATATGATGTCGGAGAGCTTCAACTTTTCGGTTGAGGATTGATCAGTGGCCTGGTGGTCAGCCATTAAGGAGCTCGACGCCTGGAGCGCCATGATGATTGGCGTGGCGGCCGGGGTCTATCTTAGTGCTCTTATTGCAATGGGAGCAGTGTTGTTTCGCCTGGCGTTTCCAACCCTTCCTGATGACGAGCGAAGGCGTGTCGCCCGTATGGGCATTATCACCGCCTGGATAGGGATTGCTCTGGTGATACTGCAATGGCCATTACAAGCCGGTTACCTGGGTGGCGCCAATATCACTGCTGCTACAGATCCTATGTTGCTTGGTATGGTGTTCGATAGCGCCCAGGGCAGACGTTTGATTCTTTTAGTGATCGGGCTGGTGCTGATTCAGGCACTTCAGTTTAATAAACCAACACTATCCAAGCTCACTATCAGCCTGAGCATGGCGGGCATCCTGCTGGTATTGCTGGCTTTCACACAGGTTGGGCATAGCGTCAATTCCCCGCGCCTGCTGCTCGCTGGCTTATTGATGGTACACGTGCTGGCAGCGGCTTTCTGGGTAGCGTCACTCTGGCCGCTTTACTGCCTGGCAGGCAGCCGACATGACCCGGCCAACACTGCCCGAATACTCACCCGCTTCGGACAGATTGCCATGCTGGTCGTGGGCTTGTTGGTCATCGCGGGTATCACGCTGGCAGCATGGCTAACCGGTGGGCCTTTAGCACTATTGACCACTGATTATGGCCAGCTATTGGCCGGTAAAGTGATGATTGTCGCACTACTGCTGCTGTTAGCGGCGGCCAATAAATGGCGCTGGGTACCCGCCTTTGAACGTGGCGACGTCAACGCTTCCCGGCAGCTACAACGCAGTATTGCCGTAGAGATTCTGCTGGTGATGTTTATCCT
>NZ_VMQS01000093.1:3009-4240 GCF_007625055.1 Halomonas sp.
AGAACGGCAAAAGCCACCGCCATACCCTGAGAAGCCCCAAGCCAGCCAGCAAGGGGATAACCTATCAGCCAGCAGGCATGGGAAAGTGAAAACTGCGCGGCAAACAGAACGGGGCGCTCGTCAGCCTGACAGGACTGCTTCAATAGCCGCCCGCTAGGCGTCATGACCATCGACGCCCCCGCTCCCAACACAAACCATAACAACAGCAAGCCATTAAAACCGGGAGACAGCAGTCCGCCAAATAATGAAGCGCTCATCAGCATTCCCCCGGCCAGCATCACAGCCCTCTGATTCAAGCGTTTAAGCAAGCGAGGCAGTGATAGTGCTATCAACATCGAACCACTGCCTGCCGCCGCAAATGCAATCGCTACGCTGGTCTCCCCCTCGCCCAGAACATGGCGCACGTAGACCACAGTATTGACAATCTGCATGGCGCCTGCAGAAGCGACGGCCATATTCAGCGCCAATAAGCCTCTTAATCTGGGAGTACGTAAATAGAGAACGACACCCTGGCTCAACCGCGCCCACACGCCCCCTACTACCTTGGACGGTGCCTGCGATGACGGCAGCGAGACGCTAACCACCAGCAGCGCCGACAGCATAAAAGCAGCGGCGTTAAGCACGAATAACGCATTAAACGACATGACCGCCAATAACATGGCAGCAGATAGTGGACTCAACAGATTTTCCAGATCATAGGCCAGGCGGGACATGGAAAGCGCTTTTGTATAACGACGCTCATCTTCAAAAATGTCGGGGATAGTCGCCTGAAATACGGGGGTAAATCCCGCTGAAAACGTATTAAGAAGAAAAATAAGCACGTAAACCTGCCATACCGCTGTCACAAACGGCAAGCTGACCACCACCAAGGCGCGCATCAGATCGAGCGCTACCAACAGAGCACGTCGCGGTAGCCGGGTGGCATAGGCGCCTACCACAGGGGCTATGACCACATACGCGATCATCTTGATGGCCAGTGCGGCACCCAACACCTCACCCGCACGGTTTCCCGCCAGCTCGCTGGCCAGCAAGGCAAGCCCTACGGTGGTCAAGCCCGTGCCGATCAGCGCCATTACCTGTGCAAAGTAAAGATGGCGATAGCGCTTATCCCGAAAGAGTTCCATGCCACACCTTACGCGAACAAACACGCCTATTGGTGACATATTTGCCCAACGATGAGCAAAAATCTGTTCACATCAGGTAAATTTTTTCCACTTGCAACCTAGGGCCT
>NZ_VMQS01000094.1 GCF_007625055.1 Halomonas sp.
CTGCACAGGATGCAAGGGCTTTATGGAAAAAAGTCAAAAAGCATCAGCTGTCAGGTGACATCTTGCGCATAACCGCCAGAACAGGGCCAGAGCAAACGTACGCGGCAAATAGCAGAAGCAACATGACAGAGGGTTCAACCGAGATCATCACAAAGCCCAGCACCACGGCCAGCAACACCACAAATGGCACCGGTTTTTTAAAATCCAGATCCTTGAAGCTGTAGTAACGAATATTACTCACCATCAGGATGCCAGCCGCAGCCACGACAAATAACATAATAAGCTTGAAGCCTAGCGCGTCTGCATCAAAGCTGTGAAACGTCCAAACGCTGGCGGCCACCAAAGCAGCCGCCGAGGGGCTGGGCAGGCCAATAAACCACTTCTTGTCAACACTGCCTACCTGAACATTGAAGCGCGCAAGACGCAGCGCAGCGCATGCCACATAAAGAAACGCCACGACCCAACCTGTCTTGCCAATATCCTGGAGAATCCAGGTAAACGCGACCAGGGCGGGCGCCACCCCAAATGACAGCATGTCGGAAAGACTGTCGTATTCGGCCCCGAAGGCACTTTGTGTATTTGTCATACGTGCCACTCGGCCATCCAGCCCATCGAGCACCATCGCAATAAAAATGGCGACTGCTGCAGAAGTAAAGTCTCCGTTGATGCCCGCAATGACCGCGAAGAAACCCGAGAACAACGCCGAGGTGGTAAACAGGTTCGGCAACAAATAGATACCTTTACGACGCACTTTCTTGCCGTCCTGCTCGGACTCTTCAATGACTTCCGTTTCCCGCAGAAACGTTGCAGCTAGATCTTCATTCCTTGAGTGCTCTCCTCCCGCCTCACCAGTAGACGCTGCCTTGGTATCGGCCTGATCACGAGCATCCTGAGTCATAAAAAATATCCATCTGAATAAACACCAAAAGTATAGATGTCATTCTACACGGTGAACGCCACCTCACCAGATAATTACAGCGCAGACCCATAAATGAGTCGGGGTGCGACAATGCGCACCCCGAATTACAAGCTTGGCCACCATCCACAATGGCTAGAACCTGACTCTTAGTTTTTGGACTTGTCGACCAGCTGATTAGCCGCAATCCACGGCATCATGCCGCGCAGTTTGGCACCGACCTGCTCAATGTCATGCTCGGCATTCAGGCGACGACGCGCCGTCATGGAAGGATAGTTGCTATTACCTTCATTGATGAACATCTTCGCATATTCCCCCGTCTGAATACGCTTCAGCGCATTGCGCATGGCGGCACGAGACTGATCATTAATAATTTCAGGGCCTGTGACATATTCGCCATACTCAGCATTGTTGGAAATGGAGTAGTTCATGTTAGCGATGCCGCCCTCATACATCAGGTCGACAATCAGCTTAAGTTCATGCAGGCATTCAAAGTAGGCCATCTCGGGTGCATAACCGGCTTCGGTCAGTGTTTCAAAGCCTGCTTTCACCAGCTCAACAGCACCGCCACACAGAACGGCCTGTTCACCGAACAGATCGGTTTCAGTTTCGTCCTTGAAAGTGGTTTCAATAATACCGCTGCGGCCACCGCCAACACCTGCCGCGTAGGAAAGAGCAAGCTCCTTGGCTTTACCTGAAGCATCCTGATGGATAGCAACCAAATCAGGAATACCACCGCCTTTGACGAACTCTGAACGCACCGTGTGACCCGGCGCTTTCGGCGCAATCATGATGACATCCAGATCTTTGCGTGGCTCAATCTGGTTGTAGTGAATGTTGAAACCGTGGGCAAATGCCAGCGTTGCACCTTCTTTCAGGTTGGGTTCAACTTCCTGCTCATAAATGGCTTTCTGGTTTTCGTCCGGCGCCAGAATCATCACGACGTCAGCGGTTTTGCACGCTTCCGGCACGCTGGCTACTGTCAGCCCGGCGGCTTCAGCTTTCGAAGCAGATGAGGAACCGGTTCGCAGCGCGACAGTGACATCAACACCTGACTCTTTCAGATTATTGGCATGCGCATGGCCCTGTGAACCATATCCCACAATGGTGACTTTTTTAGCCTGAATAAGAGACAAGTCACAATCTTTATCATAATAAACGTGCATGATGAGCTCCAGATATAGGGTTAATGACACAATGTGTATCCAGCCTTGATGGCCACCTGAACCGTCTTTTGCGGCACCAGGTCCTGCAATGTCATTACTTTACGCTGACCTCACTGTTGCGTAAAACGCTATATTTGCAACACACTATTTCTTAAAGTGAAATACAGCAGGTGCTCAATGGATTTTCGCGTGTTAAAGCATATGGTGACGTTGGCTGAAACACTTCATTTCGGCCGAGCCAGCGATCTGTGTCACGTTAGCCCATCCACGTTAAGCCGCTCCATTCAACAAATAGAAGCAGAGCTGGGAACCACCCTGTTTGAACGGGACAACCGCCACGTCACACTGACGCCCCAAGGACTGGCCTTTCAGCATTATGCCAAAGAAACGCTGGAACAGTGGGAAACCCAGAAACGCACTCTGGCGGCCACAATGGAGGAACTCAGGGGCGACATAAGCATTTACTGTTCCGTGACGGCCAGCTATAGCTTTCTATACGAATTATTAAGCGATGTACGTACCCGTCACCCGGGTATTGAGCTAAAGCTGCATACCGGCGATCCTGCCGAGGCCATGACTCGTGTACTGGAAGGGGTTGACGACATGGCCATTACACCCCGCCCACGAATTCCGCCGGGTGCGCTGGCGTTCAAATCGCTCACTCGCTCACCGCTGCTATTCATCGCCCCTACACAGACACATGAATGGCTGCCACTTCAGCCAGAAAGTTCAACAGCCGCCCAGTGGGAACAGGTTCCCATGATTCTTTCAGAGGCAGGTCTTTCACGTGAATATGCCAACACCTGGTTCAAGGCCATGGGGGTTGCGCCTCGCATCTATGCGCAGGTTTCTGGCCATGAAGCCATTGTCAGTATGGTCGGCCTGGGATTTGGTATCGGGGTAGTACCCAAAATAGTTCTGGATAACAGCCCATTGGCTGATCGGGTACGTATTTTGAATGTCAAACCAGAGCTCCCGCACTACGATGTTGGGCTGTGCGTGCTGAATCGTCGCCTGAAAAACCCTATCGTCGATGCGTTATGGGTTACCGTTGCGGAACATCACCCATAGAAATAAAAAATGCCGATTTGCTGTAAGCAATATCGGCATTCAGGGCATATGCAAAAGAAAAGGATCGCTACTAACGTTTGTTCATTCCATGCTTGGGAAGCACACTGTTATCTGGCCGGGCTGCCTTCGAGCCTTTGGGCCGGACATACAGAACCAATGCATGATCCACAAGTTCATAGCCGTGTTCTTCAGCAATTTCCCGTTGCCGACGCTCTATGATTTCATCAACAAATTCAATGATTTCACCACTATCAAGGCACACCATGTGGTCATGGTGGTCTTCTTGGGTGAGTTCAAAAACAGCGTGCCCACCATCAAAATTATGGCGGATGACAAGCCCTGCTGACTCAAACTGCGTAAGCACTCGGTAAACAGTTGCTAGCCCAACATCTTCACCTGCATCAATAAGCGTCTTATACACTTCTTCAGCACTGAGATGATGCTGACCCGTAGCATTTTCAAGGATTTGCAGAATCTTTACGCGTGGCAAGGTCACTTTTAACCCTGCTTTACGTAGTTCATGGTTTTGATCGGCCATGGTTGCTCTTCGCAGTTACAGGTTAGGTCGGTTATCATCGACCAAAACCACGATAGTGAAGAACAGGATCAAATGCAAAAATTAACTCGAATTATCGCTCTCTCCGCCGCTGTTGCCCTGATGAGTGGCTGTGTTTATAAACGTGATATCCCTCAAGGCAACCTGGTCAACCAGACGATGGTCAGCCAGTTGCAGACGGGGATGTCGCAACAGCAAGTCGTTTCGATAATGGGACGCCCATTACTTGAAGCCCCCTTTGATGCCCGCGAGTGGGATTATGTTTTCCAGCTGGATAAGGCCTATGGCGATATTGAGACTCGCCGGGCAACGCTGACATTCGACCGTCAGGGACGCCTTGCTGACATTCAAACGGAAGGCGAAATAGATAATTCGCTTCCTCTCGAAGGTGATACAGAGCTCGGCCCCGCCACTGATAGTTCAGACGACTTTCAGGCACAACCGCTGGATCTTGGCGTGGGTACGCAGTCCCAATAATACGGTTTTGAGAACACGACCAAACA
>NZ_VMQS01000095.1 GCF_007625055.1 Halomonas sp.
ATGACGCTTCAATAAAAAGACCAGGGATCAGGCGTGGTTGCCCAGCGCCTTGAGCTGTTCGGGACTCATGGCCAGGTCTTCGTTGTGATTAACACCAATGCCATGATCAATGATGCTCTGGGCAATCTGCTGGGCTTCGTCCAGTGAGTGCATGGTATAGGTGCCGCACTGGTACTCGTTCAGCTCAGGAATATCTTCCATACGCTTGACGTTAAGAACATCCTGCATGGAAGCGATCCAGGCGTCAGCAACGTCCTGCTCGCTCGGGGTGCCCAGCAGGCTCATATAGAAGCCGGTGCGGCAGCCCATGGGCGAGATATCAATGATCTCGATGCCGTCACCGTTGAGGTGCTCGCGCATGAAACCAGCGAACAGGTGCTCCAGCGTATGAATACCCTTTTCGCCCATGATGTCCTTGTTCGGCTTGTTGAAACGCAGATCAAAGACCGTGATGGTGTCACCGGAGGGCGATTGCATTGTCTTGGCCACGCGAACTGCCGGGGCTTCCATAATGGTGTGGTCTACGGTAAAGCTGTCGAGAAGAGGCATAGTAACTCCTGCTGTTCAGGAAGTGAGTGCGGCTGAATGTGCCGCACCTTGTGATCACTTTCGAGTTTAACAGACCGCCTCGTGATTGGCACAACGCCCTTGCAAAGATAGAGATCGCCAAAAGCCCTTTATGTTCCGCAGAGCCTACTCCCAGGCGGGAAAGGGGTCGGCCAGTTCGCGCCAGCTTTCCATGCCTTCCAGCAGTTCTTTCTCGCTGAGCAGGCAGTCATTAAGCGCCTGCTGCATTCTTTGCTTATCCATGTTCTGGCCGATAAAGACCAGTTCCTGGCGCATATCGCCAAAGGGCTCCTGCCATTTTTCCATGATGTAGCCGCGGTATTCGGGGTCATCCGGCCAATTGCTTTCAGGCACCGCCTTCCAAAACACCCCTGCCGGGGCATAATGGGCGATACCGCCGGCCTGGCTCCACTGCCCGGCAATCTGCGGGCGGGTGGCCAGCCAGAAAAAGCCTTTGGAGCGCAACAAACCCTCTCCGAACCAGTCCTGATGCAGCAGGTCGTGGAACTTCTGCGGGTGAAAAGGGCGGCGGGCGTGAAAGGCAAAGCTGGATATACCGTATTCCTCGGTTTCCGGGACATGTTCGCCGCGCATCTCCTTGAGCCAGCCCGGCGCCAGCTGTGCCTTTTCAAAGCTGAAACGGCCGGTATCCAGCACTTTATCCAGCGGCACCTGGCCCTTGGTAATAGGCATGATCTCGGCATCCGGGTTGAGCGAATTCAGGATGGCCTTGAGGGTAGAAAGCTCACTGTCACTGATCAGGTCAGTCTTGCTGACCAGCAGCACATCACAGAATTCGATCTGATCGACCAGCAGGTCAGCGACGTTACGTTCGTCGTCATCCCCCAGGCTTTCGCCAGCCTCCGCCAGGCTTTGAGCTTCGCGGTACAGGTTCAGGAAATTGGCCCCATCCACCACGGTGACCATGGTATCCAGGCGCGCCACCTGGGACAGGCTTTGGCCATCTTCACCTTCAAAGGTGAAGGTTTCCGCGACGGGCAGTGGCTCAGAGATGCCGGTGGATTCGATCACCAGGTAATCAAAGCGGCTCTCCCTGGCCAGCTGGTTGACCTCGATCAGCAAATCTTCGCGCAGGGTGCAGCAGATGCAGCCGTTGCTCATTTCCACCAGCTGTTCTTCACGCCGGTTCAGGGTGACGTCCTGCTCGCTTCCGGCGTTGCCACGTACTAGAGCGGCGTCGATATTGACCTCACTCATATCATTGACGATCACCGCTACCCGGAGACCTTCGCGGTTGGCGAGAATATGGTTGAGCACCGTGGTTTTACCGGCTCCCAGAAAGCCGGAAAGGACAGTCACGGGGAGCGGGTTAATGATATCGGTCATGGTATTGGAACCTTATAATAATCAGTGTGATATGAAGTTAATAAGAGGATGGTGCTGGGCGCGTTCAGCGTTGGCGGGTCAGGCGCTGCCAGCCTTGGGATGCCAGGGCGCTGATCACAAAAAACACGGCGGCCAGCGACACTATGGTCGGCCCTGTCGGGGTATCAAAGGTATAGGCCGCGCCTAGCCCGCCAGTGGTCGCGGCCATGGCCACCAGGGCGGCAAGCAGCGCCATCTGTTCCGGGGTGCGGCTGAAAGGCCGCGCTGTTGCCGCGGGAATAATCAGCAATGCGGCTATTAACAGCGCCCCGACTACCTTGAGGGCAACGGCCACCACGATGGCCAGCGCCACGGTCAGCACCAGCTGCTCGCGGCGCGGGTTGATATGGCTGGCATGGGCGAGTTCTTCATTCAAGGTGGCGGTTAACAGCGCCTGCCAGCGCCATAGCATCAGGCCGATGACCAGAACGGCCCCGGACCAGATAATCGCAAGATCGCTTTTCCCCACCGCGAGAATGTCGCCAAATAGATAGGCGTGTAGGTCAATGCGCACGCCGGAAACAAAGGAGACGGCGACCAGCCCGATGGCCAGGGCGGAATGCGCCATTACCCCCAGCAGGGTATCCATGGCATAGCCTTTGCCGCTTAACGTGGAGACACAGAACGCCATAAGCAGGGCAATACCAATCACACCGGCAAAAATGGAGATATTCCACAGCAGGGCCAGGGCGACCCCCAGAATGGCGGCATGGGCGGTGGCATCGCCGAAATAGGCCATCCGCCGCCAGACCACAAAACATCCCAGCGGCGCGGCGGCTAACCCGACGCCAAGCCCTGCAAGGGCCGCACGCCACATAAAATCATCCAGCATGGCGGAACGTCTCCTCATCGTGATGGCCCGCGTGTTGGTGACGATAGAAGGCCAGTGTGCTGGCCGTCTGGTCACCGAAAAGCGCCTGGTATTGAGGGGACGAGGCCACTCTTTCCGGCTGGCCTTCACAGCAGATATGCCCGTTCAGGCAGATCACGTGGTCCGCCGTGCGCATAACCACATGCAGATCATGACTGACCATCAAGATCGCGCACCGGGAGCGCTGGCGGATCTGCTCAATACGCTGATAGAACTCGGCAACGCCTCTATGATCCAGCCCCTGAGTGGCTTCATCCAGCAATAAAAGCGATGGGCGTGACAACAGGGCGCGCGCCAGTAACACCCGTTGCAGCTGGCCGCCGGAAAGATGATTCATGGCCGCATTAAGCAGATGTTCGGCCCCTGCCTGTTCCAGCGCCTCGCCAATCTCATGGCTGGCATGCCGCTTAGGCAGGTTGATGAAGCGGCGCACCGTCATCGGGAAGGTGGGGTCCAGGTGCAGGCGTTGGGGCACATAGCCTACTCTCAGGTCGGGTGAGCGGATAATGCGGCCAGCAGACGGTTTGATGGCGCCTATCAGCGCCTTGACCAGGGTGGACTTACCGGAGCCGTTGGGGCCAATCAGGGTCACAATCCGCCCAGGCCGCAGCACCAGGTTGATAGTCTCCAGAACAGGCTGTTGGCCAAACCGAACGGTCAGCTGCTCGGTTGTCAGCAGGGCAGGACCTGTTGCGGATGGACGCGGAAACATAACAGACTCCGAGTTGATTTATTGTTATGTTATAACATATGTTGTGTAGGTGCCAAGCGTTAACCGATGCAGCTAAATAAAACAGCTAAACAAATCAACCTGAAAGGAGTGCTTTGAATGAATAAACCGTTTTCCCGTGTGGCATTGCCGCTGATGCTGGGGTTTCCATTGACGGCGTTGGCCGATGTGCCAAACGTTGCCGTGGATATTCCGCCGGTGCATTCGCTGGTCAGCAAGGTGATGGGAGAGCTGGGCGAGCCTGAGCTGTTCATGCAGCAGGGGGCGTCGCCGCATGGGTACTCGCTGCGCCCTTCGGAGGCGCAAACACTGGATAATGCTGAACTTGTGGTCTGGGTCAGCAATGATCTGACGCCATGGCTTTCAAGCCCGCTGGCATCCTTGGCCTCTGATGCTGCGCATCTGGAACTGATGGCTCTGGACGAGACTCAGGTGCTGAACTACAGCGATCGGTCGGTAGCGCTTATGGCAGCGCACGACGACCACGACCACGACCACGACCACGACCACGACCACGACCACGACCACGACCA
>NZ_VMQS01000043.1:0-7770 GCF_007625055.1 Halomonas sp.
CGTTCTGTTCCTGGCCTATCTGCTGCTGATCTTCAGCCCGTAAAGCGCGCTCAGCGTTATAACACCCTCCGTGAATAAAAGAGGATGCAAAGGCCAATGTCGACCATGGGCCGCCTGCTGGTGCGCAGGCGGCCACGCGGTATCTATTGCAGAAACGCGCTATTGCAGAAATTCGCGTAGCGTTTCGCTGGCCTGGCCGATGGAGACCACACCGTCCAGATGGCCCCGGTTGCCTTCCAGGGTTTCAAGCGTCACATCGCTGCCGCCCTCTTCAAGCAGATCAGCGGTGCGGCGCACGCTTTCGGGCGGGAAGGCAAGATCATCCTCGCTGTAGAGCATCAACGTAGGGGCATCAATGGCGGCAAGGCCCGCGTCTAACGATTCGCCGTGGCCCGCCATAAAGGCCTGGTTGGCGCGCACCAGATACAGGAAATGGTTGGCATCGGAGGCCGCTGCCCGGGCGGCGGCAATGTCATCCAGCGTTTGCTCGACCGCATAGCGGGCGTTGATATCCTGGGCAGGGTCGCGTGATTCGTCGGCCCAGTCGCGGTTAAAGGTCTCGTTGGCCCACTGCCAGTGGTTGGCATCGAGGGTGACGAGCTTGAGCGATTCTTTCAGCCCATCGATGGGTGGCTCGCCTTCGTAGTAATCCCCTTCATTCCAGTTGGCATCCAGGCGGATGGGCGCTGCCCAGCGGTTCAGTCTGGATAATATCCAGGGGTCGGCCACGCCCGCGCCGATCACGGGGATCAGTCTGTCCACCTTGTCAGGGTAGGCGCTGGCCCATTCAATCGCCTGAAGGGCGCCCATGGAGGCGCCCATGACCGCATGCAGGGAGTCAATGCCCTGGCTTTCCAGCAGGGCATGCTGCACCTCGACAAAGTCGCGGATGGTTACCACCGGAAAATCCATGCCCCAGGGTTCGCCGGTCTCCGGGTTGGTCGAGGCGGGCCCTGTGGTGGTCACATTCGGATCATTGGCATTGAGGTTCACCAGCGTATCCGATGCAATGATGTAATACTCATCGGTATCCAGCGGCTTGCCGGGGCCGATGATGGCGTCCCAATAGCCGGTCGGCTCGCCATCCGGGTCATAGCGGCCGGCGGCGTGGCTGGTGCCGGAGAAAAAATGGGTAATCAGAATGACGTTATCGCGGGCCTCGTTCAATTCGCCGTAGGCTTCCCAACCCACATTGAGCTCGGGAATGCGCTCACCTCCCTGAGTGGTGAAATCCTCCATCGAGAACACCTGTTTCTCGACGATACCATCCCAGGCGAACAGCGCCGACGCCGGAAGCAGACTGAGGGTGGTCAATGCCGCTACGCTGAATAACGCTTGCTGTTGTTTGAATATCATGCGCTTTCCTTTGATAGAGATGCCGTTGGCCATCACGGAGGATGACCGCTTTGCCATGCTCACAAACTTGAGCACTTGATAATCACCTTATCAGCCTAGCCGCTGTTAGCGCATTTTAAACGGATTAAACCCATTGGCCTGCTGCATCATCATGCGTTTGGCCAGTGGGAAGCGTTCGGCCAGTTGCAGGCTGGCATCGCCCAGGCGGCGCAGCGGGGCGGCGCCGGTGAACAGGTGGTGGAAGCTTTCGGTGGCGGCAATCATCGCCTGGTTGGCAACGCGCCGCTGGATTTCATAGCGGTGCAGGGCGGTAGTGTCGCCCACATCGCGCTGGGCGAGCAGGGTTTCCGCCAGGGCGTCGGCATCGTGCAGGCCGATGTTCAGCCCCTGGCCGGCCAGCGGGTGAACGACGTGGGCGGCATCACCAATCAGCACCAGGCGCTTGGCGATATAGCGCCTGGCGTGCTGGCGTCTGATCGGAAAGCTGGCGCGGCCGGTGACGCGGATCAGGTTGCCCAGGCGCTTGGGGAAGGCGGCTTCAATGGCGTCTTTCAGGCTCTCATCGCTGAGCATTTCCCGCTCGCGGGTAGCGTTATCGCTGTCGTACCACACCAGAGAGGCATGGTGGCCGGGCAGCGGCAGCATGGCGATAGGCCCGGTGGGAGTGAAGCATTGCCAGCTGATATCCTGCTCGGGCAGCTCGGTTTCCACATTGGTGATCAGCGCCCGCTGGTGGTAGTCATAAGTGGTGACTTCGATCCCGGCCAGCTCACGCAGGGTCGAGCGGGCACCGTCAGCGCCGACGATCAGGCCGGCGTTGAGAATCCTGCCGTTATCCAGCTCCACCACGCGAGCATCACTGGCGGCCATGGTGGAGACCGGGGCGCAGTGGTTATAGATAGTGACGCCGGGCATACGCTCAAGGCGTTCCCAAAGCGCGCACTGCAGGGTGCGGTTCTCGATAAATACGCCAAACTGATCCATATCGCTGTCTTCGGCAGAAAAATGGCTATGGCCTTTGCCATCCTGGTTCCACACCTCAATATGCCGGAAGGTACAGCTGCGTTCTTCAGGTAAGGCGGTATCGCTGGCCTCGAGAAACGCCAGTGAGCGGGCATTGAGCGAGGAAATGCGCAGATCAAAATCATCTTCAGGCGGCGTGGGCGGTGCGCCCTGTTCGACCAGACCGACATTCATGCCGGCGTAGCCTAGCCGCGCCGCCAGCGCCGCACCCACCATTCCACCGCCAATGATGACCACTTCATGATCGCGTTGCATACTGATTCTCCTACCCAAAAACATGACGCAGGCCCACTGTGTGGCCTGAAGTTGTTAAACTGATCAATACAGTATCGTTGAGATGTACAAGCCTTGCCTAGGGGTTAACATTATTCTGTGACCAAATCTTGATACAGGTAAATAAAATGCACACAAATGTCGAGCAGGCAGGTGAGGCGCTGGCCGATTATATCGACCGCTACCGCAAGCTGTGGGTGATCAGCGGGGCGGGGGTGAGCACCGACAGTGGCATTCCTGACTACCGCGGCGTTGATGGCCAGTGGAAACGCTCCCCGCCGGTTCAGCATGCTGATTTCATGGCCTCGCTGAGTGTTCGCAAGCGGTATTGGGCGCGAGCCCTGGTCGGGTTTCGGGCGCTGAGTGATGCCCCGGTCAGCGGTGCGCATCGTGCCCTGGCGGCGCTGGAGCGTATGGGCTATATCGAACAGCTGGTCACCCAGAACGTGGATCGCCTGCATCAGCGCGCAGGTTCGCAGCGGGTAATTGATCTGCATGGCCGGGCTGATCTGGTGTCGTGCATGTCCTGCCGCTACCGCATAATGCGCCACGCCATGCACGCCGAGATGGCGCGGATGAACCCGGCCTTTGCCCATCTGCAGGCAGGCCACGCGCCGGATGGCGATGCGGATCTGGAGATGGATTTCAGTACCTTCAAGGTGCTGGACTGCCCGCGTTGCAGCGGCATCCTGAAACCCGAGGTGGTCTACTACGGCGATGTGGTGCCCGCCAAGCGCCGTCACGCCGCTGAGGAAGGTCTACAACGTTCCCGGGCAGTACTCACGGTGGGGACGTCGCTGATGGTGTTTTCCGGCTACCGCTTTTGCCGCCAGGCCCATTCTCAAGGCTTGCCGTTGGCGTCGCTATCACTCGGGGTCACCCGTGCTGATGCCCTGATGGCCCAGCGTTGGCAGGCGCCGATTACCCCCGTGCTGGAGCATGCCCTGCACTGCCTGCAGGGCAGCGCCCGTTCAGCGCGCCCTGGAGACCCAGGGGTTGCCCTCGTGCCATAGCCGCCAGGGGGCGTCGCGGTCAGCGGGCTGGGCGTAGTCGATGCCTACCCGCGGGCCGCTGGCAATCCCGGTAGGAGATGCTGCCTGGGTGATCCAGAGTTGCTCGGAGCGGGTCATATCATGGCCATACAGGGCTTTATCCACACTGAGTGCGCGGGTCAGCTTGCCGGGGCCATTACACAGTTGGCGGCCTTTGGCGCTGCGCAGGGCGCGCATGGCGTCTTCACCTTCCACGGGTTCCACGGCGCGAATCAGCACGGCGCAGGGGTTGCCTTCAGGCTGGGTGACCACATTCAACAGCCAGTGCATGCCATACACCAGATACACATAGGCGTGGCCCGGTGGGCCGAACATGGCCTCGGTTCTGGGCGTTTTACGCCGATGGGCATGGCAGGCGGAGTCTTCCGAGCCCCGGTAGGCTTCGGTTTCCACGATCTGGGCGACCATCAATTTACCCTGATGAAGGCGTACCAGCTGGCAGCCGAGAAGATCGCGCGCCACCTGTAAGGTGTCGCGGTCATAGAACTCCCGGGGCAGCGGCAAGGGGGAGTCAGGCAAAAGCGCCGATGCGGGCGCCGGAACGGAAGAAGTGCTTGAAAGGGCGGATGGCGTCATCGAGTCGCCTATTACTTGAGTAAAATGATAGGGTATTATAGCGCTCAACAGATCAATAGTGGAGACCTCCATGCTGGCATTTGAACACCAATTTGCAACCCTGCCCGAGCCGTTATGGGTGGCCTGCCAACCCACGCCCGTTGAGGCCCCACGCCTGATTGCCTTCAATCAGCCGCTGGCCGATGACTTAGGCCTGGGAGAGGCGCCGGATGATGCCAGCCTGGCTGAGTGGTTCAGCGGTAACGCCCTGCCGCCCGGTGCTGAACCCAAGGCGTTAGGCTATGCGGGCCATCAGTTCGGTAACTTTGTGCCCCAGTTGGGAGATGGCCGCGCGCTGCTGCTGGGGGAAGTGGTGGACCACGACGGGGTGCGCCGCGATATCCAGCTCAAAGGTAGCGGGCGCACGCCGTTTTCACGCGGTGGCGATGGCCGCTCGCCCCTTGGCCCGGTGCTGCGCGAATATCTGGTCAGTGAAGCCATGGCGGCGATGGGCGTTCCCACCACCCGCGCCCTGGCGGCGGTGGCCAGCGGCGAACGGGTGATACGCCAGATGGCTGAGCCGGGGGCGGTGCTGACCCGAGTGGCCGCGAGCCACGTGCGGGTCGGCACCTTCCAGTTTGTGGCGGCGCGTCAGGATCACACAGCCCTCAAGGCGCTGGCGGATTTCGTCATTGAGCGCCATTACCCAGAGGCGCAACAGGCGGAACAGCCCTACCTGGCGCTGCTCGAAGCCGTCCTGCAGCGTCAGGCGGCGCTGGTGGCCCAATGGATGGGCGTTGGCTTTATTCATGGGGTGATGAACACCGATAACATGAGCATTGCCGGGGAGACCATTGATTACGGCCCCTGCGCCTTTATGGAGCAGTTCGACCCACAAAAGGTCTACAGCTCGATTGATCAGGGCAAACGCTACGCGTTTTCCAACCAGCCGTTGATTGCCCAGTGGAATCTGGCGCGTTTTGCCGAATGCCTGCTGCCGTTACTGGAAGGCGAGCAGGAGGCCCGTGTATCCCGGCTGACCGAGGTTCTGCGTGGCTTTGATGACGTGTTTGCCGCCGAGCAACAGCGTATTCACGCCGACAAGCTGGGGCTTGACGCCAAGGATGATCAGGCCAGCCGGCTGATGGCCGCGCTCGAAGCCCAGATGCAGCAAGGGAGCATGGACATGACCGCGACCTTTGATGCGCTGACCCAGCTGGCCCGAGCGCCGGGCGATACCTCCCGCCAGGCCCTGCTGGCCCTGTCGGCGACCCCTGAGGCGCTGGCGCCCTGGGTAGATGAATGGCAAGCACATCAGGTGGCCAGCCAGCAGGAACAGCGTTGGCAGGTCATGCGCCAGGCGAACCCGCTGATCATTCCGCGTAACCACCGTGTGGAAGAGGCTATCCAGGCGGCCAATGATGGCGATCTGGCGCCCTTTTACCGCCTGCTGGCAGCGGTGACAACGCCCTACACAGCTACCGCGGATACCCGCGAACTTGGCCAGCCGGCGAGCGAGCAGCAGCAGGTCCTGCGCACTTTCTGTGGCACCTGATAGCGGCTGGGTGTGGCAGCCTTGCTGCACGCCGTGTCGCCTGTGGTAAACTGTGCATCCTTACAGGGTGAGAGGGCGGCAGGTGCGCAAAATCATTCATTGCGACTGCGACTGTTTCTATGCAGCAGTAGAAATGCGTGACAATCCGGCGCTACGTGATATCCCCATTGCCATCGGGGGTAGCGTGGAGCGCCGGGGAGTGGTGGCCACCTGCAACTATCCGGCGCGTGCCTTTGGCATTCATTCCGCCATGCCCATGGCTCAAGCGCTGAAGCGTTGCCCGCACCTGACGGTGGTACGCGGTGATATGGCCAAATACAAGGCGGTTGCCCGGGAAGTCTTCGCCATCTACCGCGAGATTACGCCGCTGATTGAGCCGCTTTCCCTGGATGAAGCCTATCTGGATGTTTCCGCCATCACCGCTTACCAGGGCAGCGCCACCCGTATGGCCGAAGCGATTCGCGCCCGGGTGAGTAATGACGTCGGCATTGTGGTTTCCGCCGGCGTGGCGCCCAACAAGTTTCTGGCCAAGATTGCCAGCGACTGGCACAAGCCGGATGGCCTGTGCGTGATCCCCCCTGAAGCCATCGACGATTTTGTGCGCGAGCTGTCGGTCACCAAGATTCACGGCGTTGGCCCGCGTACTGCTGAAAAACTGCATGACCTGGGGATTCATACCTGTGCCGACCTGCGCGAGTGGCCGCTGGTAGAGCTGGTGGAGCGGTTCGGCCGCTTTGGTGAACGCCTTCACACCCTGGCCTATGGCCGCGACGAGCGCCCGGTGAAAACCCAGCGTGAACGTAAATCGGTGAGTACCGAACAGACTTATCCGCAAGACTTGCCTACCCTGGAAAGCTGCCGTGAGGCACTGCCCGCCCTGATCGCCGATCTTGAACAGCGCTATGCCAAGCTCGACCCGCCGCCCGGCGTGCGTGGCGCCATGGTCAAGGTCAAGTTCAGCGACTTCACCCAGACCACCGTGGAACACGCCGACCCCGCCCCGGATGCCGCCCAGTTTGAAGGCCTGTTAAACATTGGCTGGCAGCGCGGCAACCGCCCGGTCCGTCTGCTCGGCGTGGGGTATCGGCTGGCGGAAGAAGCCCGCGCCCAGCAGTTGGCGCTGTTTTGAAGCCGCGTGTGGCGTCTGGATATTGACGCCTTAGCGGTGCCGAGTTAAAACAGTCGTATGATAGCCTGATCCGTGAAATAACCAACAACCTATGTTTTCTGACTGCTGACGCTGCGAGCCTGCCATGACTGCTGATAATACCCAACGCCCTCGTTTAGTGTTTGCCCATGCCAACGGCTTTCCGGGGATGAGCTATCGCAGCATGCTGGCGCCGCTGGCAGAACAGTTTGATCTGCACCCGCTGGACCGGCTGGGGCATCACCCGGCGTACCCGGTAAACCATAACTGGGCAAATCTGGTGGATGAACTGCTGGCCCAGTTGCCCGCCACAGGCGCGCCGGTATTCGGGGTCGGGCATTCGCTGGGTGGCACCCTGATGGCCATGGCCGCAGCCAAGGCCCCACAGCGCTTCCACGGAGTCGTGATGCTCGACCCGCCCTTGATGCTGGGCACGGATGCCCTGGCCATGAAGGCGGCCAAACGCTTCGGGTTTATTGACCGTATCACCCCCGCCGGCAAGACCCTGGGGCGGCGCACGGTGTGGCCGGGCCGTGAGGCCATGGCGATGTATCTGCGCCGCCGTGGGCTGTTTCGTCAGTTCACCGCTGAGGCGCTTAATGACTATATTGAAGCGGGGACGCGGCTGCTTGACGATGGCCGTGCCGAGCTGACTTTTGACCCCACGATTGAAGTCGCCATTTTTCGTCATCTACCCGATCACCTGACGCGCCTGCCCAGGCACCTCAAGGTGCCGGTCAGCATAGTGGCAGGCGAAAGCTCGGATCTGCTGACGGCAGGGCGTATCAAACGCCTGGAGCGCCACGGCC
>NZ_VMQS01000043.1:7870-20008 GCF_007625055.1 Halomonas sp.
GAAAGCTCGGATCTGCTGACGGCAGGGCGTATCAAACGCCTGGAGCGCCACGGCCTGCAGGTGAGCAAGGTGCCCGGTTCCCATATGTTCCCCATGGAGCACCCTGAAGAGACACGTCGCGCTATTCTGGCGGCCTGGCAGCAGTTCGGCCCAGGTTCAAAGGCGATTTGATTCAGGCGCCTGGTATGACCACCAGGAAGCATTGGTTTTGGTGAATGTTATTCACATGCTAGGGTGATGTCAGCGGGTAGGGTTGATCAACGCATTCAGCGTTCGATGACTCAACAATCATTGACCCAATGCCGTGTAAGTTTCAAGGGGGTGCCATGTATCTTTCCGTACAGCTCAGCTTTTATCCACTGACCGATGATTTCAAACCGCCTGTGCGTGAGGTGGTGAAACGTTTACAGGCTAGCGGCCTGGAAGTCTACCCCAACCGTATGAGCACCCAGGTGTTTGGTGAGTTTGATGCTGTCATGGCAGCGTTGTCTGAGGTGATGAAGTGGTCATTTGAAACCTACGGCAAGGCCGCCTTTGTTGCTAATTTCCTGGAGGGAGACCGTCGCCCGGAACAGGCATGACATTTCAGGGTAGGCGTCTTATAGCCATAAAAAACCGCCCGGTTGGGCGGTTTTTTGACGTCTGTCGTACGAGGCTGTTCAGGTCAGTGCTTCCAGGCAGGCTTCAACAATATCCAGCCCTTCTTTAAGAACGCTGTCTTCAATGGTGACAGGCATCAGAAAGCGCACAGTGTTACCGTACAGGCCGCAGGACAGCAGGATCAGACCGTGTTCACGTGCCATGGCGCATACCTTGGCAGTGAGTTCCGGGTCAGGGGTGTGGTCGGCCTTGTCCTTGACCAGTTCGAAGGCTGCCATGGCGCCCATGTTGCGAGCGTTATCGACGCAATCAAACTTGTTTTCCCAGCCGCCGAAACGCTCGGCCAGTTTATTACCCAGTGCCTGACTTTTCTCGAGGATGTTTTCTTCCTCGAACACTTCCATCACCGCCAGTGCGGCCGCGCAGGACGTCGGGCTACCGGTGTAGGTGCCGCCCAGCGAGTTGGGGCCGGAAGCATCCATGTGCTTGTCGGTGCCCACAACGGCCGAGATCGGCATGCCGTCTGCCATACTCTTGGCCATGGTCATCATGTCTGGCTCAACGCCGCTGTGTTCGATGGCGAACATCTTGCCGGTACGCCCGAAACCAGACTGGACTTCGTCGATGATCATCAGGATGCCATGTTCATCACAGATCTCGCGAACTTTCTCGAGGAAGCGTTTCGGCGCCGGATAGAAACCGCCTTCACCCAGCACAGGCTCTAGGACGATGGCCGCCGTATTGTGGGCGCCCGCATCGGTTTTCAGCGCCATATGCAGGCCGCGCAGCGCTTCGTCCTCGCTGACACCATGATAGTCAACCGGGTAGGGGGCACGGAAAACAGTGCCCGGCATGGGGCCAAAATCAGTCTGGTAGGGAGCGACCTTGCCGTTCATGGCCATGGTGTAGAAGGTGCGCCCGTGATAGCCGCCATCAAAACAGATGATGTTGGAGCGGCCAGTCGCGGCTCGCGCGATCTTGATGGCATTCTCCAGCGCTTCAGCACCCGAGTTGGCCAGCATGACCTTGGCATGACCGCGAACGGGCACAATCTGACTGAGTTTCTCAGCCACTTTTACGTAGCCTTCATAAGGCATAACGGTCTGGCAGGTATGCATGACCTTGTCGAGCTGCGCCTTGACGGCAGCGACGACCTTAGGGTGGCGATGCCCTACGTTGAGTACACCGATACCGCCCGCAAAATCAATAAAGCGGTTGCCGTCGGCATCCCAGACCTCAGCGTTCTCAGCACGGTCAGCGAAGGCCGTAGCGGGGCTGGCAGCGCCGGCAGCAACATACTTATGCTTAAGTTCGTTCAGTTCTGCGTTACTCATGATGTCTCCTCTTGTGAGTGACGACTCAACAGAAAAGTGGTGTTCAGCTTAGCGTTCAAGAGAGTGTCAAGCTCCCTGCTTTAGCGTGAATGGCCATTAATTGTGGCTCATATTGTAACGCTTTCAGCACTATTTATACACTTTCAGTATAAGTGGCTGTTTATTATGGTTAACAATGGCGTTATAAACGTGCCTATAGAATGCCTAATGCTTTAAGTCCTTCGATCTGGGTGTTGTCCAGGCCCAGTTGTTCCTTGAGTACGCTGTCAGTGTGCTCGCCAAGGGTAGGCGGGGCAGTCTGGGCACTCATCTGGACGCCGTTAAAGCGGATCGGATTGTTGACCAGATCAACCTTACCATTAGCGGATTGGGGGTGTGTCAACGGCTGCTTGAGCTCCCGCGCCTTGACATGCGGGTCATCGAAGACGCGATCAAGGGTATTGACTGGTCCCGCTGGTACGCCCACAGACTCAAGGGCAGCAAGCCATTTGTCACTGCCGCGGGTGGCAAGCACTGCCTGAAGTTCTGGAATCAGCTGTTCGCGATGACTGACACGGGCGTCGTTGGTGGCAAAACGCTCATCCTGGGCCAGTTCGGGGCGTTCGAGTACAGCGCATAGACGTTGAAACTGACCATCGTTGCCTACCGCCAGGATCATGTAACCATCGGCTGTGTTGAACGCCTGATAGGGTACGATATTGGGGTGAGCATTGCCCAAACGTTGGGGCACATTGCCAGACGTCAGGTAGTTAAGCGCCTGATTGGCCAGTACGCCAACTTGTACATCCATCAGTGCCATGTCGATATGGGTGCCCTCGCGGTTGGCGGCATCCTGTTTATCCCGGGCGTACAGAGCGGCAAGAATACCGTTGGCCGCATACAGGCCGGTAAAGATATCGGTCAGGGCGACGCCAATCTTGACCGGGCCACCCCCGGGGAGGTCATCGGGCTGGCCGGTCAGGCTCATGATGCCGCCCATTGCCTGAATCATGAAATCATAGCCTGCTCGGTGGGCGTAGGGGCTTTGCTGGCCGAAACCGGTAATGGAGCAGTAGATCAGCGCCGGGTTAACCGCTTTCAGGCGCGCATAATCCAGACCGTATTTTCTGAGTCCGCCCACCTTGAAGTTCTCGATCACGACGTCGGACTTTTTTGCCAGTTCGCGTACCAGTTGCTGGCCTTCGGGCTTTGAGATATCCACGGTGACCGAGCGTTTGCCACGGTTGGTGGATAAGTAGTAGGCCGATTCACCGCGCTGCCCAGGCTCCTGGCTTGCCAGCCAGGGTGGGCCCCATTGGCGGGTGTCGTCACCCTTGCCAGGTCGTTCTATCTTGATGACCTCAGCACCCATATCGGCCAGCAACTGGCCGCACCAGGGGCCAGCCAGCACCCGGGACAGGTCAAGCACCTTGATGCCAGCCAGCGGCGTAGGGGGGGACGGTCGCATGATGATGCTCCTCTAGAACCGTTATCGAAAACGCCTCGCCACGGCGAAGCGTTCCACAGTGCCAAGCGGTTTAGAAGAACGCCTGAAGGCCGGTCTGGGCACGACCGAGGATCAGCGCATGGATATCGTGGGTGCCTTCATAGGTATTGACGGATTCCAGATTAACCATGTGGCGAATGACCCCATACTCATCGGAAACACCGTTACCGCCGTGCATGTCGCGGGCCATGCGGGCGATATCCAGTGATTTGCCGCAGTTATTGCGCTTGATCAGCGAGATCATTTCCGGCGCCCAGTTGCCGCTATCCATCAAACGGCCCACCTGAAGGGCGGATTGCAAGCCCAGAGTAATCTCGGTTTGCATATCGGCGAGCTTTTTCTGGATCAGCTGGTTTTGTGCCAGCGGGCGACCAAACTGCTTGCGATCCAGAGTGTACTGGCGCGCGGCATGCCAACAAAACTCGGCACTGCCGAGTGTGCCCCAGGCAATGCCGTAACGCGCCTTGTTAAGACAGCCGAAAGGCCCTTTCAGACCGCTGACATCAGGTAGCAGGTTTTCTTCCGGCACAAAGGCGTTGTCCAATACGATCTCACCGGTGATGGAAGCGCGCAATGAAACCTTGCCTGCAATCTTCGGCGTCGTGAATCCTTCGGTGCCACGCTCAACGATAAAGCCCTTGATCTGATGATCGTGGGTGGGCGACTTCGCCCATACCACGGCAATATCGGCAATCGGGCTATTGGTGATCCAGATTTTGGCGCCGGTCAGGCGATACCCCCCATCCACTTTCTCGGCACGGGTGGCCATAGAGCCCGGGTCAGAGCCATGATCCGGTTCGGTCAGGCCAAAGCAGCCAACCAGTTCGCCAGTGGCCAGTCGCGGGAGGAACTTCTGCTTCTGTTCTTCACTGCCATAGGCTTCGATGGGGTACATCACCAGCGAGGACTGCACACTCATCGCTGAACGATAGCCTGAATCAACGCGCTCCACTTCGCGGGCGATAAGGCCATAAGCCACGTGGTTAATGCCCGCACCGCCGTAATCCGGGGATACCGTTGCACCCAGCAGGCCCAGCTCACCCATTTCGGTCATGATCTCACGATCAAAGCGTTCTTCGCGAAAGGCAGTCAGTACGCGAGTCTGGAGATTTTCCTGGCAATACTCGTAAGCGGCATCGCGAATCTGACGCTCTTCATCGGTTAACTGCTGTTCAAGTAGAAGCGGGTCATCCCAGTTAAAATGGCTCATGGCGTGTCCTCGTCGTTATCACTGGTGCGGTGGAAGCGTGAACCTTCCTGATGCAGATAATTTATCGTTGTTATTTAAAAATTTCTACATTTTTCGCAATTTTTTCTTGAGGCGCTCAGGCAAGCCCTTGCTGATGCATGGCCTCGGTAATGATGGGAACAGGTGTCATCAGGTGGTCGTGCATCATGGCCATGGCATCTTCACGGCGGCGTGTCAGGGTGACGTCAACCAGCGCTGAGTGCTCCTGGCGCTTCTGCTCCAGCGCCTGCTCGGAAAATACTGTCTCTTTCAACCACAAGTGGCGATAGCGCTGTACCTTGTCAAACAGTCCGGCGCGGACCTGCAGCAGGTGGGATGAATGACAGCCGCTGACAAGCGTTGTATGAAAGGTGCTATGCCGCTCATCCCAGACAGTGAGGAGCTCTTGGGGGGTATTGCTGGCGCTGACAATGTTCAGGTGGTGAGCCTTGGCGACGACATCGGCTTCCCAGGCGTCATCGCCGCGATCGATCGCCAGCCCCAACAGCATGGCCTCAAGCTGGGCGCGTGCATCGTAGATATCGTGAAGCTCCGCCAATGACATGGGGGCTACCCGATAGCCTCGCTGGCTGATGGCCACTACCAGATGCTCGGCCACCAGTTGCGATAGCGCTTCTCGCAGTGGGCTGATGCCCAGTTCATAGTGGGCCTTCAGGGCATGCATGCGCAGCTTTTCACCCGGTGCAAAGCCCCCTTTGATAATGTCGTTCTTGAGCAGCTGATAGGCACGAATGCCGAGGTTTTCACGCACACCTTCCTGGGACGTAGAAGCGTTTTTGGGGGATGGCGCCTCTGACGGCGAGGTTGGCGTTGGAGAAAAAATACGAGAAGACATGGTAAAGAATCCATAAACTGGCGAAACAGCGAAATTTTATCTCCCTATCATAAGGGATTCCGGAGGTAGATAGCATGTGGGATTTTGTCATCGTTGGCGGCGGCATCCTGGGGATGTCTACCGCCATGCAACTGAAGAAGGCGTATCCGGACAAACAAATGCTGGTGCTTGAAAAGGAAAGCCGGCCGGCACAGCATCAGACAGGGCATAACAGTGGGGTGATTCATGCAGGCGTCTATTACACACCGGGCAGCCTGAAGGCCCGGTTCTGTCTGGCAGGCAATCGCGCTACCCGTGACTTCTGTGATGAACACCAGGTGCCCTATGATATCTGCGGCAAGCTGCTGGTCGCCACCAACGATCAGGAAAAGCAGCGCATGCTGGCCCTGTGGGAGCGCACCGAGGCAAACGGTCTTGCGCGGCAATGGCTGGAAGCGCCGGCGATGGCAGAACGTGAGCCCAACGTGACCGGGGTGGCGGGAATTCATGTGCCCTCCAGCGGTATTGTCGATTACGCTCAGGTTGCTCGCGCCATGGCGGATGAGTATCAGCGCCTGGGCGGCGAAATTGGCTATGGTCACGAGGTGGTCGGGCTTGAAGAGCGTTCGGCAGAAGTGGTGGTCACCAGCCATAAAGATGGCAACGAGCATGTCGTTACCAGCCGCTATCTGGTCAGCTGCTCAGGCCTGATGGCGGACAGGGTGATTCGTCTGCTGGGTAAGGACCCAGGCTTCACGATCTGCCCGTTTCGTGGTGAATACTATGTGCTGCCTGAACACCATCAGCGGATCGTCAACCATCTGATCTACCCGATCCCGGACCCCAGCATGCCCTTTCTGGGCGTGCATCTGACCCGGATGATTGATGGCAGCGTTACCGTTGGCCCCAATGCGGTGCTGGCCTTCAAGCGCGAAGGTTATCGCAAGCGCGATATATCGCTTGCGGATACGGGCCGGATGCTCACCCATGGTGGCATTCTCAAGGTGCTGGCCAGGAATGCCCGCCCTGGGCTTTTGGAAATGAAAAATTCACTCTATAAGCGGGGGTACCTGGCTCTGGTGCAAAAGTATTGCCCGGGTATTACCCTGGATGACCTTCAGCCTTACCCGGCAGGTGTGCGAGCCCAGGCGGTGTCTCACGACGGCAAACTGGTGGATGATTTTCTGTTTGTGAATACCCGGCGGACCCTGAACGTGGGTAATGCGCCGTCTCCTGCAGCAACCTCAGCGCTGCCGATTGGCGCCCATATTGTCAGTCAGGTTAGCCGGATGCTAGACGCTTAGATGCTGGCTGGGATACTTTGCGTTTACGCCAGCGTAAATCCACAGTGGCCAAGCGCTTTTAAGACGTGCTAGGTTTTGTTACACAATCCTGGCGCCTGTTAGCTCGCTCAGGTATGGCGTTTTGGTGCGCCGTTTTGATCGATAGAAGCATGTGTGTCATATCAACAATAAAGCCCGAGAGGGCGAAGGAGTCCGTATGCAATCTTGTAAATCTGCCACAACCGTGACCACCCTGGCCGCTGGGTGCATGCTGGCCGTAGCACTGCCCGCATCAGCCCAGCAGCTGTCGATTGCCACCGGCGGCACGGGCGGCACCTATTATCCGATGGGTGGCGGCTTTGCCGAAATGATCAACAGCCATATTGAAGACGCCCAGGCAACCGCTGAGGTGACCGGTGCCTCGGTCGAGAATATGGGGTTGATCATGCGAGGCGATGCAGATATGGCCTTGGCGCTGGCAGATACTGTCTACCAGGCCTATACCGGCACCGGGGATTTTGAGAATCGCCAGATCGAGGACACTCGCGCGCTGGCATCGCTGTACCCCAATGCCGTTCAGCTGGTCACGCTGGCTGAATCGGATGTGCATTCCATCAGCGACCTTGAGGGCAAGCGGGTGTCTGTCGGGGCACCAGGCAGCGGTACCGAGCTGAACGCCCGGGCCTTGCTGGAAGCCAATGGCATCAGCTACGACGATTTCGAGCCTCAGCGCCTGAACTTCAATGAAACGGCTGACGCCATTCGCGATGGCGATATTGATGCAGGCTTCTGGAGCGTTGGCCCGCCTACAAGTTCCATCATGAACCTGGCAACCACCCGTGATATCCGTCTGGTGGGTCTGTCAGACGAAGAGATTGCCAATGCCCAGGAAGAGGTGGCTGTTTTTGCCCGCTATCAGCTGGGTGAAGATCTCTATGAAGGCATGGACGAAGCGGTGCCGACCCTTGGCGTTCCCAATGTGCTGGTGGTCAATGCGGCCATGGATGAAGAACTCGCCTACCAACTTACCGAGCTGCTGTTCGAGCAGACCGATGAGCTGATTGCCGTTCACCCTGCAGCCAACGACACCACCATTGACTTTACCCTGGAGTCAACGCCTGTGCCGCTGCATCCGGGCTCTATACGTTACCTGGAAGATGCTGGCGTCGACGTGCCGGATCGTCTTCGTCCGTGAGTGGGATATTCTGATCTTTTAACAGACGACAGGCTGCCATGATCAAAATCATGTTCTGCCTGCTTCCCTGGGCAAGGCGCTGGCAGAGGTTGGTTCTGTTGGCTGTCTTCGTCACCTCTCCTGCAGCCGGAGCAGAGCCAGCCTCTGCTCCGGCTGTTGGCTATGAGCTGGTGGTTGAGCGCGATGTTCAGCCAGGTTCCCCAGGCAAGCAGCGGCTGATCACCATCTCTATGCCCCAAGGGGCGCAGTGGTGTGTGAAGTGGAATCACTCCGTTGCTCAGTTTGTGGTGCTTGACTGCTACCGTAATGTAGCAGGCCGGATGGTGCTGGAGCGCAGCCATCAACCGGATTTTGCCGCCGGTCTTGGTCATGTGCTGGGTAGGGGCGTGCAGGTATCAGATGGTGAAGGTGGCTACTGGATCAAGGGGATTGATGAACCAGTGCCCGGCAACCGCTATGCCTTGCGTGTTGGCGCCATGCGGGTGAACCATCGCCTTGTCTGGCCCGCGCAAGCGCCCACTGAAAGCGTCAGTATCAGTGAGCAGGCAGCAGGGGAGCGGGTAATGATCCGTCTTCAGAAGACGGTCGATCAGTAACCACCAACAAGTAAATCATACGGGGCCAGGTGATAATTTCATGAATGAACCCACGCAACCTGCGGTGGTCATGCCAGGCGGCAAGATACCGCATTCACGACCCATCCTATGGTGTATTACAGCAGTGGCGGTCGGCCTGTCGCTGTTTCAGCTTTATTCAGCGGGTATCCAGCCGCTGGGGCTTTTCTATCAGCGTAGTATCCATCTGGCGCTGATCATGATGCTGGCCTTTCTGATGTTTCCTGCCTTTGGCCCGCATCGCAAGCGCGGCCTGCTGGCAGGCGCGATTGATACGCTGTTTTTTATAGGTGCCGTGGTCACCGGTGGCTATCTGGTACTTTTTCTGGATGACATCATCAACCGTGCCGGCTTCTGGAGTGATACCGATATTCTGGTGGCCTGCATCGCTACCTTGACGGTGCTTGAAGCCAGCCGACGCGCCGTGGGTGTCAGCATGACGATCATCGGCACCGTTGCCATCCTCTATGCCATGGCCGGACCGCGGGGCGACCTGGCCTGGCTGGGGGAATGGCTGCCGGGGATTCTGGCTCATCGCGGCTATAGCCTGGACCGTATTGCCGGGCAGCTGTACCTGGGGCAGGAAGGCATTTTTGGCCTGCCGCTGGGAGTTGCCGCGACTTACATCTTTATCTTTGTGCTGTTCGGCGCCTTTCTGGAAAGCACCGGGGCGGGCAAGTTTTTCATTGATATGGCCTACGCGGCCACTGGGCGCCAGCGGGGTGGCCCCGCCAAGGCGTCGGTGATTGCCTCGGCGGGGATGGGCTCGATCTCCGGCAGTGCGATTGCCAATGTGGTGACCACGGGAGCCTTTACCATTCCGCTGATGAAAAAGCTTGGCTACAAGCCCAGGCAGGCCGGTGGTATTGAGGCCGCGGCGTCTACCGGGGGGCAGATCATGCCGCCCTTGATGGGGGCGGGGGCGTTCCTGATTGCCGAATATACCAACACACCTTATCTGGATATCGTCAAGGTCAGCATCTTTCCGGCAGTGCTTTATTTCGCCACTGTCTACCTGTTCGTGCATATCATCGCCCTGAAACAGGGCATGCAGGGCATGGCGCGCAGCGAGTTGCCCCAGATGCGCGACGTGATGCGCAATGGCTGGCATTTCCTGTTGCCACTGCTGGTACTGGTATGGCTGTTGGCAATGAACATGTCGCCTATGCGCGTCGGCTACTATGCGGTGCTCACCATGGTGGCCGTTGCCGTGCTGCGTTATGTCGTATGGTTTTTCTTCCTGGCACCTGGGCAAGGCCAACCGGTGACTGCCCGTCGGATAAAGATGGCGCTGGCCAGCGGTCTACGCAAGTTGATTGAAGGACTGGAGCTGGGCGCGAGGAACGCGGTGGCGGTCTCCATGGCCTGTGCGGTAGCGGGTATTATTGTGGGTGTGGTGGGCCTGACAGGGCTGGGGCTCAAGTTTTCTTCGATGATGATGGCATTCTCAGGGGGCAACCTGATTCTGGCCCTGGTCATGGTGTTGCTGGCCAGCCTGATTCTGGGTATGGGCTTGCCGGTAACCGCCAGCTATATCGTCCTGATTGTGCTGGTGGGGCCGGCGCTGACCCAGGAGTTTGGTATTCCGCTGTTGATCGCGCATCTGGTCGTATTCTGGTATTCCCAGGACTCCAATGTGACCCCGCCGGTGGCGTTGGCCGGGTTTGCCGGGGCTGCCATAGCGGGCAGCAAACCTATGGCAACCAGCTTCCAGGCCTGGAAATTCGCCAAGGGGCTTTACCTTATTCCGCTATTTATGGTGTTTAACCCGGAAATTATCATGGGCGGACCGGTTGGCGTAGTCATCTGGACGGGATTTATTGCCCTGCTCGCGCTGGGTGCCTTTGCGGCGGCACTTGAGGGCTATCTGTTTACCCAGATGGGGTTGTTTTCACGTCTGGCCATCGGCGGCGCCATAGTGGCTGTCTTCTACCCTGATTTCATGATTGAAGCGGCAGGTGCGCTGGTGATGGTGATCGCCATTGGCGCAAACTGGTTGGCAAGCCGTCGAGAGTCGTCATTGCAATCTGCTTGAATGTAAGCCACCTGCCAGCAAAAAAGCCCGGCGTAAAACGCCGGGCTTTTTCAGTTAATCAGGAAGGATCAGGTAGCTCAGAAGATAGATTCAGGTGAGCCTGTTCCCTGGGAACCACTCATTTCCTCGACTTCCTGGCTGATGGAGCTCGGTTGATAATCGGGGAGATGATCAACATCAAACAGCTCGGAAATGCCGCCTGACTGATCGTCATACAGGCGGCGTCCTGAATCAGGATCAATGCGCACGCTGACGACCGATTCGGGCTGCTCGGGCCAGGCTTCCGGCTGACCTTCCAGGGCATCGCGCATAAAGCTGATCCAGATGGGTAGGGCGGCGTTGGCGCCGTATTCAGCAATGCTCTCGTTGTTATCCTTGCCTACCCAGACGGTGGCCACCAGATCACTGTTGAAGCCTGCAAACCAGGCGTCGCGCTGATCGTTGGTGGTGCCTGTCTTACCCACGATGTCAGTTCGTTCAAGGCTCAAGGCAGCTCGTCCGGTCCCTCGTTCGATGACGTCGCGTAGCATGTCACGGATAATATAGGCAGCTTCCGGCTCTACGACTCGCGGGGCAACCGGAAACTCCCTACCATCAATTTCAACCTTTTCCTGTTCTGGAGGGCAGTTTTTACAGACAACACGAGGGGATGCTCGGTAAACCACCTCGCCGTCTTCCTCTCCCTGGGTAACATGATGAATGTACCAGGGGTGAACCTTGAAGCCTCCGTTGGCAAGAATGGCGTAGGCATTGGTCATTTCCAGTGGTGTCAGGCTGGCACTGCCAAGCGCCAGTGACAGTCCGTTAGGCAGGCGTTCTGGTGCAAATCCAAACCCCTGCAGGTAGTTGATGGTGTAGTCAAGGCCCATCGCCCGGAGGATGCGGATCGTCACCAGGTTGCGTGAGCGCGCCAGTGCCGGCCGCAGACGCGTCGGTCCCAGGAAGTCACGGCTGGAGTTCATCGGGCGCCATAGGGCACTGCTACCGTCAGCCTGCACCAGCGGCGAGTCATTAATGATGGTGGCGGCGGTCATTTCACCACTATGCAAGGCGGTCACATAAATAAAGGGTTTAAAGATTGACCCTGATTGCCGCTGTGCCTGCACTGCCCGGTTGAATTTGCTGGCATTGAAATCGAAGCCCCCTTGCAGGGCAACAATGGCCCCATCATTGGGATCCTGAACCACCAGAGAACCTTCCACCTGAGGACGCTGTGACAGGCGCAGGTTGTTGTCTTCATCTTCCACTACGCGCACCAGATCACCTCGCGCAGCAATTTGCCCGGCGGCGGTAGGGGCCTCTCCACGGCTGCGTGGGCTCAGATAGGGTTGCGCCCAGGCCATGTTCTCCCAGCCGATAGTTCGGATCTGGTTATCCTGGGTCATGACCCGCATCTCACGGCCAGGGGTTTCCACAACAATAGCCGGGTCGAGAAGACCGTAACTGGGGGTGTTCTGCAAGACCTGAGCCCAGTTACTGACGTCGCCATCGAAACCGTCGACCTCTGTCTGACTGCGTTCAGCGGCCT
>NZ_VMQS01000043.1:20108-22516 GCF_007625055.1 Halomonas sp.
ATTAATGAGCGCTCGGAGTTAGCCAGGGGGTTAAAGGCTGAAGGTGCCTTGGGCAAGCCAGCAATCATGGCTGTCTGGGCGAGGGTGAGTTCACCAAGGGGCTTGTCGTAGTAGGTTTCGGAGGCGGAGGCAATGCCGTAAGCGCGGTTGCCCAGAAAGATCTTGTTAACATAAAGCTCAAAGATGGCTTCTTTGTCGAGCACCTGCTCCATCTGTAATGCCAGCAGGATTTCACGAATCTTGCGGGTAAAGGTCTGGTCAAGGGTGAGTAAGTAATTTCTGGCCACCTGCATGGTAATTGTCGAGCCACCGGACTGAATGGCACCACCACTTTGTGCCAGCTCAACCGCCGCGCGGGCCAGGCCTCGTGGGTCTACCCCGGAGTGCTCGAAGTAGCTCTGGTCTTCTGCCGCAATCAGGGCATCAATCATGGGTTGGGGAATATTCTCAAAGTCGACGGGAATACGCCGCTCCTCACCAAATTCACCAATCAGTTTGGCATCGCGGGTATAGATGCGCAGGGGGGTATGTAGCTCGAAATCCTGCAGCTGACGCACGTCTGGAAGCCCGGGGGCAAAGTACAAGGCCGCACCAACAACGGCCAGTGCAACACCGCCGCCCAGCGATACGAGCATAAAAAATAAGGATAAAATAATGTTACGGATCAACTTCATGAACAAAAGCCCCTGTGGGCGATAAGGTGTGTTGTCACCTGAGGTGATACACAGCTATTTATAAATAGAACGACACGATAAGCGGGCATTATAGAAAGCTAAGCCGGCTCTCACCAGTAGTGATGTCATAAAAGCGCTTGAGTGTGCACACCGTTAAAGTAATGTAACCTCCTAGCAGCGATTTTATTTGCGGGAGTCAAACTCGATAATGCGCTTACCAAAGCCTAGCAAAGGGCTGATTGGCGTGGATATTACGTCAGCCACCGTCAAGCTGCTTGAGCTCAAGCCAACTGCTGGCAACCATGAAGTTGCCAGCTATGCTGTTCGACCATTACGCGACGGTGCTGTCGTAGAGCGTCGCATTCAGGATATTGATGATGTCGCCCACGTACTCGGTCGCGCCGTTGAGCATGCCAAACCCTCCACCCGTAAAGCCGCTGTGGCCGTTCCTGCCAGTGCGGCAATTACCAAGACGTTGTCCTTTCCGCTGGGGTTAAGCGAGGAGGAGATTGAAGAACGCATCACGGAAGACCCCGAACGTCATATCCCGTTCCCCATTAATGAAGTGGCGTTTGACTTTCAGTTGTTGGGGCCTTCGCCCTTCAATGAAGACGAGCAGCGGGTGCTGCTCGTCGCGTGTCGCCAGCAGGATGTTAGGCAGCTGACTGAAACTCTGGAAAAAGCGGGTCTTGAACCTGCCGCTGTTGACGTGGAAACCTTTGCCGTTGAGCGCGCTTTTGATTCGTTGCGTCGTCAGTTATCGACTCAGGTGGAAGCGTCGGCCTGCGTTGCACTGGTGGATATTGGTGCTCATATGAATGCCTTTCATGTGATGCGCGAAGGGCATATCGTTTACAGCCGCGATACCGTGTTCGGAGGACGCCAGTTGACGGATGCCATCCGAGAACGCTATGACCTTACGATGGAAGAAGCGGGGCTTGCCAAAAAGCGCGGCGGTTTGCCGGAGGATTATCATGCTCAGGTGTTGACGCCTTTTCTGGAAACCATTGTCCAGCAGGTAGGGCGCTCATTGCAGCTTTATTACACTGCCGGTCGTCACCATGAGGTGAAAGAGATTGTGCTGGCCGGTGGTTCCAGTGTCATTCCCGGGTTAGCCGAGAGGATAGCTGAAGACAGTGGTATGAACGTCACGATTGCCAATCCGTTTCAGCGCATGCTGGTCAGCAAACGCCTCAACAAGGACGCTTTGAGCAATGATGCACCTGCCATGTTGACTGCATGTGGCTTGGCCATGCGAGCCAGGCACTAGGAGATAGGGGCGATGAGTATAATGATTAATCTGCTGCCCTGGCGAGAGGTTCGGCGTGAAAAACTGACCCGGCGTTTCTATACCTTCTTGGTACTGGCTCTGCTGCTAGGCGCGGCAATGGGGGGTGCTATTGCCCTTTATTATGAGGCGGAAACGGAAGCCCAGCAGCAACGTAACGCGTTTATTGGCCAGCAGATCTCCCAGCTTGATGCTGATATCCGTCGCGTCAGCGAGTTCAAGGCCGATGCCGCTAAGCTCAGCGAGCGGTTGGCCTCTTTTCAGAATCTCCAGAATGCACGCGCCACCACGGTGGCGGTGTTTAATGATATCTCTGCCAGCATGGCAGATGGCGTTATCTATCAACGGCTGTCGCGTACCAATCAACGGCTGAATATAACCGCAGAAGCCGGAACCGATCGTCAGGTCTCAGAACAATTGCGCCGTATTGCTGACGCGCAAAGGCT
>NZ_VMQS01000096.1 GCF_007625055.1 Halomonas sp.
GGCAGGCAGCCTTGGTCACTTCCTGCAGCAGGGCGAAATCACGAAAGTAGCTTTTGAGCGGGGCCTTGCCCATGGCGCTGCGCTGATGGTTTTTCTCGCTAATGGCGCGGTCCACCCGGGCCTCGAGGCGCTGCAGCGTATCAGGCTGGTGGTGGTTCAGGATCTCGGCGAGCTGGGAATAGCGAACTTCCAGAATCACGTTGTTTCTGTCGGCATTGGGCGCGTGGTAGTCCGCTATGGCTTCATCCAGGCAGACAAGCCCGCGTGACGTGCCGAGTGCTGCGGCCACCAGCGGCGTAATCGCGGAGATACCCCGCTCTTCCAGCGGGTCACCCTGAATCACAATCAGCTTGGGCTTGTCGGTAGGCTTATTCTGCCAGTGCCCTCTCAGCCGCTGGGCAATGCTGGCGGCCACCGGTCGCGGGTCTCGGCTGTCAAAGCCGCCCATCCCTTCAATCACAACCGGGTGGTAGCGGCCGAGTGCCAAAAGGTGCTGCTGGTTCAATGCGATCAATCCTGTCGGTTAGCAGAGTTTGGGCGGCAGCGCTGCAGTACAGATGCTATTGGAATCTTACGGCACCAGCCATTGCCCGGCCCATTCATCAGCCCGCGTGAACCGGGCTCGGCGATGGTCAGGTCCCAGGTGCAGGGCGTCTATGGCCTGAATGTCCAGGCGCAGCACGGCAAAGGCGGCCTGATCCGGGGTTTTGCTATAGGCCAGCGAATCGGCAATCGGCGTTCCCGGCGCCGCGTTGCTGCTGTAGGCAAGGCGCGAATGCTCAGGCAGGCGCTGCCATATGTCGCTGACGTCGTCGCCGGTCATCAGGGTGACGCTGGCGTCAATCCGCATCTGAAGATGGGCCGAGGCATCCCAGATATGCAGCGCTGCCAACGGCGAGGTGCGCAGTTCCTCCACCTTGGCGGAATGCAGATCGGTATAGAACGTCAGCGTGGCTGTCGGCTTGTCAGCACCGCGCAGAACCAGGGTGCGGGCCTGCGGCACCCCTTGCGCGCTGACAGTCGCCAATACAGGGTGGCGTGCCGGGGCATGGCGGTCATGCACACCCCGAATCAAACGCGCCCAGAGGTGTTCATAAAGCAGCGGTAGCGTTTCTGCCCAGGGGTGGGGGTTGTCCATGCAGCGGTTCCTTAATGAAAGATGTCTTCGTCTAGCTTAGCAAGTCACCCTATCACTTGATCAATCCCTTTATCCTTGAACAACCCCCTCACTCTCAATCAACGACTTCACACTGGGTACGGCAGGTGCGGAGACTGGCAGCCAGGTCACGCACCAGGCCATGTACCCCCTCAAGGGCCTCATCTGGGCTGGTGGCGTGTTCAATACAATCCACCAGCGCCGAGCCGACCACAACGCCATCACTGTAGCGGCCAATAATAGTGGCCTGTTCGGCGGTGCGGATGCCAAAACCGACGGCAATCGGGAGATCTGTCTTGGCGCGCAATTCATCCACCGCGTTTTCCAGCCGCTCGGGCGTGGGCGCATTACCGCCGGTTACCCCCGCCACCGAGACATAGTAGATAAACCCGGAGGCATTCCCCAGCACTCTGGGCAGGCGCTTGGCATCGGTGGTCGGCGTAGCCAGGCGGATAAAATCAATACCGTGGCGGGCGGCGGGCTGGCAGAGCTCTTCGTCGTGTTCCGGCGGTAGATCGACCACGATCAGGCCATCAATACCCGCCTTGGCCGCATCGGCCAGGAAGCGCTCCACGCCGTAGCAGAAAATCGGGTTGTAGTAGCCCATCAGCACAATCGGCGTGGTGGTGTTGTCTTCCCGGAAGCGTCGCACCATCTCCAGGGTCTTGGCTTGGGTCTGGCCGTTATTCAGGGCACGCAGGGCGGCTTTCTGGATGGCAGGGCCATCGGCCATGGGGTCGCTGAACGGCATACCCAGTTCGATGATATCTACACCTGCCGCTGGCAGGCCGTGAATCAGGCGGTGAGACGTCTCCGGGTCCGGGTCGCCGGCGGTCAGGTAGCTGACCAGCGCCGGGCGATCCTGCTGCTTGAGGGCGGTAAAGCATTGCTCAAGGCGTGATGTGGTTGGCATGGCAGACTCCTGATTTATGGGGAGGTAGGTTTTACACCAAATTTTTCGCCCAGGTGCTGGGCAACGCTCATCATATCCTTGTCGCCGCGCCCGCTGAGATTGATGACCATCAGGTGGTCACGGGGAAGCGTCGGTGCCCGTTTGGTTACTTCAGCCAGGGCGTGGGCGGTTTCCAGGGCAGGAATGATGCCTTCCTGACGGCAGCAGAGCTGGAAGGCTTCCAGCGCTTCATCATCGGTGGCTGAGACATAGTCGACCCGCTTCTGCTCGTGCAACCAGGCATGTTCCGGGCCGATGCCGGGATAGTCCAGCCCGGCAGAAATCGAGTGGGCGTCGGCAATCTGGCCGTCTTCATTCTGCAGCAGATAGGTGCGGTTGCCGTGCAGTACACCGGGGGTGCCGCCGTTCAGGCTGGCCGCATGCAGGCCGCTTTTGACGCCTTTGCCACCGGCTTCAACGCCAATCATCTGCACATCGGCATCGTCAATAAAGGGGTAGAAAAGCCCCAGGGCGTTGGAGCCACCGCCGACGCAGGCAATCAGCGAGTCCGGCAGGCGGCCATGTTTTTCCAGCATCTGGGTGCGGGTTTCGTGGCCAATCACCGCCTGGAAATCACGCACCATGGCCGGATAGGGGTGCGGGCCCGCCACGGTGCCGATAATGTAGAAGGTATCATCCACATTGGTGACCCAGTCGCGCAGGGCTTCGTTCATGGCATCCTTGAGGGTACCGGTGCCGGAGGTGACCGGGATGATTTCCGCGCCCAACAGCTTCATGCGGAACACATTGGTCTGCTGGCGTTCGATATCCGTTTCGCCCATATAGATCACGCAGGGCAGGCCGAAGCGCGCCGCTACCGTGGCAGTGGCCACGCCGTGCATGCCTGCGCCGGTCTCGGCGATAATGCGCTTTTTACCCATCTGTTTGGCCAGCAGCACCTGGCCAATGCAGTTGTTGATCTTGTGGGCGCCGGTGTGGTTAAGCTCTTCGCGCTTGAAATACACGCTGGCGCCGCCCAGATGCTCGGTCAGCCGCTCGGCATAATACAGCGGGCTGGGTCGGCCAATGTAGTCTCCCTGGAAGTAGGCCAGCTGACGCTGGAACTCAGGGTCGCTCTTGGCGGCGGTGTATTCCTCCTGCAGCTCCAGAATCAGCGGCATCAGGGTTTCAGCCACAAAGCGGCCACCAAAACTGCCAAACATACCGTTGATATCGGGCAGGCTGGTCGCCTGGGGTGTTGCTAAGCGAGATAGATCGATAGGCTTATTCATCATAACCTCTGGGTCAGACATCAGCCTGCTGGCTCAGCGGGCCGTGCGTTGAGTATGCGATGACATTAGCCCAGGCAGGCGTTGATAAAAATCGATAAGATATCACTCACCTGTGAGCTGGAGTCACACATTGATAAATCACACCCTTCCCCCGCTCGGCGCCCTGCGCGCGTTTGAAGCCACCGCCCGGCTGGGCAGCGTGACCGCCGCTGCCAACGAGCTGAGCGTGACCCACGGTGCCGTCAGCCGGCAGCTGAAAAGCCTGGATGAACATTTTGGTGTGGCGCTGTTGACCAAGGAAGGACGGGGCCTGGTCTTGACGCCCCACGGGCAACGCTTGCAAAGCGGCGTGGGCGAGGCGTTTGCGCGACTGAGGGATAGTTGTGCAGCGCTCAAGGATGAGCTGCGTCAGGCGCCCTTCACCCTCGCCTGCCCCGGCAGCCTGCTGGCGCGCTGGCTGATCCCCCGGCTGGACCGCTTGCATGCGGCACTACCGACGCTCAATTTACAGGTGGTGGTGAGTGATACGGAACAGCCTGACACCCACAGCGCCACCAGCGCTCACCTGGCCTTTTCCGAGCCGCCCTGGCCAGCGCAGGCTGAGGTGATCGAGCTGATGCCCGAGCAGATCTGCGCGGTGGCAAGCCCGGCGCTCGCCAGGCACTGTGACCCGAACCA
>NZ_VMQS01000044.1 GCF_007625055.1 Halomonas sp.
CTTTTCTCAGTTACAAGATATACATCTCTCCTGTTTTTCGAGTGTTTCATTATGAACTCCACTCACCCTTAAGGTTTAATTTTTTAACATCTGGTTCATTCTTGACTAAAAACCTCAAAAGGTAAAATAATGTAATGAAATATTTTGGAATTTACTTATATCATATGGATATATTTGTCCTATCTGCATGATATTTAATACTTTTAAAATTCGTTTTAGCTAATGTAATTAAGTCTTTTTCAGGAGAGATAAGTAATGTCAAAGCAGTTTTTGATACTTGCCAGTGGAAATGCTGGTAAACTAAAAGAATTCAATCAGTTACTGGCTCCTCTGGGGTTGGATGTGCGCCCTCAGGCAGATTTTGGCGTGGGTGATGTGCCGGAGACCGGCCTGACGTTTGTAGAAAATGCCTTGATCAAGGCACGTGCTGCCAGCCAGGCCAGCGGTTTGCCAGCTCTGGCAGATGATTCCGGGCTGGAAGTTGATGCGCTTGACGGTGCTCCGGGTATTTATTCCGCGCGTTATGGTGGTGAACCCAAAAGCGACGAACGTAACAATGCCAAGCTGCTTGAAGCGTTAAGCCATTATGCAGAAGGGCAGCGTAGCGGGCGTTACTGGTGTGTGCTGGTTTACTTGCGTCACCCTGAAGACCCTGTTCCCATCATTGTTCAACGCAGCTGGGAAGGCGAGATACTGACGGGGCCACGTGGCGAAGGGGGGTTCGGCTATGACCCACTTTTCTGGTTGCCTGATCAGGGAACCACGGTTGCAGAATTACCGGCGGAAAGGAAAAATCGCTTGAGCCATCGCGGGCGTGCCCTGCAGGCACTGGTAGAGACGTTGCAGGTGGCGCATGGTTGAACAAGCACTTGAGCTTCCGCCGCTGTCGCTCTATATCCACACCCCCTGGTGTGTGCGTAAGTGCCCCTACTGTGATTTCAATTCTCATGAGCCTCACCATGATAAATTACCTGAAGCGGCCTATCTGGAAGCGTTGTTGGAAGATTTCAGGCAGGACCTGCCACTTGCGGCCGGACGCCCGCTGGCAGCAATTTTTATTGGCGGTGGCACGCCAAGCCTGCTATCGCCTGAGTTTTATCAAGAATTGTTAACCGCAATAGACAGTCAGTTACCGTTTGCTGCTGATATTGAAATCACCCTTGAGGCCAACCCCGGAACGACCGAGCAGGAGCGTTTTCACGGTTATCGTAAAGCGGGTATCAATCGGCTTTCGCTGGGTGTGCAGAGTTTTCAGCCTGAACAGCTGGCCGCCCTTGGACGTATCCATAGCGGAGATGAGGCGATAAAGGCGGTTGCTCAGGCACGTGCAGCCGGTTTTGATAATATCAACATTGATCTGATGCACGGGCTGCCTGGGCAGACTGTTGATGATGCAATGGCAGATCTCAATCAGGCGCTGGCACTGGCGCCCGAGCACCTCTCCTGGTATCAGCTTACCCTGGAACCTAATACCGCTTTTCATTCTGCTCCGCCCGTGCTACCACATGAAGACATCCTCTGGGATATTCAGGACGCGGGGCATGAAGTTCTGGAACAGGCAGGGCTCAAACGTTATGAAATATCCGCCTACTCAAAGCCAGGCAAGGCAAGCCGCCATAACCTGAATTACTGGCAGTTTGGTGATTATATGGGCATTGGGGCGGGGGCTCATGGCAAATTCAGCCATATTACCTGCGATGGCCAATGGATAATCGAGCGTCGCTGGAAAACCCGTCAGCCAGATGCCTATATGCAGCGCCGGGGCGATATGCGTGGCTTCCTTGCTGGAAAGCGGGCAATACCTGAACGGGAGCTTCCGCTGGAATTTGCCATGAATGCTCTGCGCCTGAGCGATGGGGTCTCCATGGCGACGTGGCAGGCACACACCGGGCAGCCTCTTGATGCGCTAACACAGACCCTTGAAAGTGCCAGCAAAAAAGGACTTTTAGAGGAAACGCCGAAAAGGCTTAGAGCATCCCCGCAAGGTCTACTATTCTTGAATGAGTTGCTGGCAGAGATCAGTGACGCATAATTTGCCCTAATCGGGCTGGCTCATGAATACCAGGAGTATGCAATGCGACCCTATCGATTACTGACACCCCTTGCGGCCGTCATCTTCATTGCCGGTTGTGCAACCGACCCTTATGGCGGTAACACTCAGCGTTCCAGCACCACGACCGGCACAGGAATAGGGGCCGCGATTGGTGCTGCCGCGGGGGCACTTTCCGGAGATGGCAGCACCAGCCGCCGCGACCGCGCCCTGATTGGTGCTGCCGTTGGCGCTGCCGCCGGGGCGGGCATCGGCGCTTATATGGATCGTCAGGAACAGCAACTGCGCCAGAATCTTGAAGGCTCGCGAATTGAAATAGATCGTCGTGGTGATGATATTGTGCTCAATATGCCCAGCAGCGTCACTTTCGGCTTTGACTCAAGCGATCTTACTTCACAGGCCCGCTCATCTCTTGATGAAGTCTCCAATGTACTGCGTGAGTACACGGATACCCGAGTCAATGTGGCGGGGCATACCGACAGCACCGGAGATGCTGACTATAACCAGCGTCTTTCTGAACGTCGGGCGCAGTCGGTCAGCAATTACCTTAACCAGAATGGTGTATCAGGTAGCCGTTTGAATATCCGCGGCTATGGTGAAACACAGCCAGTGGCCAGCAATGATAGCGAACAGGGGCGAGCTCAGAACCGTCGCGTAGAGATCACCCTGACCCCGACAGAAGGTGCACGTGATTATCAGCAGCCCTGATCTTCTTCACCCTTTCTCCAGGGCAGTTCAACCCGCTATCCATCAGGTATAGCGGGTTTTTTATTGTAACCACCCAGTTGATGCCGCGTAGGCTGTATCCGCCACTACGTTATCAAAGGACACGTTATGCTTTCCTACCAACATGCCTACCACGCCGGCAATTTCGCCGATGTGCACAAGCACCTGACCCTTTTCGCCGTGGCGGATTATTTATTACGTAAAAAATCAGCGATTACATTTATTGATACTCATGCGGGCAGAGGCCTGTATCCGCTAGACCGACAAGAGACTCAGCGCCTAAAGGAATACCGCTATGGCATCTGGCCGCTCTGGCAAGCCCGCCAGAGGCTTGAAGATTCCTTGCTGGGCGCCTGGCTTAACCAGCTGGAAGCGGCTCAGCCATGTACGAATGCGCTCAGCCATTATCCTGGTTCTCCCTGGTGGTTATCGCGGGCGATACGCCAACAGGATGCGCTGAGCCTGTTTGAACTTCATCCCGGTGAGCATGAGCAGCTTAATACGCAGGCACTTCCTGAACAGACTCAGCGAATTTTTGCCGATGGGTTAGCCGGTTTGGCCAAACGGGTGCCGGTCGCCACGCCCAGATTGTGTGTGTTGATCGACCCCAGCTATGAGCGTAAACAGGAATACCAGGAAGTGGCTGAAACGGCGATTCGGGCCCTGGCCAAGACGCGCCATGCTGTCCTGCTTATCTGGTACCCCTTGCTTCCTTCCGGTGCTCACCAGGCCCTGCTGAATAGTTTGAAGGCCAGCGGTGTACGCAAACTATGGCGCAGCGAGCTCAAACAGCGCGCTCAAGGGGCGGATCAATATGGCATGTATGGCAGCGGCATGCTGATTGTAAACCCGCCCTGGGGACTGGATGAGCGCCTGGCCAGTGCCATGGCAGAAATCACGCCGCTACTGGGCGAGCGGAGCCAGTATCACAGCGACTGGCTGGTGGGAGAATGACTTTTTATTTCCCGATGCAGAAACTGCCAAAAATTTCGCCTAGCAGGTCATCCGCGCTAAAGTCACCGGTAATTTCGCCCAGCGCCTGTTGAGCGTCGCGCAGGTCTTCGGCCAGGAGTTCTCCGGCGCCATAGCCCTGAAGCTGGGAGTGACCTGCCTGTAAGGCATTATGGGCGCGATCCAGCGCATTTAGATGGCGGCGACGCGCTGAAAAGCGGCCTTCTGTTGTCGTGGCGTAACCCATGATGTCTTTCAGGTGCTGTTTCAGGTTATCCATACCTGTACCGGTCTTTGCCGAAAGGCGCAGGGTCGGATAAACGGTGGACAAATCAATCCCCGAGGCTTCCTGGCTGGTATCGATCTTGTTGCGTACCAGGGTCAGGCGCGAGCGATCTGGCAGACGTTCAACAAATTCCGGCCAGATATCGAAAGGGTCAGTTGCCTGGGTGGTGGACGCATCGACCAGCAGCAGTACACGATCAGCTTCCTCTATTTCTGCCCACGCGCGAGCCACACCAATCTTTTCCACTGCATCCGGCGTGTCGCGCAATCCTGCCGTATCAATAACATGCAGAGGCATACCATCAAGGTGGATATGTTCACGCAATACGTCTCGGGTAGTGCCTGCAATGTCGGTTACGATCGCAGTGTCCTGCTCGGTCAGAGCGTTGAGCAGGCTTGATTTGCCCGCATTGGGACGTCCGGCAATCACCACATTCATGCCTTCCCGCATCAAGGCGCCCTGGCCTGCGGCTGCACGTACTTTTTCCAGTTCGCTCATCACCCCTTGCAGATGACGGGCTACATGGCCATCGGCGAGAAAATCAATTTCTTCTTCAGGAAAGTCGATAGCCGCCTCAACGTAAACGCGCAGTTCAATCAGGCGCTGAACCAAGGCATGAACGAGGTTGGAAAACTCCCCCTGCAGTGAACGCACCGCATTTTCAGCAGCATGCCTCGAGTTGGCATCAATCAGGTCGGCAATGGCCTCAGCCTGAGCCAGATCCAGCTTGTCGTTCAGGAAGGCGCGTTCAGAGAACTCGCCGGGACGCGCCAGCCTGGCGCCCAACTGCAGGCAGCGTTCCAGCAACATGTCCATGATAACGGGTCCACCGTGCCCCTGTAGTTCCAGCACGTCTTCACCCGTAAAGGAATTCGGCCCGGCAAAATACAAGGCAATGCCTTGATCAATAATGCCCGCCTTGCCGTGGAAAGGGCCATAATGAGCCTGTCGTGGCGTGGGTGGATAGCCGAGTATGTTTCCGGCGATAGCGGTGCTATGTGGGCCTGATAGGCGGATGATACCGACGCCACCGCGTCCAGGCGGTGTCGCCAGGGCGGCAATGGTATCGGGGGTATACAGGGGTGCTGACATGACGCCCTCACAGATGAGTAAGTGTAGTGAGCTTATCCCGCTATAAACGCCAGACCCCCGCACTGGGCGGGGGTCTGGAAGGTATTGACGATACCCATCAGAAACATGGCTTAGCGGGTTTTCTTGCCTTTGCCAATGCTCGGGTCATTCTCAACCTTGCGCGTGATGTAATACTGCTGGGCCACTGAAATGATGTTGTTGACGACCCAGTAGATAACCAGACCCGCCGGGAACCACAGGAAGAAAAACGTGAAGATAATCGGCAGCATCTTCATGATCTTGGCCTGCGTGGGGTCCGGCGGTGTCGGGTTAAGCATCTGCTGCACGAACATTGATGCCCCCATCAGGATCGGCAGGATGAAGAAGGGGTCCTTCACCGAGAGGTCCTGAATCCAGAACATGAACGGAGCATGACGGAGTTCCACCGATTCCAGCAACATCCAGTACAGCGCGATGAAAACCGGCATCTGAATCAGGATAGGAAGGCAACCACCCAGCGGGTTGATCTTCTCTTTCTGATAGAACTTCATCATTTCCTGAGACATCTTCTGGCGGTCATCGCCATACATCTCTTTAAGCCGCTGCATTTCCGGGCCGAGTTTGCGCATCCGGGCCATGGATTTATAGGCTTTCGCAGAGAGCGGGAACAGTACCAACTTGACCAGTACCGTTAATAGAACGATGGACCAGCCCCAGTTACCAACGATGTCATGGATGGTGTCCAACACCACGAAAAGAGGGTTGGCAATAAACCAGAGCCAGCCATAATCCACGGTAAGCTTCAGGTTGGGGGCCACCTGCTCCATATAATCCTGAATCTTGGGACCCATATAGAGGGTTGCACTCAGATTGGCCTCATTTTCAGAGGCAACCTGAAGGGTCGGTCCAGCGAAAGCTGCAACATTGCGCCCACGTGAATCTGTGGTGGCGTAGTAAAGGTTTTGTTGATCCTGGGGGGGTGCCCATGCTGAAACAAAATAGTGCTGGATAATGGCGACCCAGCCCCCTTCAGCTTCCTGGTTGGAAAACTTGTTTTCCTGGATATCACTGAAATCCACTTTCTCGTAACGCGTCTCTGGCGTCGAGAAGGCTGCACCCAGGTAGGAATTCATACCCAGGGCCACGCCACTGGAAGGATCTTCACTGTTATCGCGAGCCAGTTGGCCAATAAAGCGTGCACTTACCGAAGATTCGGTATTGTTGGCGACATAATAGTCAACATCGACGGCGTAGTTACCGCGTTCAAAGGTCAAACGCTTGGTAATGTCAATGCCGTCAACGTCTGCCTGCAGATTCACCACTACCTGATCGTCGTCATCACTCAGCAAGTATTCGTTGCTCTCCGGGGTGAAAACGATTCGGTTGGCCTCGTCGTTGAGCTGAAGGCCGGAACGTGCGACATAGCTGCGTGTCTCGTTATCCGATAGCAATACATAATTGCGATCGGAATCCAGGCGCAGCTTATGCTGAGGCAAGGCGGCATAGAGGATGTCACCACCGTGCGGGTCGATGCGTACATCAAGCACATCAGTGGTCACCGCAATAAAGTCTCGGCTATCGGTTGTGCTCTCGTCTGCAGACATTCCTTCTTCGATGTCCGCACTCTGAGAAGTACTCGAAGGTACAGTCAAACCGCCGTCGTCGTCCTGTGTGTCAGCAGACGTCGTACCATTGTCACTTCGCTGCACGACGTCGCTGGAGGACGAATTGTCAATCGGTTGACCGTAGTCCTGATTCCATTGCACAACCAGTAAATAAGCCAGTAAGGCTAATGGAATCACGAGAATAAGTCGTTTTACGTCCATGAGGGGTCTGCCCGCTGGGTGGTGAACATGCTACTGGTGCAGTGTTTTTTTACTCGACCTATGACACACAAAAGCCTGCCAAACGGCAGGCCTGGATCGAGCGGCGCTGTATGATCGTCAAGCGTCATGCTGAGTGCTTGTTGGTGATGCCTGTCCTGCGCACTCATACTGTCTCGCTTCACGCTGCAGCCGTTTCCACATGCCATGTAGCTGACGATGTAACGTGTCGTTGTCAAGGTCATGTACGCCGCGCCTTGCCAGAACAACAATGTCAAGCATTGGTAACTGATGTTGGCGTAATCGTACAGATTCTCTGACGAGGCGTTTGAATCGATTGCGCTGTACGGCAAGTTTCACATTTTTCTTGCTGACTACAAGCCCAAGCCGAGGATGACCGAGCGTGTTCCAACGTGCAAGTGCCATCATGCCTTTGCCATGGACCTTAAGATCAGCGTGTTCGAAAACGTGACTGAAATCCCCAGCATTGAGCAAACGTAGACACCGGGGATAGCCTTGACGGAGCACACGCAATCCGGATTCAGGCGCTCAGACGCTTACGGCCCTTGGCACGGCGGCGCGTGATAATGGCGCGGCCACTTTTGGTTGCCATACGCGCACGGAAGCCATGCGTACGCTTGCGCTTGAGAACGCTAGGTTGAAAGGTGCGTTTCATAACTCGTTATTCCCACGTGGTTTTAGGACGGAACGTCAATTTCAGGAGCCCGGTCAAGTCAATAACCATCTCGGGTACCGCTAATTCAAGACCGGAAATTGTAGAGCTTTAGATCGCCAGGTGCAATTTTTTTGTCTGGACAATCCTGTAATGGCTCATCGGCCAGTCCGAGGGTGGGCCTTCCAATGCAACGCAAGATGCACATTATGGGCCAATTGTTATAATTTATTTTTTACCTGATATTGTTATTAATAGTGGGGATAGAAATTGTGAATAACTCAAAATAATGATTATTAATCAATACGTTGAAACAGTAAAAAAACTGTGGATAAACGGTGCTTAAACGGTAGTTTAGCTGTGGTTCAAGCGTGTATAAATCGTGGCTCTGCACCCTATGGGGAGTTTTCCCCAGCCCATTCAAGGGTCTCAAGCCATAAAGACAAAGGGGTTATCCACAGATAAATCCGAGTGGATACTTGTGTGGATAACTTGCTTCTGGGGCGCTACAATATTTGGCCGTTTTCAACCGATGGTGAGTTGAGTGTCTCTCGCGCTTTGGCAGCAATGTCTCGATTATCTGCAGGACGAGCTGAATTCGCAGCAGTTCAACACCTGGATCCGCCCTCTTCAGGCCGAGGAAGGCGAATCCAATGAGCTGTGTCTTTTAGCACCTAACCGGTTTGTACGTGATTGGGTCAATGATAAATATGCGAAGAGAATCAGTGAGTTAGTTAGAGAGCTTGCACCGGCAAAGCCGCCCAAGGTAAGTCTGACAGTGGGTAGCCGGCGCGTGGTGGCTGCCGCACCGCAACCGCGTCAGCTGGGCACTCCTGTCTCAGCCTCATCCAACAGGCCACCGTCACCCTCTGTTGCTACGCCTTCACGCACTCATATGAACGATGATCGCGAAATTGATCAATTACGCGAGGAGTCTGCTTCCAAACGCGCGGGTGAGCGTCAGGTGCAGGTTGAAGGCAGTCTGAAACACACGAGTGGCCTTAACCCTAACTTTACGTTTGAAACCTTTGTTGAAGGTAAATCCAACCAATTGGCGCGAGCGGCATCACGTCAGGTATCAGAAAACCCTGGTGGGGCTTATAACCCATTGTTTTTATATGGCGGTGTAGGTTTGGGTAAAACCCACCTGATGCATGCGGTGGGTAATGCGCTCGCTGAGCGGCGTGAAAATGCGCGGGTGGTGTATTTGCACTCAGAGCGTTTTGTCGCGGATATGGTCAAAGCCTTGCAATTGAATGCCATCAATGACTTCAAGCGTTTCTACCGGAGTGTTGATGCTCTTTTGATTGATGATATTCAGTTCTTTGCTGGCAAGGAGCGCTCTCAGGAAGAGTTTTTCCATACGTTTAATGCTTTATTGGAAGGTGGGCAGCAGATGATTCTCACCTCTGACCGTTATCCTAAAGAAATCAGTGGCGTTGAAGAACGTTTGAAATCACGCTTTGGCTGGGGACTGACGGTGGCTATTGAACCACCCGAGCTTGAAACCCGTGTGGCTATTCTGATGAAAAAAGCGGATCAATCGAAAGTCGATCTTCCTCATGATGCGGCCTTCTTTATCGCCCAGAAAATTCGCTCCAACGTCCGTGAGCTTGAAGGGGCCCTGAAAAAAGTGATTGCTGACTCACACTTTATGGGCAAGACCATCACTCAGGACTTTATTCGCGAATCGCTGAAAGACCTTTTGGCTCTCCAGGACAAGCAGGTGGGTGTGGATAATATTCAGCGCACAGTGGCAGAATATTACAAAATCAAGGTCGCTGATCTGCTGTCCAAAAGGCGTTCTCGCTCTGTTGCAAGGCCGCGTCAGGTGGCGATGGCACTGGCCAAAGAGCTTACTAATCACAGTCTGCCGGAGATTGGAGACGCCTTTGGTGGGCGTGACCACACCACTGTTTTGCATGCTTGCCGTAAGGTAAAAGCTCTACAGGAAGAGAATGCGGATATCCGCGAGGACTATAAAAACCTGTTGCGTCTGCTGACCAGCTAATTACCGTTTAATCTGGAGCGTTAATGAAATTTTCCATTTCCCGAGAGGCGTTGCTGCGTCCACTGACATTGGTAGCCGGCGTGGTTGAGCGTCGCCAAACGTTACCTGTCCTCTCGAATGTACTCATTGAAATTGAAGGTGATCAAGTCGCCTTGACGGGCACAGACCTTGAGGTTGAACTGATAGGGCGCACGGTCGCCAGTGCTGTTGAACAGGAAGGAGCCGCGACTGTTCCTGCCCGTAAGCTGATGGATATCTGTAAATCGCTGCCCGAACAGGCTGAGGTTCAACTGGCTGTCGAAGAGGGTCGAGCGGTATTACGTAGTGGTCGCTCTCGCTTTACACTTTCTACGCTTCCAGCGGCAGAATTCCCGAGTATTGAAGAAGCGGAAGGAGGTCAGGAATTAAGCGTTCCAAGAGGCACGCTCAAACACCTGATAGATTCGACGGCATTTGCCATGGCTCAGCAGGATGTACGCTATTACCTGAACGGGCTGCTACTGGAAATACAGACCAACCTGCTGCGTGCTGTTGCCACTGACGGGCATCGTCTGGCGATGTGTTCACGTTCGGTAGAGGTTGTTGTCGAGCAGTCACAGAAGTTGATTGTGCCGCGTAAAGGTATTCTTGAGCTATCTCGCTTGCTGGATGACAGCGACGAGCCGGTCAGTTTGACGCTGGGCTCAACGCATGTGCGTATACATACCGGTGACTTCACTTTTACGTCCAAATTGATTGATGGCAAGTTCCCTGATTACGAACGGGTTGTACCGCGTAACGGCGACAAGGTACTCCTTGCTGAACGCGCAGATCTGCGCCAGATGCTGTCGCGCACAGCCATTCTTTCCAATGAGAAATACCGGGGCGTGCGGCTCTACCTGGAACCCGGCAACCTCAAGGTCATGGCAAACAACCCTGAGCAGGAAGAGGCTGAGGAAAATATTGCGGTTGAATACAATGGTGCCGCGATGGAAATCGGTTTTAATGTCGGTTATCTCGTCGACGTGCTTTCGGTATTGAATGAAGATCGCATGCAAATGACGCTGGCAAATTCAAACAGCAGCGCTTTGATGGAAGAGCCCGGTGGTGGTGATGCCCTGTATGTTGTTATGCCAATGCGTCTGTAGTGATTGGCTTGGCGTTTTTTCCATCCATCATTGTATTTTTGATTCGGCGGCGCCACTTCTTCATGGTGGCTGCTGTCTGTGTAATCATGCCTGCCAATAGCACCTCCACAGGGTTGCGTCTCTGATGAGCATCCAGCAGCTCAATTTTCATGGAATAAGGAACCTCCAGCCGGTTACTGCCTTTCCCTCAAGCCGGATCAATATCATTAGTGGTGTCAACGGGAGTGGTAAAACCAGTCTGCTTGAAGGAATCCACATCCTCGGACTGGGGCGTTCATTTCGTACTCGTCAGCTAAAGAATGTCATCCAGCAAGGCGTCTCTGAAATGACATTGTTTGCTCGGCTCCATGACGATCAGGCAACCACCCTGGGCGTTCGTCGCCTACGTGAACAACGCGAATTAGAGCTGCGTATTAAAAACCGCAAGCAGGTTCGTCTGGTTGAACTTGCTGAAATAATGCCACTGCAACTCATCAACCCGGATGCATTCCGCTTGCTTGAAGGCCCACCTGCCGGAAGAAGAGAGTTTCTGGATTGGGGGGTGTTTCACGTGAAACATGAATTTTTCAGTGTCTGGAAACGGGCGAGGCGAGCACTGAAACATCGGAATGCGCTTCTCAGGCGTGGTAGAATACAACTTGACGAGCTTGATGTATGGGAGAAAGAGCTGGCAAATAGCGGTGAAAGAATCGACCAGCAACGTCGCGAATGGTTTAGCAATTTTTTGCCGGTGTTTGAAGAAACGTTGCAATCATTATTATCGTTACAAGGCTTGACGCTCCATTATGCGCGAGGATGGGATAAAAATCGCCCATTGGCGGATGTCCTGGCATCAAGTCGTGCAACGGATGAGCAGATGGGATTTACTCAGCAGGGCCCGCAGCGCGCCGATCTGAGAATAAAGGTTAACAAGCAGCCAGCCATTGAGGTGCTTTCCAGAGGTCAGCAAAAGTTAGTAGTGAGTGCCCTTAAGCTGGCACAAGGTCGATTTCTGGAAAGAACGGCCAAGAGGCATTGCGTGTACCTGATTGATGATCTGCCAGCTGAACTGGATGAGCAACACCGCCAGCGGTTTTGTCACCTTCTTGAATCTATTCAATGTCAGGCATTTATAACGAGCGTCGAACCAACCGCCTTACAGAGTCAATGGCTTTCCGATACTGAAGTGAAGATGTTTCACGTGAAACATGCCGAGCAGAATGGGGGAGTGCACTCATTGTTAGGCCAGCTAAATGAAACTGGGCAGTGGACTTTGCGAGATACGTAAATCACCAGGCAAAAGTGAAACCAGGCGGTTCGGTGAGACGGACAAGACAGAATTCACGATGGAGTGGTCAATGAGCGAGCAGGCTTACGATTCATCAAGTATCAAAGTGCTCAAAGGGCTGGACGCAGTTCGCAAACGTCCAGGGATGTATATCGGCGACACAGATGACGGGACAGGTTTACACCACATGGTGTTTGAATTGGTGGATAACTCCATCGATGAAGCCTTGGCAGGTCACTGCAGCGAAATTCGCGTTATCATCCATCCTGATGAATCTATCAGCGTTAGCGATAATGGTCGAGGTGTACCCACCGAGCTGCATGAAGAAGAGGGTGTATCAGCCGCAGAAGTCATCATGACGGTGCTTCACGCCGGTGGTAAGTTTGATGATAACTCCTACAAGGTCTCGGGTGGCCTGCATGGGGTCGGGGTATCGGTTGTCAATGCACTCTCATCAGAGTTGCGATTGACGATTTGGCGCCAAGGTGACGTGTTCGAACAGATCTACCACCACGGTGTGCCACAGGCACCGCTTTCTGTAGTGGGTAAAACGGAGCAAAGTGGTACCAAGGTTCATTTCCGGCCCTCAACAGATACGTTTGCCAATATCGAATTCCACTACGATATTCTCGCCAAGCGTTTGCGTGAGTTGTCATTCCTGAACTCAGGTGTCGCTATTCGGCTGATGGATGAACGCAGCGGCAAAGAAGAGCTTTTCCATTACGAAGGTGGCCTTAAAGCATTTGTCGATCACCTTAATAGTAAAAAGACTGTGCTCAACCCTGTGTTCCATTTCAATGCCGTGCGCGAAGATGGTGTCGAGGTGGAGGTTGCCATGCAGTGGAGCGATACCTTCACTGAAAGTATCTTCTGCTATACCAACAATATTCCCCAGCGGGACGGTGGCACCCACTTGGCGGGTTTTCGTGCTGCGTTGACACGTACGCTCAATCACTATATCGAAGCGGAAGGCCTGCTCAAGAAATCCAAGGTGAATACGTCAGGTGATGATGCACGTGAAGGGTTAACGGCAATTATCTCTGTCAAGGTGCCTGACCCCAAGTTCTCATCCCAGACCAAGGAAAAACTGGTATCCAGTGAGGTTAAAACAGCTGTAGAACAAGAGATGGGGCGGTTGTTTTCTGACTACCTGATTGAAAAGCCAAACGAAGCCAAGTCCATCGTTAACAAGATGCTGGATGCTGCCCGCGCCCGCGAAGCCGCGCGCAAGGCGCGCGATATGACGCGTAGAAAGGGCGCACTGGATATAGCAGGGCTACCTGGAAAGCTGGCCGATTGTCAGGAAAAGGATCCCAGCTTTTCTGAACTCTATCTGGTCGAGGGTGACTCTGCCGGAGGAAGTGCCAAGCAGGGACGTGATCGTCGGACACAGGCCATATTGCCGCTGAAGGGTAAAATCCTCAACGTCGAAAAGGCACGTTTTGATAAGATGCTGTCTTCAGCTGAAGTGGGAACGCTGATTACGGCCTTGGGCTGTGGTATTGGACGGGAAGAATTTAACCCGGACAAGCTACGCTACCACTCAATTATTATCATGACCGATGCGGATGTGGACGGCTCACATATCCGTACCCTGTTGCTGACATTTTTCTTCCGTCAGATGCCAGAGCTGATTGAACGTGGCCATGTGTTTATAGCTCAGCCGCCGCTGTACAAAATCAAGCGGGGCAAGCAGGAGCTTTATCTCAAGGATGAACAGGCCATGGTGGATTACCTGACATCTACCGCGTTAGATGGCGCTCGCTTGCATGTCAATGCGGATGCGCCTGGTATTGCCGGCTCTCAGCTGGAAGCTTTGGTGACTCAATATCGTGGTGTGATGAAGCGCATTGATCGCCTGTCTCGGGTTTATCCTATTGAGGTGCTAAAGCAGGTGGTGCATGCGTCCGGGCTTATGGGTGAAGAAAGCCTGAAAGATAACCTGACCATGCAGAACTGGATTGCAGAATTGCAGAAAGCCATGGATGATCAGGTTGCCTATGAGGGCGGGCCTCGCTATCACTTCCATCTTAAAGAAGATACTGAGCGCGGCCTTTTTCTACCCACCGTGTCTTTGCTTGCTCATGGTGTCACCACAGACTATATCTGGGGCCTGGATTTCTTTGAAAGTGCTGACTATCGCGCCATGGTGGCTTTGGGTGAAACGCTGAATGGTCTATTGGAAGAAGGCGCCTATATCGCTCGAGGTGAACGCCAGAAACCCGTCAGGCAGTTTGCTGATGTGTTGACCTGGCTAATGCAGGAAGGGCAGCGAGGCCTCTCTGTACAGCGTTATAAAGGGCTGGGCGAGATGAACCCGGATCAGCTATGGGAAACTACCATGGACCCGGACAGCCGGCGTATGCTCAGGGTTACCATTGAAGATGCCGTAGCCGCTGATATGATGTTCAATACCCTGATGGGTGATGAGGTTGAGCCGCGTCGCGACTTTATTGAAACCAACGCGCTTGTTGCTAACCTTGATATATAGTCAGCAATGAGCCTGAGAAAGTAGACGATGTTTCACGTGAAACATCGTCTGCCTCTCTGATTTAAAGTAGATTACGCAATCGAAAACGCCGTTGAACCATTGGGTTCGGCGGCGTTTTGCTTTTATCCATGAAGAGTCAGTAACCAGTCAGCAAAGGCCGCGAGATCATCAAAGATTTTTGCCTGCTCCAGGCCTTGGGCCTTTTACTTGTGTATCTCTGCTTTGCCCTCGGTGGTAGTAAGCGATATGAGCAATTCTCCGCATAAATTGGCATGACGCGGTTCAGTGTTTCACGTGAAACATCGTCAGTGAGTAAGACAAAAAAAACCCGGCATAGCCGGGTTTTCGATTAGCATATATAAACTTCATGCGTCCGCGTATTACTGAGGAAGTTCAGAAATATCGGCAACTTCAAGGAATAACGCCTGCAGGCTGGCCAACAATGCCAGGCGATTGTTACGCACGGCAGTGTCGTCTGCCATCACCATTACCTGATCAAAGAAGTCATCAATTGGTCGGCGTAGTGTTGCCAAGGTGTCGAGAGCTTCCATGTAATGACCCCCTGCAAACAGCGGAGCAACACTTTCACGCCGATTGGTAATTTCATGGTAAAGATTCTGTTCAGCCTCTTCACTCAACAGGCTGGCATTTACCTGGGCGCTACCCTCATGAGGTTGCTTGGTCAGGATGTTGGAAACACGCTTGTTGGCAGCGGCGAGGGCGGCTGCTTCTTCACGCTGAGCAAAGGCTTTTACCGCACGCAGGCGGCGGGCAAAATCAAGGGGCTTGGTAACCGGACGGGCACGAACAGCAAGGTACATTTCAGCGCTGATACCTTCTTCCTGACCCCAGGCGCGGAAGCGATCCATTACATAGGTCAGTACATCCTCTACCAGGCCCTCTGTTTTGGGGAGATCACCATGTTGCTCAGCGGCACAGGCCAACAGCTCGCGCAAATCCAGATTCAGCTCGCCCTTGATCAGGATGTTGAGCACACCAATAGAGGCGCGGCGCAGAGCGAAGGGATCTTTGGCGCCGGTTGGGCGTTGCCCAATCCCAAAAATGCCTACCAGGGTATCCAGGCGGTCAGCAAGCGCCAGCGCCTTGCCGGTCGCGGTATGTGGGATATCATCGGTGGCAAAGCGAGGTAGGTACTGTTCTTCCAGCGCTGTTGCAACTTCGTGGGGTTCGCCATCCTGTTTGGCATAATAGTGGCCCATAATGCCCTGCAGTTCAGGGAATTCCAATACCATTTCAGTGACCAGGTCACACTTGGCAAGTTCGGCGGCGCGTTGGGCCAAAGCCGGATCACCGCCAATCTGATTGGCAATCAGTTGGGCAATGGTGCTTGTACGGCGTGCCTTATCCGCCAGGGTGCCCAGCTTCTGCTGAAACACAACGCTTTCCAGCATGGGAATGCGGCTGGCCAGGGTGCGCTTACGGTCTGTTTCGTAGAAGAAGGCAGCATCGGCCAGGCGGGGCCGAATGACCTTTTCGTTGCCCTGGATAACCTGATCCGGATCCTGGCTCTCAATGTTGGCAATGGTGATAAAAAGAGGCTTGAGCTGGCCGCTGTCATCGACCAGGTGGAAGTACTTCTGGTTGGCTTTCATCGAAGAGATCAGACATTCGGCAGGCACTTCCAGGAAACGCTCATCGAAGCTGCCGGTCAGGGCAACGGGCCATTCAACCAGGCCACTGACCTCTGCCAGCAGTGACTCGTCAATCACGGCGGTGGCTTCCTGAACTTCCGCCTCAGACAGGACCTGTTCACGAATACGCTCCCGGCGCCTGTCGCGGTCGGCCAGTACATAGGCATCTTCAAGCGCTGCCAGGTAGTCATCTGCATGAGCCAACTGGATGGCATCCGGGGCGTGGAAGCGGTGGCCGAAGGTGGTGCGGCTGGCTTCCAGGCCCAGGGCTTCAGCGGCAATGACATCACTGCCATACAGGGCGACCAACCAGTGAACCGGTCGGGAGAACTCAACCCGTGAGGCCCCCCAGCGCATGTTCTTGGGTACGGGTAGCCCGCCAATGGCCTTGCGCACGATCTCTGGCAGTAAAGCCTGAACGGTCTCACCGGCTTGCTGTTCGTGATAACCCAGCCAGGTACCTTTATCGGTTTCGAGGTGGATCAGCTGATCAACCGTAACACCGCAGGAGCGCGCAAAGCCCTCAGCGGCCTTGGTGGGTTGGCCATCCTTGAAGGCCGCGGCCAGGGCTGGCCCGCGGCGCTCCACGTTACGGTCCGGCTGTTTCTCGGCCAGTTCGCGCACCTGGACGGCCAGGCGGCGTGGGGTGGCATAGGCGATGACGTTATCAAAGGCGACACCGGCGTCTTCCAGGCCGCGCTGAATGCCATTGGCAAAGGCATCTGACAGCGTATCCAGCGCCGAGGGCGGAAGTTCTTCTGCGCCAAGTTCCAATAGAAGCGTATTAACAGCCATTATGCGTCTCCCTGATCGGCCAAGAGTTCACGCCGTAAGGCCTCTGGCGCCATGGGGAAACCTTCGGCTTTGCGTGAGTCATAATAGGAATGGGCAACATTGCGCGCCATGGTACGTACCCGCAGGATAAAGCGTTGACGCTCGGTCACTGAGATGGCGTGACGGGCATCCAGCAGGTTGAAGGTATGAGATGCTTTCAGCACCTGTTCGTAAGCGGGTAACGGTAGCTTGGCGTCAAGCAGCTTGCCGCACTCCTGTTCCTGATGGTCAAAGGCCTTGAACAGTTGCTCAACGTCGGCATATTCAAAATTGTAGGTGGATTGCTCCCGCTCGTTCTGAAGGTATACGTCGCCATAGGTGACCTTGCTGCCATCCGGTGCGACGGTCCATACCAGATCATAGACGCTGTCCACGTCCTGCAGGTACATGGCAATCCGCTCGATGCCGTAGGTCAACTCACCGGTGACAGGGAAGCACTCAATGCCGCCTGCCTGCTGGAAATAGGTAAACTGGGTGACTTCCATGCCGTTCAGCCAGATCTCCCATCCCAGGCCCCAGGCGCCCAGAGTAGGGGATTCCCAGTTGTCTTCGACAAAGCGGATATCATGCACCAGGGGGTCGAGCCCCAGACGCTTCAATGAGCCCAGGTAAAGCTCCTGAAAGTTGGCCGGTGATGGCTTCATTACCACCTGGAACTGGTAGTAATGCTGCAGGCGGTTAGGGTTTTCACCATAGCGGCCGTCAGTAGGGCGGCGTGACGGCTGAACATAGGCAGCATTCCAGGTTTCAGGACCAATGGAGCGCAAAAAGGTGGCCGGATGAAAGGTACCCGCGCCAACTTCCATATCCAGTGGTTGTAGCACAACACAACCTTGCTCTGCCCAATATTGCTGCAGGGCAAGAATTAGTCCTTGAAAGGTCGACACATCAGGTGCCGCGCTAGGGGTTGAATCACTCATCGGAAAAAGCACCATTGGCCATGAATTCAAAGAGCGTCAAGTATACAATTACTCGCAGGCAGGTTATAGGCACATACAGTATCCCTTACTGTCAGTTAAGCCATGCCCATCCTTTTTCGAACTTCGGAGCACGTGATGAATGAATGAGCCTGTAAAGCGGCTATTGGTTATGGGTCCAAGCTGTCTGGCAGAACTTGTCATGGCGCAAAGTCTATTCATCACCCTGAAACAGCGTGAACCGGAGGCGACGCTGGGTGTAGTGGCGCCTGCGTGGTCCCAACCGATTATGGCGCGCATGCCAGAGGTAGATGAGGTATGGTCGTCAGGCCTTCGGCATGATGAGTTCGATATCAGATCAAGCTGTGAACTGGCTGCCAAGCTTAAAGGGCGCTATGACCGCGCAATAGTACTTCCGCATTCTTGGAAGGCCGCTCTGATACCATTTCTGGCGCGTATTCCTGAGCGTATCGGCTTTTTAGGTAAGCAACGCTATGGCGTGCTCAACGAGCGTCGCAGACTCGATAACCTGGTGCTTGACCAGACGGTGAAGCGTTTTGTGTCATTAGGATTGCCGGAGGACGAAGTCAGCACGGGTCAGTTTGCCATTCCAAGCCCGCGCTTGACGATTGATCGCGATAATCTGGTCAATCTACGCATTGCCCATCAACTGTCTTCGCGGCCCGCGATCGGCCTGATGCCTGCAACTCAATGCGGCTCGGCCCAGCAGTGGCCACCGGCCAATTTTCATCAGCTGGCAGAGCGTCTGGTGAATGACGGCTATGAGGTGCGTATCTTCGGTGACCCCAAGGATCAAGTGGTCGGTGATGCGATTGCCCAAGGGTTGCTGCATACCCATAATCTGTGTGACAAGACGGGCCTTGCGGATGCCGTTGATCTTTTGGCGGATTGTGTCCAGGTGGTGACCAACGATTCGGGGCTGATGCACGTTGCCGCTGCAGTCGGTACTCGGGTGCATGCTGTTTGTGGTTCTTCATCACCTGCCTGCACGCCACCCTTGACTGCCAACGCACAGATTCACTATCAGGCACTGGAAGGTTCTCCCTGCTTTCAGCGTGAATGCCCGCTGGGCCACACAAACTGCTTGAAGAACCTGGACGTTGAGAGTGTCTATACGGCTGTTAGCGCCACGCCACGTCCAGTGAGGTTTAATGCGCAATAGGATGTTCTTCCGGAGTGTCCTGCGGGGTTTCGAGTACCTGTGACTCTGTGCCTGGTCGGCTGTCGGATTCTGACGACCTTTGAGGCGCCAGCCCTTCCCAGAGTCGCTCCTGAAGCTCGCTTTCTGCATGTAAACGTTCATTGATAGATTGAACCCCGTGACGCTCAACCAGAGTTTCCGCATCACTGAGCAGAGAAACGCCCAGGCCTGCCCGTGAGTCATTGGGAGTATAACCAAGCGCATCCAGCAGGGTCGGAAAAACATCCATGGTGGAAGCGCTGCGCGATATACGCTGTGGCGCCTGATCGGTACCCAAGAGAATAAACGTATTGTCCCGATCCAGAGTGGTCAGCTCATCCCACACTGAAACGCGCATGGTGAGATGATCACTGAGAATCGCTACCACGGTGTTATCAAGCAGACCACCTGCTTCGAGGCGTTCAACAAGGTTGCGCGCCAGCCAGGCCGAACATTCCACAGAATACAGGATATCAATCTCATCCCATGCGCCTTGTCTTTCAACACAGCTCTGGGCTGGATATCCGTTGGGCGCATGACCGGTAATACTCAGGTTAACGACCCCCCAAGGCTGGTCAGACTGGCTTTCCATGCGTTCAATCTCTTCCACTGTCAGGTCATAGAGGGTGTCATCATAAAGCCCCCAGTCATTGACGTATTCGGGATCTTCCAGACGGCTCTGTAGCGCCTTAAAACCGAAGACATTCTCAAACCCGTGATCGCTGTAAAAACGTCCTTTACCGGCGAACTCGGTACTGGCACCGCCCAGAAAGCTTAGCTGATAGCCTTGTGCACTGAGCAGGTCGCCCAGGCATTCAACCCCGGGTACCACCGATGAAAGGGGCTCAAACTGGCGGTCATGCAGGAGTCCGGCAGGCATCAAGGGGGCTCCGCACTGGCTGGCAATCATGCCGGCCATTGTCCAGCCGGTATTATCAAGCTGCTTGACACCTTCAAATACCAGGCCCTCTTCACCCAGATGGGCGAGATCTGCATAGGCATCACCAAAGACAGGATGACTATAAGTGCGCTCAATGCTTTCCAGGTATAACACCAGCAGGTTGGGAGGCGAAGACTGTGAAGAAATCTCAGGCGTGACATAACGCCTTTCCAGCCAGCCATGGTCATCCGCCACCACCACCGCACCGCGCTGCCCCAGGCTGTAAAGCAGCGGGTTAGTTGCCACCAATAAAACGGCGAGGAAAGGCTCCGAGCGTCGCCAGCGCCAATCATTGCGTGCCAGCCAGGTGATTGAGATCAGCATTGCCAGCATGGTCAGGGTGTACAGAACTGCTGCCACGAGTCGCCCCGAGCCTCCATGGTCTTCCATGCCTGCCTGGATATGGTAAAAAACAGCTCCGATGTCCACATCTCCGAAGCTGTCAGCCAGGTAAATGTACAAGCCCCAAAGGCACAGTGGCAGCAATGACCACGGAGTCAGCTTGCGATAACGACGATAGCGTGGCTGTCCGCTCCCTAGCCGGCGACCCAGCCAGACAAAGAGGATGGCGATAAACGCAAACGACCACCAGGGTAACCGGGTCAATATGACAATGGCATAGCCCAGCCCGATACCGATAATAACGAGTGGTAACCAGGTGCCAGGTGGCGGAAGTTTGAATCGGGGCATGGGGCTCCTACATAGCTAGGATTCAAATGGCTACTCAGCCTATGCCAATGCTTCTCACGGCATGGCTGTTAAATACAGTGAAAGCTTACCATGAGAAAGGGCCTGGCGGGCGATGAAGGGGGTGTGCGGCCAGGACAGATCAGTCACCCACTACGCTGGATAAGCGCGTCAAGGCGGGGGACTACACACACTGAACGGGATCGATGAATTCTGTTTGCGCTTTAGCCTGGAAATGATGCCTCAGCGGTTAAGAGAAACCGTCAGATATGCCAGAATGCGTTGTCATGAAAGAAGAGAAGTGCCGTCGAAGGCCGATTGTGCAAGAATTATAAACCTGTGACTGCTCGTTTGAGCTTTTTTTAACGTTTATGGAGCATCCATTTGACTACTCTGGTGACTGGCGCGGCAGGATTTATTGGGTCTGCAGTCGTGAAGCGCTTGCTTGAAAATGGCGAGAGTGTTGTCGGTCTGGACAACCATAATGCGTATTACGATCCCGAACTGAAAGAAGCGCGGGTGTCACGTCTTGTTGGCCATAGCGGCTATGCACATCTGCGCATCGATGTAGCAGACCGGGAAGCAATGGCAGATGTATTTCGGCGGTATTCCTTCAGCCGTGTGATTCATCTGGCCGCCCAGGTAGGCGTGCGCTACTCACTCGAGAACCCTGCTTCCTATATTGACAGCAATCTGACTGGGTTCGGCAATATCCTTGAAGGTTGCCGACAACAGGCCGTCGATCATCTTGTTTACGCCAGCAGTTCCAGTGTATACGGCGCCAATGAAGAGATGCCCTTTTCTACCCATCACACTGTCGACCATCCGATAAGCCTTTACGCAGCGACCAAGAAAGCCAATGAATCCATGGCGCACAGTTACAGTCACCTGTATGGCATTCCGACCACAGGTCTGCGTTTCTTTACAGTCTATGGCCCATGGGGACGCCCTGACATGGCTCTTTTCAAATTCACTCGAGCGATTTTAGCCGGAGAAACCATCCCGGTGTATCACTTTGGTCAGCATCGGCGCGATTTCACCTATATTGATGACATTGTGGAAGGCATTATTCGCGTACTGGAAAAGCCTGCGCAACCCAACCCTCAGTGGTCAGGCCAATCCCCGGACCCGGCCACCAGTATGGCTCCCTGGCGTCTTTACAATATCGGCAATCAGGAGCCTGTTGTGCTGATGGATTATATTGCTGCCCTGGAGGGTGCGCTGGGTATCAACGCCAACAAACAGTTGTTGCCCATGCAGCCCGGTGACGTGCCGGATACCTATGCGGATGTGGAGGATCTGGTTGAACAGTTTGGTTACCAGCCTGCCACCCGCGTTGAGGATGGCGTAGCAAAGTTTGTGGCCTGGTATCGGGACTTTTATTGTGTTTGATTTGCCGATTAATACCAAAATCATAATTAAATATTCTGTAATAAAGAAAATATTATGAATACAAGAGTTGAATTACGAAATAGCTATTACAAACCGGTAATCCATATTGTTGTTATTGAGTTTCATCACCACAGCGAGCTCATACGTAACCTTATAAGGGTGCTTGAGCTTGAGAGCTTCAAAATTTCTTTAATCACAGTGCCAGAAGTGCTCCAGCAAATTGATAGAAAAGCTCTAGACGAATTAAGCCAGCTAACTGTGTTTTGCA
>NZ_VMQS01000005.1:0-5205 GCF_007625055.1 Halomonas sp.
GGCAGGTGGCCCGGGAAGTTATAGGGCCCGAACACCGCCATGACCCCATGCGGCCGATGGCGAAGCACCGCCCGGGTGCTGCCCAGTGATTTTTCACGCTCGCCGGTGCGTTCATGGTAGGCCTTGAGTGACAGGGCCACTTTGCCAATCATGGCGCCCACTTCTGTTCGCGCTTCCCACAGGGGTTTGCCGGTTTCGCTGGCAATCGCCACGGCCAGGGCTTCACGATGCGTTCCCAGCACCTCGGCAAAACGTTCGACCAGTGCCTGGCGCTCGGCAAAAGGCTGGCGCGCCCAACCGGGAAACGCCTGATGCGCGGCGGCAACGGCGGCGTCCACCTGCGTCGCTGAAGCACTGGGCCCCTGCCATAGATGGGTCGCGGATACCGGGTCATGCTTGCTCAGTTCAGCGGCCTCGCCGGTCACCCAGGCGCCATTGATCAACTGCTGTTGCTGGGGATTCATCGAGGGGGTGTGCATAGCGTCTCCTAGGTTTCAAGCAAGCGCAGGCAATCCCCGCTGGCAACGCCGAGACGCTGCGCTTCTTCTTCGTTGAGGTTGATGACATCATCTTGTGGTGCCCGGCCGATCCAGCAGGCCGAAAAGTCTTGCATATCAGTCGTCGCGGCCAGCCAGCGGCTGACACTTTCCTCGCCCGCCGTGGCTGACACCTTGACGTTGTAACAGTGAGAATGGCGCACGGCACGCACATCGTCGATATAGGCTTCCACCGTCGGGCCGCCGTCGAAGATATCGATAAAGCCTTCCCAGCGCAGACCTTCCTTCTTGAGCATTTCCAGCGCCGGGCGGGTATCACGATGCACCTGACCAATACAGGCGCGCGCCTGTTCCGACATGAAGGTGGTGTAGATCGGGAACTTGGGCATCAGCTCGCCGATAAAGCTCTTCTGGCCCAGGCCTGTCAGCCGGTCGGCCTCGTCAAAGTCCATCGGAAAGAAGTGCTTGCCCAGGCTTTCCCAGAAGGGGCTGCGGTTATTGTCATCAAACATGCCACGCATTTCCGCCAATACCTTGCCGGGAAACTGATCACGGAACTGGGCGATGAACAGCCAACGCGCCTTGGAGAGCAGTGCGCCGTTACGCAGGTGCCGGTGGGCCTCACCGCGAAACTCCGGACGCAGGAACAGCGAACAGACTTCGGCATCACCGGTGTGATCAGAGCTCAGAAAAAGCGTATCGATAGTGCGATGCAGGTCCAGTTGCACCGACGAATGCGCCAGAGTACCCAGGCGATAATGGTAGAAAGGCACCTCGTGACCAATTTCACCTTCAATGGCACAGCAGCCGGCCAGTTCGCCGCTGGCGTCATCTTCCAGCACAAAAAAATACAGACGATCATTGCTGGGGGTGCGCTGTTCAAAGGCACTGACGGCCAGCTCTATCTTGCTGGCCAGAAACTCGCGGTTATCCGGCAGCGAGGTAAAGCCGACGCCTGCCTGCTGCGCAAGCACCTGTAGCCCATCCAGATCACCGCGGGCGATGGGTCGAATGCGCATTACATTTCTCCTTCATCGTGGGCATCGACGGCCGCCGCCAGGGACAGCGGTGCCGCCAGCACGGCGCGCCCTTCCTCCACGCCGAGATGCTCGGCATCTTCAGGCGAGAGCATCAGCTGGTCGGTCGGGGAAAGTGCATAGCGCGCAACCAGACAGCGGAACTCCCCCAGCTTCTGATTGGCAATCATGGCGGGTTCTGCATCCGGCAGGGTGTGCGCCGGGCGGATACGTACCGGGTGCCAGGCGGCACGTTGAATGCTTTCCAGGCGGTCACGCTCGGCTTTGACAATCGGCCCGGCGTCGAAAATATCCACATGCCGGGAGCGCACAAAGCCTTCCGCCAGCATTTCTGCCAGGGCGTCCTCGTGGGCCGGGTGTTCGCGCCCTATCGCGGCCCTTGCCTGGGGCGTCAGCAGCGGCAGATACAGCGGGAACTGCGGCATTACCTCGGCAATAAAGCTTTTCGAGCGCACCCCGGCAATGTGGTTCATTTCCTGATAGCCACGGGCAAAAAAGTGCCGCCCGACGCTTTCCCAGAAAGGCGACTGATGGTCGGCATCCAGGTAGCCGGGGAAGGCCACCGCCAGGATGCGTGAAAAACGCTCCGGATACTGGGCAATGAACATCAGGCGCGCGCGGCGTAGCAGACTTTCAGCGGTGGTGCCCTGGTAGCGCGGATCCAGCGACATGGCGCACAGCAGGGTGGCATCCGAGGCTTCATGAGACAGTGAGAGCGTCTGCACTTCTCGGCGCACGTTCAACTGCTGGGAGGCGTGGATCAGGGTTTCCTGGCGGTAGGTGTAATACGCCTCTGCGGCCCCTGCCTGGGCGCGAATGGTCGCCGTGCCGAGCACCTCTCCCGGGGTGCCTGTTGCTGCCATCCCTGGCGTTTGTTCATTACTCTTTTTTTCGACAACCTGCTTTTCAATAACCTGCTTTTCAATCACAAAGGTGTAGTGCTGGTCGCCGGGAAACTCAACGTCCTGACTGAAGGCAGCCTCTGAACGGGCAATCCGTTCTTCCAGGCGCTCACGACTGGCAGGCAGATTGGTCAGCCGGGGCCTTGCCTGCTCGGCAAGCGCCAACAGGGCATCCAGGTCGCCGGAACATACCGGTCGGATGATCAACATCCCGTTCTCCTCAGCCCTTGGCTACCAGGCGCTTGATGGCGCGCTCAAGGCCAGCCATGCCTTCTTCGATGTCTGCTTCCGGGATCACCAGTGATGGCGCCATGCGCAGCACGTTGGGGCCGGCAATCAGCGCCATGACGCCCTCTTCAATCGCCAGAGGCAGGATGTCCTTGGCGCGATCATGATAATCAGGCGACATTTCCGCGCCCATCAGCATGCCCATGCCGCGAATTTCCTTGAACACACCGTACTTGTGATTGATGGCCTCGAGGTGCTCGCGAAACAGCGCATGGCGCTTTTTCACGCCGTCGAGCACTTCGGGCGTGTCGATAAACTCCACGGCTGCCAGGGCCACGGCAGAGGCCAGGGCGTTACCGCCATAGGTAGACCCATGGGTGCCAATGGCCAGCGATTTGGCAATGGCCTCAGTGGTCAGCATGGCGCCTACCGGGAAGCCACCGCCCAGGGACTTGGCACTGGTCAGAATGTCCGGGGTAATGCCAAAATTCTTGTAGGCATAGAGTTCGCCGCTGCGGCCGACACCTGTCTGCACTTCATCAAAGATCAGCAGAGCGTCGTTTGCATCACACAGATCCCGCAGGCCCTGGAGGAAGGCCTGGGTCGCCGGGACAATGCCGCCCTCGCCCTGCATGGGCTCTACCATGATGGCGCAGGTATCCTCGCCCATCAGCTGGCGCACGCTGTCCAGGTCGTTGAAGGTGGCATGCAGAATCCCACCCGGTACCGGGCCGAAGCCCTGGGAATATTTGGGTTGGCCACCCACGCTGACGGTAAAGAAGGTGCGGCCATGGAAAGACTGGGTAAAGGAAATGATCTTGTCTTTGTGCTCACCGAAATGATCCACCGCATAGCGCCGCGCCAGCTTGAGCGCCGCTTCATTGGCTTCGCCACCGGACGAACACAGGTAGACCTTGTCCGCGAAGGTACGCTTGACCAGGGCCTCTGCCAGCTTGAGGGCCGGCTCATTGGTGAAGACGTTGGAGAGGTGCCAGAGCTTTTCGCTTTGCTCCTTGATTGCCTTCACCAACACCGGATGGCAATGGCCCAGGGAGTTGACCGCGATGCCTCCGGCGAAATCAATAAACTCGCGCCCCTGCTGATCCCACAGGCGACTGCCCTCACCGCGCACCGGAATCACCTGCTGGGGCGCATAGTTGGGGGCCATGTAGTGATCAAAATCCTGGCGCGTCGGGGTCGTAATCATGAATCCTACCTCCGGAAAAGCGATGAGCCGTGGACAACCTATCCATCCTGGCACGGTGTTAGATAACGATCTTTGCATCTCTGAGCACTGATTGGCAGCGCATCGAGTAACCATAAATGAATGCGATGATAGCGAATTGAATGACATCCAGTATACGGTGGCGCAAGGGTACTTCGCTTACAGGGATGGGACAGCGAATTATCAAAAACGCTGTTCCCGCTTAGACCAGACGCTCTTCGCGCGGCGTCAGGCCAAAGTGATTGCGGTAGGCCGTGGAAAAGTGCGCGCCGGAGGAAAATCCGGTGCTCAGGGCAATATCGCCAACCGGGCTATCGCTTTCGCGCAGCTGCCTGCGCGCTTCAGTCAATCGCAGGTCCAGATAATAGCGGCTGGGAACCGACTGCACGTATTTCTTGAACAGGCGTTCCAGCTGACGCCGTGAAATTCCCAGGTGTTCTGCCAGCTCCAGCGTCGATAGCGGTTCTTCGATATTGGCTTCCATCAGGGTCACCGCATCAATCAGGCTTTGTGGCGCATGGCCCAGACGGTTTTTCAGCGGTACGTGCTGGCGCTCATCTGCCAGGCGTATCCGATCGCATACAAAGTGTTCCGAAACCTGCTCAGCCAGGCGGGCACCGTGGTGGCTGGCGATCAGCGTCAGCATCATGTCCATGGCTGCCGTACCGCCGCCACAGGTGACCCGATCGCGATCCATCTCGAACAGTTGCCGTGAAAGCGCTACCTGAGGATAGGCCTGGCGAAAGGTCTCAAAGCGCTGCCAGGGCAAGGTGGCCCGGTAGTTTTCCAATAACCCACAGCGCGCCAGCACTTCAGTACCCCCAGCCAACCCGCCCAGGCAGGCCTTGCGGCCCTGCTGCTCGCGCAACCATTCGTTGAGCCGCGGCGGCAAGGCATAGGGCAAGGGCGCGGGGGCGCATACCAGAACCATATCCAGCGGCCCATGCGGCTCGCCCAGGGCATGCTGGGTATTGAGAGACAGCTCGGCACCACTGCGCACAGGCGACTCACTGAGACCGATGGTAATGGTCTGATAGAGCAGCTGGCCACTGAGCTGGTTGGCCACCTGCAGGGGCTCCAGGGCGCAGGCGTGTGCCAGCAGTGAAAAGCCGGGCAACAGCACAAAGGCCACTCGCCGTCGGTGGAACGGCTGGGCGTTTTCCGTCACGCTTTCAGGCATGGGCATTCACGTTGTTGATCCATTCAGGGGCAGGCTCCATAGCATGCCTTCATGTATTGCCATGCCCTTGAGATAGAAGCAAGTCGCGTCTCTCCTTGGCGAAAAAACAAGGCCCCAGGATGTAAAAAGCCGGGCT
>NZ_VMQS01000005.1:5305-27365 GCF_007625055.1 Halomonas sp.
ACAGGGTTCACATCTGCCTCATAATCCACGTCGTCGCGCTCAAAGCCGAACAGCTTGAGGAACTCATGTTTGTAGCCGGCGTAATCGGTGATCTCGAAAAGGTTGTCGGTGGTGACCTGAGGCCACAGGTCCTTACAGGCCTGCTGGACGTCCTCACGCAGTTCCCAGTCGTCCAGGCGAACACGGCCCTGATCATCGGTGCTGTGGTCATCGCCGTAGAGCTTGTCAGCAAACAGGCGGTTAAGCTGATCAATGGTGCCCTCGTGCAGGCCCTTTTCCTTCATGATGCGGTAGACCATGGCGATATACAACGGCATCACCGGAATGGCGGCACTGGCCTGGGTGACCACCGACTTGAGCACGGCCACATTGGCGCTGCCGCCGCTCTGACTGAGCTTGTCATCGATGGCGCTCGCCGCCCGATCGAGATCTTCCTTGGCCTTACCCAGGGCGCCATGCCAGTAGATCGGCCAGGTAATTTCGGTGCCGATGTAGCTGAAGGCCACGCTGCGCGCGCCTTCGGCCAGCACGCCCGCCTTGTCCAGGGCGTCCATCCACAGCTCCCAGTCCTCGCCGCCCATCACCATGATGGTGTCATCGATTTCCTGCTGGGTCGCCGGCTCCACTTCGGCCTCGATGATGGCATCCTTGTTGGTATCAATGGCAGTGGCACGATAGGTCTCGCCAATCGGCTTGAGGCTCGAGCGCTTGAGCTCGCCGCTGTCCGGCAACTTGCGTACCGGCGACGCCAATGAGTAGACCACCAGGTCGACCTCTCCCATGTCCTGCTTGATCAGCTCGATGGCTTTTTCACGCGCGTCATGCGAAAACGCATCGCCATTGATCGACTTGCTGTAAAGCCCTTCCTGCTTGGCAAACTTGTCAAAAGCGGCAGAGTTATACCAGCCCGCCGTACCGGTGCGCTTTTCAGTGCCTGGCTTTTCGAAAAAGACCCCCAGGGTGTCAGCGCCGTAGCCAAAGGCTGCCGTGATCCGCGCCGCCAGGCCATAGCCGCTGGAAGCCCCGATCACCAGCACCTTTTTGGGGCCATTGGTTTTATCCAGCCCGCGGGCGCGGGTCGCTTCAATCTGTTCACGTACGTTCTGTTCGCAGCCAACAGGGTGGGTGGTGGTGCAGATAAAACCGCGTACCTTGGGTTTGATAATCACATTGAGCCTCGCTGTGTTGGGTCACTGTCATGCGCAGTTGCGCTAATTGTGTCGGCAATTCTAACTGGCTGCAGGCGTTATGTCCGCCCCCTTGTACCGGCCAGTGCCGTCCCACGGCACTGGCGCTTGAGAATGGCTGAGGTTCAAGGCAGGATAGCAGTCTGAATCAGGGTCTGAGGGCATGAGTCTATGAACGCACAGCAATTGGTCGATGAGCGCGGTGACTTATGGTTGGCGTTGGCGCCATTATGGCTCGATCGTGAGCCAGGTGAGCGGGATTATGCGCGCATGATCGAGGTTATCGAACGCTACGAGTTGAGCCTGAAGGAACTGGAATGGGTGTTTCGCCTGGAGCTGGCGCCGGTGATGTCGCGTTACCAGCTATCGGTCGCCAGCGAGTGGCGCAAATTTGATGACTACCAGCTGATGAAACGCCTGGTACACCATAACCTGCGCCTGACCGGCTGGCGGCGTAAACGCTGGATGCTGTTTTCAGGCCTGACCACCATGATGACCCGTCATCGCATCAACGAGCTGATGAACCGCCTGATGGTACATCGCGGCCAGCTGCCTTCGTGACCCGCACGGTCAGGCCTGGTTTGCTATGGCCGGGCTAGCTTCTCTTGAAGGCACGTAGATCCTGAGGGTCAAAGCGGGTGACGTCTTCCGGCAACCCCAGCTCTTCACGCTTGAGCTTGACCTCAAGCTTTTCTGCCAGGCGCTCGGCGTCGTCATCCGGGGTACGGCCGTTGAGTTCGGCCAGTTGCTGCATGCCCTGATGATAGAAGGTCAGGATATCCAGGGCAACGCGATTGTCGGCGTTGACTTCCCGACGCAGGGTGGACAGGTAGCCACTGATCTGGCCCAGATGGTGCTTGAGCTGCCAGACGTAGCGGACTTCATTCATCCAGGGTCTATCCTTCAAGGCGGCAAACAGGGCGCTGGTGGCCAGAAGACCCAAAAGAACCCCCAGGGCGTTCAGCCAGAAGCTACTGCCAAAGGTGGTGGTCAGCAGCATGGCAAACAGCATACCGAAAACAATCAGCTGGCCGGCCATGGCCACACTGATCATGCGCGCCTTGCGGCGGTACACCTCAGGTTCGTACGCTTCCAGTTGAAATACTCCCGCCATGGACGACCTCTTATCCTTCGTTGAATAACGCGTTAACCGTTATTTTACCGGCCCTTGTCCGCTGGGCAAGGGCCGTGCGTCTTGTGCCTGGTGTTCAGTTGGCGCCTGCCAGCCGTTCAGCGGCCGTCTTCAGCAGGTGTTCTGTGGTTTCCCACCCGATGCAGGCATCGGTAACCGATACACCGTAGCGAAGGGCCCCGGGCTTGAGGGGCTGCTTGCCTTCATGCAGATGGCTTTCCAGCATCAGTGCCGCAATATTGGTATTGCCGTCGCCACGCTGTGCCAGGGCATCCAGCATGACCTCGCTCTGGCGGCGGTGATCCTTGCGGGCGTTGGCGTGGCTGCAATCAATCATCAGGCGCGGGTTCTGGCCTGCTTCGCGCAGCGCTTTGCTGGCGGCGTTAACGTGGCGTGCCTGGTAGTTGGGCTCGCCGTGGCCACCGCGCAGCACCAGCTGGGTATGCGGATTGCCGGGGCTTTGCTGCATCACCGGTTGGCCATTGGCATCAAGCGCAAAGCGCTGATGGGGATGAGCGGCGGCGTTCATGGCATCAATGGCCACCTGTATATCGCCGTTGGTGGCATTCTTGAAGCCCACGGCTGCCGACAGATCGCTGGCCAATTCGCGGTGCAGCTGGGATTCCGTGGTGCGGGCACCAATCGCGACCCAGCTGAGCAGGTCATCCAGGTACGGCGCCAGCATGGGCTGCAGCAGTTCAGTGGCGACCGGCAGGCCACACTGGGCAACGCGGCGCATCAGTTCGCGGGACAGCTCAAGCCCGGTGGGCATGTCGCCACTGCCATCCAGCGCGGGGTCGTAGGCCAGGCCTTTCCAGCCAACCGTGGTGCGCGGTTTTTCCACGTAGACGCGCATGACCGGCAAAATCTGGTCGCTGACCTCTTCGCTCAACCGGGCCAGACGCTCGGCGTATTCCAGCGTGGCTTCCGGGTCGTGTACCGAGCAGGGGCCTACTACCACCAGCAGGCGCGAATCCTCGCCGCTGAGAATGCGGTGGATCGCCTGACGCTGTTGGTGGATCTGCTGTTCAAGCCCAGCCTCCACGGCAAGCGATTGGCGCAGTGCCGCAGGTGTTGGCAAAGGAAGACGGGATGGATCACCGTCTGACGGCAGGGTCGTAGCCGCTGTAGCTGTAGAAGAAAGTGAGGCGTGACGCTTCGGCAAGCGGGAAACAGGGGCATTCATGGTTAACTCTCCAACAGTAAAGGACATCGTGATACCGGATTGCCACCTGCTTGAACGCGACCGGAGGTGGCAGCTATGACCCGTCGCGCGGCGCTAAATCGCCAGCCATATCCATAGCCGATATAGGGGATGGCGATAGCATTGAAAGGGGCGCGAACGGTCATGGTGCTGCTCCTCCGAAAAGTCTGGTTTTCAACATCTTGCACTATGTATCTTACACATTTTTCACAACATCAAACAAAAGTCCTGACAAACAGAAGCCCCGGCTGGGGTTACCAGCCGGGGCTTTATCATGGCAGGCAACCCTTGGGGTGTGCCTGTCGGCGCGACGTCAACCGTCGGCCTGAGGCACCGCGTGGCTAAACCAATAACCATAACGCTCAGGGTTGGCTGATAATGACAACAGACGTTCAATGCTGAAAATTTTCATCCTGAATGCCTCTGTGCACGTTACAGGGTTGGCGACGCGGGTGCCGAACAGGCGGATCAGCCGGCAAACAGCTGAAACCAGCCGATGGTGGCCGGCAGCGCGCTCATGCTGATCAGCACCACCAGGCCTGCAATTATCGCCAGCACGCCAGAGTTATCTTTAAAGTTTTCGTCATCATGATGGGCCATGAGTAAAGCTCTCTTTAATGGAAGATGGTTTCAGAAGGAATATAATGACACCATATTAACCGATCATTATCTCGACGACGAGTGTAATACCGCGCGTACCAGACGTTTTGACGGTGCGGGCTCATCGATCAGCGCGGCGCGTAAGCAAACACATCCGAAAACAGGCGCGACTGATCCAGCCCCTGGGGCGCGAGCGCATCAATGCTGGCATACACCATACCCGGCGAGCCGGAGAGGTAAATATCGTAATCCTGCGGCGACAGATCAGCATTGGCAAGCACCTGATCAATACGCCCCTGGTGATGATGGATACGCTCGCTGGACGTCATCCCTTCCTGCAGCGGCATTTCGGTCACGGCGTGAAAGTGGATATTGTCATGTTCCAGCGCCCACTGGCAGGCCAGGGGTTCCAGGTAAAGATCACGGTGTTCACGAGCGGCCCACCACAGCGAGATTTCACGTTCGGGCTGATGCTCCAGTACCGCCTCGATGATCGCCTTCATTTGTGAAAACCCGGTGCCTGCGGCTACCAGCAAAAGCGGCCGCTGGCTATCCGGGTCAAGCACACAGTCACCGCCAGGCAGACGGATTGTCAGCTGGTTGGCGACCTGCAGCAGCTCGCGCAGGCGAGCAGAGTTATCGCGTTCCGGCCAGTGCTGGATATGCAGTTCAAGCCTGCCGTCGCCGCGCTCTGCGCTGGCGATCGAGAACGGCACCCAGGTCTGCTCATCCAGGCCCAGCTCAAGATACTGGCCGGGGGCATGACGCATGGCTTCTGCCCGGCCTTGCAAGGTGACGCCAAACACGTCCGGGTTGAGGTCTTCTACTTCGGTGACCTGGCAGGTCAAGGTTTTTGCGCTCATCAAAGCCTCTTGTTGTTACGGTCAGGGAGTGCGGTCAATTTATTCGCTTCCTTTGCGGGCGTCCGGCAGTGGAATGCCAATCCCGAAGCTTTCCCAGCGCTCATCCACCCGGGTTTTGACCTCTTCATCCATGGTGATGGGCTGGCCCCACTCACGGTCGGTTTCACCCGGCCACTTGTTGGTGGCATCCCAGCCCATCTTGGAACCCAGGCCCGCCACTGGAGAAGCAAAATCCAGATAGTCGATTGGCGTATTTTCCACCGTCACCGTATCCCTTGCGGGGTCCATACGGGTCGTCATCGCCCAGATCACATCCTCCCATTTACGAGCATCGACGTCATCATCGAGGACAATCACAAACTTGGTGTACATGAACTGGCGCAGAAAGCTCCACACGCCCATCATCACGCGCTTGGCGTGGCCAGGGTACTGCTTCTTCATGGTCACCACCGCCATGCGATAGGAGCAGCCTTCCGGCGGCAGGTAGAAATCAACGATCTCCGGGAACTGCTTGCGCAGGATCGGCACAAAGACTTCATTGAGAGCCACGCCGAGAATCGCCGGTTCATCCGGCGGGCGACCGGTATAGGTGGAATGGTAGATGGCATCGCGACGCATGGTCACGCGGGTGACCGTAAACACCGGGAAGTGGCTGACTTCGTTGTAGTAGCCGGTATGATCGCCAAAGGGCCCTTCGGGTGCCATGTCATCCGGATAGATGAAGCCTTCCAGAATGATTTCCGCCGAGGCAGGCACTTCAAGCTCGGCGTGACCACACTTGACCAGCTCGGTGCGTGAACCGCGCAGCAGGCCGGCAAAGGCGTATTCGGACAGGGTATCCGGCACCGGGGTCACGGCGCCCAGAATAGTGGCCGGATCAGCGCCCAGGGCGACCGCCACCGGGAAGGGCTCACCGGGGTGGGCTTTCTGGAACTCCTGGAAATCCAGCGCGCCGCCACGATGGGAAAGCCATCGCATGATCAGACGGTTACGGCCAATTTTCTGCTGCCGGTAGATGCCCAGGTTCTGACGTTTCTTGTGCGGCCCCTTGGTGACCACCAGTGCCCAGGTCACTAGTGGTGCGGCATCCCCCGGCCAGCAGTGCTGGATGGGCAGGTGATCCAGGTTGACGTCGTCACCTGCGTAGACCACCTCCTGCACCGGTGCCCGGCGGACGACCTTGGGGCCCATGCTCAACACCTGCTTGAAGATGGGCAGTTTCGACCAGGCATCCTTGAAGCCCTTGGGTGGATCAGGCTCCTTGAGAAAGGCCAGCAGCTTGCCCACTTCCTGGAGGGCTTCCACCGAGTCTTCCCCCATGCCCAGCGCCACCCGCTTGGGGGTGCCAAACAGATTGCCCAATAGCGGCATGCTGTGGCCCTTGACGTTTTCAAACAATAGCGCCGGGCCACCGGCACGCAGGGTGCGGTCACAGATTTCGGTCACTTCCAGATAGGGGTCAACTTCCACGCTGATACGCTTGAGCTCTCCCCTTTCTTCCAGCGCAGCGATGAATTCACGCAGATCGTGGTATTTCAAGGCAGACTCCCGCAGCTAATGCCCCGCTCAAAGGGACGACAGACAATACTTTTCCAGCCGGAAGCTGAAAAACCCGGCTAGCGACGCTTCATGGCTTCAAAGAATTCCAGGTTGGTCTTGGTATCCTTGAGGCGATCAATCAGAAACTCGGTGGCAGCCACATCTTCCATGGGATTGAGCAGCTTGCGCAGGATCCACATGCGTTGCATTTCGTCTTCGGTGGCAATCAGGTCTTCACGGCGCGTACCGCTGCGGCGAATATTGATCGCCGGGAAAACGCGTTTTTCTGCCAGCTTGCGATCCAGATGGGCTTCCATGTTGCCGGTGCCCTTGAACTCCTCGAAGATGACTTCATCCATCTTGGAGCCAGTGTCTACCAGGGCCGTGGCAATAATCGTCAGGCTACCGCCTTCCTCGATATTACGGGCGGCACCAAAGAAGCGCTTGGGTTTTTCCAGCGCATGGGCATCGACACCGCCGGTCAACACCTTGCCGGAACTGGGCACTACCGTGTTATAGGCACGCGCCAGACGGGTGATGGAATCCAGCAGGATGACCACATCCTTCTTGTGCTCAACCAGCCGCTTGGCTTTTTCGATCACCATCTCGGCGACCTGAACGTGACGCGCCGGGGGTTCATCAAAGGTAGACGCCACGACTTCACCGCGCACGGTGCGCGACATCTCGGTGACTTCCTCCGGGCGTTCATCGATCAGTAGCACAATCAGGTGACATTCCGGATTATTGCGCGTAATGGAGGTGGCAATATTCTGCAGCATCAACGTCTTGCCTGCCTTGGGCGGCGATACCAGAAGCCCCCGCTGGCCCTTACCGATCGGGGCGGCCAGGTCAATAATCCGGGCTGTCAGATCTTCCGTCGAGCCATTGCCGATTTCCATATGCATGCGCTGATCGGGAAACAGCGGCGTCAGGTTCTCGAAGAGTATCTTGTGCTTGGCGTTCTCAGGGCGGTCAAAGTTGATCTGACTGACCTTGAGCAAGGCAAAATAACGCTCGCCTTCCTTCGGCGGTCGTATCTTGCCGGCAATGGAATCGCCTTTGCGCAGGTTGAAACGGCGGATTTGTGAAGGCGAGACATAAATGTCGTCTGGCCCAGCGAGATAGGAACTGTCCGCGCTGCGCAGGAAGCCGAAGCCATCCTGAAGAATTTCCAGCACACCGTCGCCATAGATATCCTCGCCACTTTTGGCGTGTTTCTTGAGGATGGCGAAAATGATGTCCTGCTTGCGCGAACGAGCGAGGTTATCGATGCCCATTTCGCGGGCAAGGTCGAGTAACTCGGGGACGGATTTTTGCTTGAGTTCAGTGAGATTCATCGGTGTGTTTAAACGTTGCTCATGAAAGCTGGGCGCCAGGCGCCGGGAATAAGAAAGGAGGCATGGTAACAGCGCTTACAAAGACGCTGTAAGGTGCGTTCAGACCCCGGTAGGCATACGCTCTGGAAAGTGCAGTGCTGAACCCGGATACCCTGTTCAACTGGTGAGCGCAATCGCTTGTGGTCTGGCCTTTAAGTGATTCCAGAAACTGTTCGGTGCCTGTCGACTGCCTGTCCGTTGATCACGATGCAGAACAGGAAGCGAAGAGAACCGGAAAGAGCAAGACCAGCGGGCGATCTGACGACTTGGACGTTGAGATGGCTTCATACATGAGTTGCTAAAGCCTGAGGCAGTGGATACGTCGGTAGAGCTGCTCGCATCACGCCAATGGCCTGATGTTAGTCAAGCGCCGCCATAAACGCAAGCCCCCTCTTGTCCTGTCGAGCACAAGCGGACAATTGACAACCGGCAGAGAGCACCGCAACCTTGGCACAGCCAACCTGAAGGATCACTTATGCCCAAGGACACATCGCCCGCCATGACCTCGCCATCAAACGCCAACGACCCCGCTGACGCCGCGGCGAATGGTAGTGACCCGCGTCGCCTTGCTGCTATTGATATGGGGTCCAACAGCTTCCACCTGCTGGTCGCCAACTACCAGAATGAGCGCCTGCAAGTGGTGGCCCGTCTGGGTGAGAAGGTCCAGCTGGCGGCCGGCCTGGATGACGACGGCAACCTCACTGAAGACGCCATGCAGCGCGCGCTGGATTGTCTTGGCCGCTTTGCCCCCTTTCTGAATGATATTGAAGGGCAGTACCTGCGGATTGTGGGTACCAATGCCCTGCGCGATGCGGACAATAGCCAGACGTTTATCGATCGCGCCGAAGCGCAGCTTGGCCATGCCATCGAGATTATCGCCGGGCGTGAAGAGGCCCGCCTGATTTACCTGGGCGCGGCCCACGCGCTGGCCGAAAGCGGGCGTCGCCTGATAGTGGATATTGGCGGTGGCTCGACGGAATTTATCATCGGCGAGGACTTTGAGCCCAAGGCGCTGGAAAGCCTGCGCATGGGATGTGTGACCTTTTCCAGGCGGTTTTTCGCGGATGGCGAGTTGACCGAGAAGCGCATGCGCAAGGCTGAACTGGCGGCGCTTTCCGAACTGGCCAATATCCAGCGCCCGTATCAAAAGCTGGGCTGGGAAGATCCGGTGGGGTCCAGCGGTACCATCAAGGCCGCCGCCAATGTGCTGCATAGCTATGGTGATACCACACAGGAGGGTATGATCACCCGCGCAGGGCTCAAGAAACTGCGCGAGCGTCTGATAAAATGCAAGCATCTGGACAAGGTGGCGCTGGAAGGCCTGAAAAGCGACCGCGCCAGGGTGTTTCCGGCCGGCATTGCCATTCTCAGTGCCGTCTTTGAAGCCTTTGACATTGAACAGATGCGCTTTGCTGACGGCGCCCTGCGCGAAGGCGTGCTCTATGATATGGCAGGACGCAACAGCGCCGAGGACTCGCGCCTCAAGACACTGACCTTTCTCAAACGCTGTTACGATGTTGATACCCGCCAGGCTGACAACGTGGCAGACACCGCCGAGCGGCTGTTTTCGCGGCTCAGGGAAGACTGGCAGCTAAACGATGATCATCGCCGCTATCTGTGCTGGGCCAGTGAGGTGCACGAGATTGGCCTGGCCATTTCCCACAGCCAGTTTCACCGCCATGGGGCCTACCTGCTGGAGCATTCCGACCTGTCCGGATTTTCACGCCCGGAGCAGCGCCTGCTGGCCTTTCTGGTGCGCGCTCATCGACGCAAGTTCCCGGTCAAGGAGTGGCAGGCACTGCCCGCTTCCCAGCAGGCCAGCGCTGCCAAACTGGCCCGCCTGCTGCGCCTTGCGGTACTGTTCAACCATTCCCGCCCCGAAACCCCGCCGGAACTGCCCAGACTGACCTGCAAGAAGGACACCCTGCATATCCATCTGGATGCCAGCGACGAACCTACGCTGCTCAGCACGGACCTTGAACAGGAGCAGGCCTTCTTGAAGGCCGCCGGTTTCTCACTCCAGATCAGCTAGCGCGGACGGGGCCTGCCAGACCAGCCGCCACCCGCCCGCCACCCAGCTCAGACCGCTGGGCGGATGCAGAGCAGCGATACACTGCCCAGCCCGGGTAAGGACGACCACTACCCGCTTGCGCTCCCAGGGTGGCAGGCCGGCTTCCTGGAGCAGGCGTTTCAGATCCCGCCGGCCACGCCCCTTCAGCGGGAGTACTTCACCGCCCTGACGCCAGCCGGCCTGGAAGGCGTCGTGACGGCACTGTGTGCCTGCCACCGGCAGAACGCTGAAGGCGCGCCCGCCCAGCGGGGTAACCAGCGGCGTTCTGCCGCTCCATACCTGCGTCCATTGTTCCGGCGCCGATATGGTGGTGAGCAGATAAAGCCGCCCCCGCCAGAGACGCCCTTCGCCCTGCGGCCAGGCCACCCTGACCTGGGCATCCGGAGCGGCATCCAGTTGATCAAGCAGGCTCTCCAGACGTTTGGCTGGCGGTGTCGGCAGGCCCAGGCGCTGACACTGGGTGCGCACCAGCAAGCGCTGACGGGCTCGCGAGCGCACCATCAGGCCCGCCACGTCCAGCCCACCTGCATGGCTACACAGGTCCGGCAGTTCAGCCAGGGCGTATTCGCTTAACAGGGTGTCGGCTTCTGCCGCCTGGCGAGCCACCCTGGCCAGGCGCTGCCCTGCCCCTTGCCAGCGGCTTTCCAGCGCCGGCAGGATGCGGTGGCGCAGGAAGTTGCGGTCTGCCTCACATTGCGCATTGGTAGGGTCGTCCACCCAGTCAAGCGAACGCTGCTGCGCTGCCTCATTCAACTGATCCTGAGGGATGTCCAGCCACGGGCGTACCAGTGTCAACCCCTGCCAGTGGCGAACGCCAGGCATGCCGGCCAGCCCGCGGATGCCGCTGCCACGCAGGGCCCCCAGCAGGAAGGTTTCTGCCTGGTCATCCTGGTGCTGGGCCAGCCATAGCGTGTCCCCTCTGCCGAGCTGCCTGGCAAAAGCGGCATAGCGAGCCTGTCGGGCCGCGCCTTCAAGCCCCTTTCCGCTGCCGGTATCGACGGCCACATGGGCCACTGTGAGAGGCACCTGCAGGCACTGGCATAACTGCCGGCAGTGCTGTTCAAAGGTACCCGCCGCTGCCTGCAGGCCGTGGTTGACATGGATCGCTGCCAGGCGGTGACCGCTGCGCTGGCACGCGTCAGTTGCCAACGTCAGTAGCAGGCTGGAATCCAGCCCGCCAGAAAGCGCCACCCAAACACAACGCCCCGGCGGAGTTTCCGCCAGGGCGTTATCAAGCCGGGCTGTCAGGGCGTCAAGCGGCAGGAGCGCCATAGCTCATCAAGCGCTCATAGCGGCGTTCCAGCAGGGCTTCGGTGTCCAGGGCCTGAAGGCGTTCCAGACTCTGGGTCAACGCTTCCCTGATGCGTTCTGAGGTATTGACCGGATGACGGTGCGCGCCTCCCAGCGGTTCCTTGATCAGGGCATCGACAAAGCCAAGCTCCTTGAGCCGCTCTGCGGTAATGCCCATGGCCTGGGCAGCTTCCGAGGCCTTTTCAGCGCTCTTCCACAGAATCGATGCGCAGCCTTCCGGCGAGATGACCGAGTAGGTGGAATACTGCAGCATGTGCAATTCATCGCACACCCCGATCGCCAGAGCCCCCCCCGAACCGCCCTCACCCACGACGGTGGAGATAATCGGCGTTTTCAGCCGCGACATCACTGCCAGGTTGTAGGCAATGGCTTCTGACTGGCCGCGCTCTTCGGCATCGATGCCCGGGTAGGCACCGGGCGTGTCGATAAAGGTCAGAATCGGCATCGTGAAACGCTCGGCCATTTCCATCAGGCGGCAGGCCTTACGGTAGCCCTCTGGGCGTGGCATGCCGAAATTGCGGCGTACCTTTTCTTTCACATCACGCCCCTTCTGGTGACCGATCACCATGACGGGCTGCTCATTCAGGCGGGCGATACCGCCAACGATGGCCGCATCATCGGCAAAATGCCGATCGCCATGCAGCTCGTCGAAGTCGGTAAAGATGCTTTCCAGGTAGTCCAGCGTGTAGGGGCGCTGGGGATGACGGGAGATCTGCGACACCTGCCAGGGAGTGAGATCCTTGAAGATGGAGTCGGTCAGTTTGCGGCTTTTTTCTTCCAGGCGCTCAATCTCTTCACTGAGATTGACGTCGTTGTCAGAGCTGACCAGACGAAGCTCTTCAATTTTTGCCTGCAGTTCGGCAATCGGTTGTTCGAAATCAAGATAGTTCGGGTTCATGAGCTAGCCTTAAAAATGGGCCTTTCGGGTCACATGATCATCATCAATCAATTATTGGCACGCATTATCGCACCTTGATTCAGGGACGCAAACCATTAGCGGTAGCGTAACTGGACGCCCGCCTGGCCTTCTACATCGCGCAGCGCCAGCAAGAGGTCATCACTGGGAGCGACGTGCCAGTTGTCATCCAGCTGCAGCCAGGCGCTGGCCTCGGGATGACGATAATGCAGGCGCACGGGTAGCCCGGTCGGGTCGCAATAGGGCGTCAGGCAGCTGCGCAGGGTTTCCACCAGACGGCCGTTGATCCGCTCGGCATTCAGCGCGATATCAACGGATGCCCCGTAGCGCACGCGAGCAGTGACCATGGGCGTGACATCCTTGACGCGCAGCTTGAGACCGCCGGAAAAGTCATCATTGGAGACATCGCCTTCCACAATCAGCACCTGGTCAGACTCTATCTGGCTGCGCACCTGGTCAAACAGTTCCCCAAACAGGGAGGCCTCAATGCGACCGGTGCGGTCATCCAGGGTGACAAACGCCATGGTATCCCCGCGTTTGGATTTCATTGTGCGTACACCGACCACCAGCCCCGCCACACGCTGCGGTTCCCGGGAAGCGGCAAGATCAACAATGCGCGTCGACACAAAGCGTTTCAGTTCGCGCTCGTACTCGTCAATCGGGTGGCCGGTCAGGTACAGCCCCAGGGTGTCTTTCTCACCGGCCAGGCGCTCGCGATCGGTCCACTCGCGCACCTGACGGTATTCGGCGTAGACGTCATTGTCTTCTGCCGCCTCAAAGGCATCGCCAAACATATCCAGCATGCCCAGATTCTGGTTGGTGTGGTTCTGGGCGGCCGCTTTCAGGGCGTCTTCCACGGCGGCGGCGAGCACGGCGCGGTTGGGGCCCAGGTTGTCCAGGGCGCCGGAACGGATCAGCGCTTCCAGGGTGCGCTTGTTCATCCGTTTGGGGTCGATACGCCGACAGAAATCAAACATATCCTTGAAAGGCCCTTCGCTTTCCCGCGCGGCCACAATGGCACCGATGGGGCCTTCACCCACGCCACGAATCGCCCCCAGGCCATAGACGACCCGCCCCTGCTCGTCGACGGTAAATCTGTAGCCGCCAACGTTGACATCCGGAGGCGTGACGGTCAGCTTGAGGTGGCGGCACTCTTCGATCAGCGGTACCACCTTGTCAAGGTTGTCCATTTCCGTGGACATTACCGCGGCCATGAAAGGCCCTGGATAGTGCGCCTTGAGCCAGGCCGTCTGGTAGGACACCAGCGCATAGGCGGCCGAGTGGGATTTGTTGAAGCCGTAACCGGCAAACTTTTCCACCAGATCGAAGATATTGCCGGCCAGGTCTTTATCGATGCCGTTGGCCGCACAGCCTTCCATGAACCCTGCGCGCTGCTTGGCCATTTCCTCCGGCTTCTTCTTGCCCATGGCACGCCGCAGCATATCGGCCTGGCCAAGGGAGTAGCCGGCCATGACCTGGGCAATCTGCATGACCTGTTCCTGATACAGGATGATGCCATAGGTCGGGCTGAGCACCGGCTTGAGCAGTTCGTGCTGGTAATCCGGGTGCGGGTAGGAGACTTCCGCGCGGCCATGCTTACGGTTGATGAAGTCATCGACCATGCCGGACTGCAATGGCCCGGGGCGGAACAGCGCCACCAGAGCGATCATGTCGTCCAGGGAATCCGGCAGCAGACGCTTGATCAGCTCCTTCATGCCGCGGGATTCCAGCTGGAACACCGCCGTGGTCTCGGCACGCTTGAGCATTTCAAAGGTGGCGCCGTCGTCCAGGGGTATGGCATCGATATCCAGCGGCGCCTGATCATTGACGGCGCGCACCTTGTCGACCATTTCCAGCGCCCAGTCGATAATCGTCAGGGTACGCAGGCCGAGAAAGTCGAACTTGACCAGGCCGGCCTCTTCGATATCGTTCTTGTCGAACTGCACCATCAGGCCGGAGCCGTCTTCATCGCAGAGCAGCGGGGCAAAATCGGTCAGTTTGGTGGGGGCAATCACCACGCCCCCGGCGTGCTTGCCGGTACCCCGAGTGGTGCCTTCAAGTTTGAGCGCCATTTCCCAGATTTCCGCCGCGTCCTCATCGGCGTCGATAAAGTCCTGCAGGGCGCTTTCCTGCTCAATAGCTTTCGAAAGCGTCATGCCCACTTCAAAGGGAATCAGCTTGGAGAGTTTATCGCCCAGCGAATAGGGCCTGCCCTGGGCACGGGCGACATCGCGCACCACCGCCTTGGCAGCCATGGTGCCAAAGGTAACGATCTGGGAGACCGCATCGCGGCCGTAGCGGTCGGCCACATAGTCGATGACCCTGTCGCGCTTTTCCATGCAGAAATCGACGTCGAAATCAGGCATGGAGACACGCTCGGGGTTCAGAAAGCGCTCGAACAGCAGGTCGTAGCCAATCGGGTCAAGATCGGTAATCTTCTGGGCATAGGCCACCAGCGAGCCAGCGCCGGACCCCCGCCCCGGCCCGACCGGCACCTTGTTATCCTTGGCCCACTGGATAAAGTCCATCACGATCAGGAAGTAGCCGGGAAAGCCCATCTGGATGATGATATCCAGCTCGAAATCCAGACGTTCACGGTAACGCTGATCAATGGCCTGGTATTCTGCACTGTCGCGTGGGTATTGCGCTTCTGGAAACAGAAAGTCCAGACGTTCGGTCAGGCCATCGTGGGAAATCTTGCGGAAAAATTCGTCCTGGGTCATACCGTCCGGAATTTCATATTCAGGCAGGAATATCTCCCCCAGGCGCACATCCACGCTGCAGCGCTTGGCGATCATGACGCTGTTCTCCAGCGCCTCGGGAATATCCGCAAACAGCGCTGCCATCTCTTCAGGGCTTTTCAGATACTGCTCTTCCGAGTAGCGGCGCTCACGGCGCGGGTCGTCCAGCGCCTTGCCCTCACCAATCGCCACCCGGGTTTCATGGGCCCAGAAATCCTCACGTTCAAGAAAGCGCACATCATTGGTGGCCACGACAGGCGTGCCGGTATCAATGGCCAGACGCACGCTCTCATGCACACAGGTTTCTTCCAGCGCCCGGCCGGTGCGTACCAGTTCCAGGTAGAAGCGCTCGGGAAACGCCGTCTGCCACTCGGCCAGCAGCGCCCTGGCCTCGGCATAGTGCTCGCTCAGCAGGTGGCGGCCCACCTCACCGTCACGCCCGCCCGAGAGCGCAATCAGACCGTCACTCTGCGCCATGACCCAGTGTTTATCGAGAATTGCCCGCCCCTGGCGCTGGCCGTGGGTCCAGCCTCTGGAAATCAGCTCGGTCAGGTTGCGGTAGCCAGTGGCATTCATTGCCAATAGCGTCAGCCGGTAGGGGTGTGCGTCGTCATGGGGGTTATGCAACCAGAGGTCACTGCCGATGATCGGTTTCAGGCCGGCGCCCTGAGCGGCGGTGTAGAACTTGACCAGACCAAACAGGTTCGCCTCATCCGTCAGCGCCAGGGCGGGCATTTCCCGGGTGGCGGTGGTCGACACCAGCGATTTGAGCTTGACCAGCCCATCGACCAGGGAGTATTCGCTATGCAGTCGCAAATGAACAAAGGGAACCGTCATGACACTCTCGTATGGAAAACAATGATGACTGAAAAACGCACCGGCCAGGGGCCCATCCGCTAAAGCAGCGCCAGCTGGCGCTGAACGGGCGCAAAGCTGCGGCGATGCTCGGCCAGCGGGCCATGGGCTTCAAGCGCGGCCAGGTGCTGGCGGGTCGGGTAGCCCTTGTGGCGGTCAAAGCCGTAATCCGGATAGCGCTCATGCAATGCCTGCATCTGCGCATCCCTGGCGACCTTGGCAATAATCGATGCCGCTGCTATGGCCTGATGGCGGGCATCACCCTTGACCACCGCCTGGCCAGGCAAGTGATGACCTGGCAGTCGGTTACCATCCACCAACAGGTATTCTGCGGCGGGCCTGAGGCCATCAATCGCGCGGCGCATGGCCAGGTGGGTGGCATGATGGATATTCAGCTGATCCACCTCGGCGGCGCTGGCTTGTGCCACGCAGTAGGCCAGCGCCCGGGAACGAATCTGAGCGTCGAGCGCAGCGCGCCTGGGTGCGGTCAGCTTCTTGGAATCGCTCAGGCCATCAATGCCACGCTGTGGATCGAGAATCACGGCAGCAGCCACCACGCTGCCCACTAAAGGCCCGCGCCCCACCTCATCGACACCGGCGAGCAGGTTTCCCTGGTAGGCAATCTCGATAGGCGGCCATTCGGTTGGCGTCTTGCAAAGGGCCTGTCTGTTAACACTAGCCATTGGCACTGACCTCGCCAAGTGGCTGACCGGCGATCAGGGCTTCAATGGCATCAACCGCGCGGCGGCTGGCGTTGCGCTGCAGGTCAGCATGCATGTCGGCAAAGCGGGTTTCCAGAGCGCGTCGCGCTGTGTCATTGCCCAGCAGCTGAATCAGCTCGCTGGCAATGGCGCTCGAGGTGGCTGCCTTCTGTATCAGCTCCGGCACGATGCTCTCCTGAGCAATCAGGTTGGGCAGCGAAATCCAGCGGGTTTTGACCAGACGCTTGGCCAGCCAGTGGGTCGCAGGCGCCATCTTGTAAGCCACCAGCATGGGCCGGTGACACAGCATGGCCTCCAGTGCCGCCGTGCCGGACGTCAGCAGCACGGCATCGCTGGCCACCATGGCCTCACGCGCCTGCGCCTGAATCACGACGATACGCGACTGCAGGGTGGGGAATTCCGCCAGCAGCGCGGTGATTTCCTGTGAGCGCTGGGGTGTGGCCGCAGGAATCACGACCTGCAGACCTGGAAACTGCTGGCTGACCTGCTCGACCGCCGTCAGGAAGGTAGCGCCCATAAAGCGTATCTCATTGGCCCGCGAGCCGGGCAGCAGCGCCAGCACCGGCTGATCGACCGCCAGCCCCAACGTCTCGCGGGCGCCTTGACGATCATTTTCCAGCGGCATCTCATCGGCCAGCGGATGACCGACAAAGCTGACAGGCACCTGATGCTGGCGGTAAAACGCGGCTTCAAAGGGCAGCAGGGTCAGCATGCCGTCAACCGCCAGGGCAATCTTTCTGACCCGCCCCTGACGCCAGGCCCATACCGATGGGCTGACATAGTGCGCTGTCTTGACGCCCCTGTCGCGCAGGGTACGTTCCAGCCCCAGATTGAAGTCGGGTGCATCGATACCGATCATGATATCCGGCTGCCAGGCCAGCGCATCCACCACCAGACGCCGGCGCACCTTGAGCAGTTCAGGAAGATGTTTGAGCACTTCAACCAGGCCCATGACGGAAAGGGTTTCAAGCGGATAGCGGCTTTGCATGCCCAGGCGCAACATGCGCGGACCACCAATACCGCGAAACGCCACCTCAGGGTGGCGAGACTGTAGCTCACGTATCAGGCCTGCCCCGAGAATATCGCCGGAAAGCTCTCCGGCCACCAGATAAACGCGCTTGATGGTCATCCTGCCTGCTCCTTGCCTATGACGTCTTGTCGGCGACGCTAGACGTTAACGCACGATACCACGCGATGAACGCTCAATGGAGGCAGCAAAACGCTCGATTTCAGGCAGCATGTAACGTTCGCGCATGGTGGTCAGTGCCTGCTCGACGGTCAGCCCCTGTCGATAGACAAGCTTGTACGCATCCGTCAGCCCATTGAGGGCCTCACGGCTGAATCCCCGGCGCTTCAGACCCACCAGGTTCAGGCCGCGCGCTTCGGCGGGGTTACCGTTGATCATCATGAAGGCGGGTGTGTCTTTGGTGATGATGGATCCGCCACCCGCCATGGCATGCTCACCGAAGTGGCAGAACTGATGGACAGCGGACAGGCCGCCCAGAATGGCATGGTCCCCCAGCGTCACGTGGCCTGCCAGGGTGACCTGATTGGCCAGAATACAGTCATTGCCCACCACACAGTCATGACCGACGTGCACATAGGCCATGAAAAGATTGCGTGAGCCAATGGTGGTTTCTGCACGATCCTGCACGGTCCCGCGGTGCAGGGTCACGCCTTCACGGATGACGTTATCGTCGCCCATGACCAGCCGCGTTGGCTCACCGGCATACTTCTTGTCCTGGCAATCCTCGCCGACTGAGGCGAACTGGAAAATACGCGTTCGTTGACCCAGCACCGTTGGGCCCTTGATGACCACATGGGGGCCAATCACCGAGCCAGCGCCAATGGTGACGTTGGGACCAATCACGGTGAAAGGCCCTACCTCCACGTCGTCTGCCAGTTGGGCCGCTGGATCTACCAGAGCAGTAGGATGAATCAAGCCACCTTCCTCTCAGCGCAAATGATCTCAGCTTCGCAGGCAAGCTCTGCGTCTACCGTGGCACGACAGGCAAATTTCCAGATTCCCCGCTTGCCACGAATGACCTTGGCTTCCAGCACTAACTGATCACCCGGCATGACCGGGCTTTTGAAACGGACGTTATCACTACCCACCAGATAATAGACATAACCGTCGGCGGGTAGCTTGTTGACCGTTTTAAAGCCCAGAATACCGCATACCTGAGCCAGTGCTTCAAGCACCAGCACCCCCGGCATGATGGGGTGATGGGGAAAATGGCCGTTAAAAAACGGCTCATTGATGCTGACATTCTTGTACGCAACGATGGATTCACCAACGCTTAACTGCGTTACCCTGTCCACCAGCAGAAAGGGATAGCGGTGGGGTAAATATTCGCGAATCTCGTTGATATCCATGACCATCGTAGCGACCTCTAATAGCAAAAATCCCGGGGTTGACCCGGATACATCCAACGCTTGCGCTGGCAAAAGGCGGGCATTATAACCTGCTGAAAGGGCGCCTCAACCTTTCAGCGCATATTAAGGCGTGCGCCAGGTCAACCCAGTTGGCGTTTTTCGAGCCTTGCCAGACGCTTGGCCATCTCATCAAGCTGTTTGAAACGCACGGCATTCTTGCGCCACTGCTGGTTCGTCATGGCGCCGGTGCCGGACGAATAGACCCCGGGCGTATGAATCGAGTTGGTCACCAGACTCATTCCCGTCACCTGAACGCCGTCGCACAGGGTGAGATGACCGGACAGGCCTACGCCGCCCCCCAGCATGCAATGCCTGCCCACCCGGGTGGAGCCGGCAATGCCTACACAGCCGGCAAGGGCCGTGTGATCGCCAATGTGGACATTGTGAGCAATCTGTACCTGACTATCGATTTTGACGTCATTACCGATGACGGTATCGCCTAGTGCACCACGATCAATGCTCGAGCAACTGCCCACTTCAACGTCATCGCCCAGAATGACGCCACCCAGCTGGGCGATCTTGTGCCAGCCAGCGCCGTCATGGGCAAAACCGAAGCCGTCGGCCCCAATCACGCAGCCACTGTGCATAATGGCCCGTTTACCTATGACCACACCGTGATAGAGGGTGACATTGGCATGCAGGTGAGATTCTTCACCCAACCGGCTATCCGCACCCACGATGCTTCCCGGGCCGATCACCACACGGTCTTCAAGCATTGCCCCCGATCCCACTACAGCGTTGGCCTCGATACGCACTCCCTCGCCCAGCACCGCATCTTCGGCCACGATGGCACTCGGGTGCACTCCCGCCTCAAGACGCGCCACGGCCATGGGATCGAACAGTTGCGACAGCTGCGCATAGCCGACATAGGGGTTGGCTGTTTCCAGACAAGCTACCGGACATTCCTTTGCATGCTCAGGATGCAACAATACGGCAGCTGCCCGGGTTGATGCCAGGTCTTTCAGATAGGCGCGGTTGGCCAGGAAAGCCACCTGGTCCGGTCCGGCATCTTTCAGTGTCGCCAGACCACGCACAGCGATAGCATCATCTCCCCTGACGGGAATATTGAGGTGGCGTGCGATATCGGCCAGCGTCATTGAAACGTGTGGGTGCGTCATAAAAACCCGTCATGCCAGTGGTGCGAGCGGGTCGCACCGGAAACGATCAGCTGTTTAGAGCGTGTTGAATATTTCAGTCACTTCATCGGTCAGATTGGGAAGATCCATGGAGGAATGCAATACGCCCTGTGGTTCAACCAGGATATCGATGCTGTGACGCTCGATGACCTGATCCACAGCCTGCTCCAGCTTGGCTTCCGACTGTTCGAGAAATGCCTGTTCCGAACGCTGCTGAGCCTCCAGCACTTCCTGACGCAGCTGCTGGAATCGAGTGCCTTTCTGCTGCAATTCAGCAACCAGTGACTCTCGCTGTGACTCTCCCATGGAATCACCCTGATTCTGTAAACGCTCCTGTATGGACTGTAGCTCATTGCCCAGACTTTCCGCTTCGTTCTGCTTGGCGCCAATTTCACTTTCCAACTGACTCAATGATGACTGGGCGGACTGGGTATTCATCAGTGCAGCACGCCAGTCCAACACCGCCACTTCAGCGGCAGAGGCCGCCTGAATCGGCAGGATCATGGCGGCCGAAACCCCCAGGGCAGCAATCAGTTTACGCATGATTCACTCCTTGTAGCTTTTAGTGCGTCAATTGAGTATATCGCTGCACGCATGCAGATAGCGATCACTCACTTCCTTTAAGCGACTGAGTCGCGCCTGACTTGACCCAGGCTCACTCCATCGATGACTCGTATAGACCTAGAACGACTGCCCCAAAGAGAACTGGAAGAACTGGGTGTCGTCATCCTGCTGGCTATCCACCGCCTCGGCAAAGCTGAAAGTCAGCGGGCCCACCGGCGTCAACCATGAAAAACCAATCCCGACACTCGAACGCAGATCATTCAGATCCACTCCGGACGAACAGCGCGATGTGCCAGACTCAATCGCATAGCAATCAGTCAGGAAGGTATTACCCACATCATAGAACAAGGATGTCTGGAAGGAGTTCTGGTCTTCAATAAACGGCAAGGGGAAAATAATCTCGGCCGAACCTTCTACCAGCACGTTACCCCCCAGGGTGCCGGTACGCGTGCTACCCTCGGGTGGCGTGGTACGTTGCCCCAGCGTGTTGGCGGTAAAACCGCGCACCGAGCCCAGGCCGCCCGCATAAAAGTTTTCGTAGAAGGGATAAGGATCGTCCCCCCCCAGGGTATTCGCGTAGCCCAGGTTACCGCTGAACTTGAGCGACCATTGATCATCGTCATCTATCGGGAACAGCTGCTGGGCTCTTGCCCGCGCCTTGTAATAGCTGGTGTCACTGCCTGGCGCAGCCGTCTCCAGAGATAGGCGCTGGTAGTTACCTGCGGTTGGCATGATGCCACGGTTGAGGTTATTGCGTGTCCAGCTGCCGGTCAGTTTCAGGCTCTGGGCATTATCGCCAACGTCGGTGACGTACTGGCGTATTTCCTGAGCCGTATCGTTGTAGGTCTTGACCGTTATGTCTTCGATGCTGGCGCCAAAATTGACGCGCGATAATTCACTGACGGGGTATCCAAAGTTGATGCCTGCACCAAAGGCATCCGTGGAATAGGTGGAAATATCCGAGTCTTCGTAATCTGTCTCCCGGTAGAAGAGATTATAGCCTCGTGAAACGCCGTCCTTGGTCCAGTAAGGGTCTGTAAAGCCAAAGTTGACACTGGTAAAGGTATCGCTGCGCTGGGCACCGATATTCACCCGGTTACCGCTGCCCAGAAAATTGTCCTGGGACAATGAGGCACCGTATATGATCCCGGCACTCTGCGAGAAGCCAACGCTGGCGGAAACAGAGCCTGACGGCTGTTCTTCAACCTCATAGGTGACGTCCAGCTGATCCGGCTCTCCGGCCACCCGTCTGGTATCCACTTCTACCTGGCTGAAAAAGCCCAGCCGCTGGAGCCGCGCTCTTGACTGGGAGATCGCATCGGTGGAAGCGGGCGCCCCCTCCATCTGGATCATTTCACGGCGCAAGACTTCATCTTCTGTTGTGGTATTGCCCACAAACTCGATGCG
>NZ_VMQS01000005.1:27465-67906 GCF_007625055.1 Halomonas sp.
GGGCCGATCGACACCTGGGTAGAAGCCACCTCAAAACCGACATAGCCGCGATCCAGATAGTAGGAGCGCAGACGTTCGATATCACCCGACAAGGCTTCACGTGAATATTTGTCGTTTGAGAACATGCCGAAGAAGAAACCCGGCCTGTCTTCAAGCTCAAACAGGTTCAGCAGGGTGTCGTCATCGAAAGCCTGATTGCCCACAATGTTAATCTGATGAATCCGGGCAATGTCGCCTTCGCGAATATTGATATCGACCTGAACGCGCCCCTCATCAATCTGGTCGACGCTTGTTTCGATTGAGGAGTTGTAACGTCCCTGGGACTGGTAGACGCCTTCCAGTTCACGCTGGATCTCGTCAAGCGTTGACAGCTGCAGCACCTGGCCTTCTGAAAGGCCAGCCTCGTTGAGTCCCCGGCGCAGGTCCTCGTCCTCGATCTGTTCATTTCCTTCGATATTCAGGCGGGCAATGGTCGGCCGCTCCACCACCTTAATCACCAGTACATCCCCTTCGCGGGCCAGAGAGACATCATCAAAAAGACCCGTTTCGAACAGTTCCCGCGCAGCATCAGCCAGGGCACGCTCGTCCACTGAATCACTGGCGCTGACGGGAAAGGCGTTGAAGACCGAAGCCGCAGAGACGCGCTGCAGCCCTTCTACACGAATGTCGGAAACGTCAAAAGATTGTGCTTTGGCTCCGCTGGCTGCGGCCAGCAGTAAGGCCGCCATCCCTAGTGTTTTGATTTTCATGCAGTCAGTCCGCTCGCTTTGGTCTGCCATTGTTTTTACAGACAGGCACCATATACATTTGTGCAGGGGGATGACAAGTTGACTTGCCCTCTGCACACGTTATCACTTACCCACGCGACCCGAGGTTCACGCTGATGACCTTCCCACTTCACTACCAGAGGCGCATGAGATCAAAATAAAGCGCCATGATCATCAGGGTACCTACCAGGGTAATGCCGATCCGCAGCCCGATAGCCTGAGCCTGCTCAGAAACCGGCCGCCCACGGACCACTTCCACCAGGTAGTAAAGCAGATGCCCCCCATCAAGCACAGGAATTGGCAGCAGATTCAGTACGGCCAGGCTGATCGACAGATAGGCAATAAAGCCGACAAACGCTTCCAGCCCTGCCCGAGCGGTGTCGCCGGAAATCTGTGCAATGGTAATCGGCCCGGACAGGTTGGACGGCGAGATAAGCCCCACCAGCATCTTGCGAATAGCATCCACAGTCAGCAGTGACATCTCGCCTGTTTTGGCCACCGCCTGCCCAACCGCTTCCACTGGACCATAACGGATCTCACGCTGCAGCTCTTCGGGCCAGGAGACGGGCTCAGCGCCTGCACCAATATAGCCAATCTCAGCGCCGCCAGCCTGGGGATTGGTGCCCGGCGTCAGGGTAAGTGATTGCTGATCACCGTCACGTTCAATATCCAGAGAAAGCTCTTCCCCTGCACTGACTCTGACGATATTGACAAAGTCCATCCAGTCGCTGACCGGCGTGCCATTAACCTCAACAATTCTGTCGCCTACCTTCAGCCCGGCCTGAGCGGCAGCCTCCCCGTCAATCACCTGGCCAAGCACAGCGGGCATGTCCGGTCGCCATGGATCAAACCCCAGAGTGTCAAAGGGCTGGGGCGGGTTCTGGCGGGCCAGAAAATTGTCGACTTCCAGGCCGTAGGTGCGCGTCGCTTGTGATCCGTCGGGACGGGCATCAATTTCCAGCCGGCCATCGTATCCGATCAAGGCCACCAGCTTGAGATTGATCTCATCCCAGGCGCGCACCGACTCCCCCTGAATCGCCACGATTTCATCGCCGCGCTCCAGCCCGGCCTCAGCGGCGGGCGAGGCAGGCGTAACATCACCCACCAGGGGGGCTACCGTGGTGGTCCCGGCGACAAAGATGGCCCAATAGGCAACGATAGCAAGCAGGAAGTTGGCCAATGGCCCTGCAGCGACAATAGCGATACGCTGCCAGACGTTCTTGCGATTGAAGGCCTGATCAAGCTGTTCATCCGGCACCGGTCCTTCGCGCTCGTCAAGCATCTTGACGTAGCCCCCAAGCGGTATGGCGGCGACGGCAAATTCTGTCCCGTGGCGATCAGTCCGTGACCAGAACGGCTTGCCAAAACCTACCGAGAAACGCAGTACCTTGACACCACAGCGCCGGGCCACCCAAAAATGGCCGAATTCATGAAAGGTCACCAGCAGACCCAGGACGACGATCACCGCCAATATGTTCTGAATCAGGCCCAAGCGTTTCTCCTCTTCCTACCGTTACCGAGACGTTTTTGATATCGCTAGCGACATCGTTGCGTAATGTATTGCTGCGCAAGCTGCCTTGCGTGTCGGTCTGCATCCAGCACTGTTTCAAGGCTATCGACGTTGCCGATCGTTGCCTGATCAAGTACTGATGCCACAATATCGCCAATGCTGATAAACCCCAAGCCTTCCTCCAAAAAAGCCTGAACAGCCACTTCATTGGCCGCATTAAGAATCGCAGGTGCCGTTCCTCCTGCCTGCATGGCCTCACGCGCCAACCTCAGGCATGGAAAATGCTGTTCATCCGGCGACTCAAAGTCCAGCCGCGCCACCTGAAAAAGATCCAGTGGCTTGACGCCCGCGTCTATCCGTTCAGGCCAGGCAAGCCCATAGGCAATCGGCGTACGCATATCCGGATTGCCCAGCTGGGCCAGCACGGACCCGTCATGATAGGCCACCATGGAGTGAATCACGCTCTGGGGATGCACCACCACACAAATCTGTTGAGGCGTGGCATCAAACAACCAGCAGGCCTCTATCAGTTCCAGCCCCTTGTTCATCAGGGTGGCGCTATCCACCGAGATCTTGCGGCCCATTGACCAGTTGGGATGGGCGCAGGCCTGCGCCGGCGTGACATTTGCCAGGGCATCTGGCCCCCAGCCTCGGAAAGGGCCACCCGACGCCGTCAGCAGCAGTTGCTCGATCCCGTGCTCTGCAAGGCCACCGCGATGTTGGAGGGGTAGACACTGGAACATGGCATTATGTTCAGAATCGATGGGTAAAAGTGTTGCCCCGGATTGCTCAACCGCCTGCATGAATAAAGCGCCGCTCATCACCAGGGCTTCCTTGTTGGCCAACAAGACCCGCTTGCCGCTTTGCGCAGCGGCCAGAGCCGGCAACAGGCCCGCTGCCCCGACAATGGCCGCCATCACAATATCCACGCACGAAGCGGAGGCAACCGTGTTGTGTGCCTCAACGCCCGTTTCCACCCAGGTATTCAGCCCGGCGCTTGCCAGTTCGTGACGCAACCACTGACCATCCTCCGCCGAGTTCAGCACTGCTATCTGTGGACGGTGGCGCAAGCACTGGGCCAGCAGGACGTCGCGCGAGCGATGGGCCGTCAGCGCATAGACGCTGTAACGCTCAGGATGCAGCGCGATCACGTCCAGCGTACTGGTGCCGATAGAGCCGGTAGACCCCAGCACGGTGACCCACTGTTGTGAACTCATAAAACGGGCACCAGGGGGTAAAGGAGAGCAAAAAGAGGCACGGCTGCGGTCAGGCTATCCACCCTGTCCAGTACGCCACCGTGACCGGGCAGTAACTGACTGGAGTCCTTGATCTGACGGTGACGCTTCAACATGCTTTCAAGCAGATCCCCAAGCACTGAAGCCAATGTAACGACCAGGGTTATCAGCACAAGGAGACCACTGCCCAGAATCCCGAGCTGCTGCCAGACACCAAATACCAGCGCCAGCAACACAGTTGCCATCATCCCCCCCAGAACGCCCTCCCAGGACTTGCCCGGGCTGACGCTGGGCGCAAGCTTGCGTTGCCCCCAGGCACGACCCGCGAAGTAGGCGCCAATATCTGCCGACCAGACGAGCAGCAAGACAAACAGCAGCCAGACACTCCCTGCTGCTTCCAGCACGTTAAACCCGACCCAGCAGGGCAGCAGCACCCATAACCCCATGACCAGACGCCATGACGGCGCCTGCCAATGGTTGGTTTTATCCGGGTAGTGAGTCACCCAATACAGATTGACCAGCCAGCCCAGCGCGCCTACCCATAAAAGCCCGCCAGCCCCTTCGCTGCCCGCCAACCAAAGCAAGACCATGAGAACCGCCATGAAAACCAGGTAAGCGGTGCGTTGGAGTGGCGAGGCGATACCTGCCAGATTGCTCCACTCCCAGGTTGCCAGCAGGACAATCAGCGCCGTAAACAGCGCGTAAGCGTTACCTTCAAGGCCAAACAGGCCTGCTATGACCAGAGGTGCCAGCCAGGCGGCTGTTATGATTCGTTGCTTAAGCACCCTGAACCTCTATCTGTTGCCCTGTCTTGCCGAACCGTCGCTGCCGCCGCGCAAAATCTGCCAGCGCTTGATCAAACGCATCAGCATCAAAATCTGGCCACAGTAGCGGTGAAAAATACAGCTCTGCATAAGCCAGCTGCCAGAGCATGAAGTTGGAAAGACGCTGTTCACCACTGGTGCGAATACACAGATCAACGGGTGGCACCTGATGCATGTCCATGGCTTCATTCATGCAGTTTTCATCAATCTCGTCAGGGGCCAGACTCCCCTCGGCTACCTGCTGAGCCAGCCGGCGTGCGGCACAGGTAATTTCCCATTGACCGCCATAGTTGGCCGCCACAATCAGATGCATACCCGTGTTGTCAGCGGTCAGTGCCTCGGCGCGGCGGATCTGCTTCTGAATGGCGTGAGAAAACCCTCGCCGATCGCCCAGAATGGTCAGCCGGATGTCATTTGAATGGAGCTTTTTGACTTCGCGCTTCAAGGCCATCAGAAAAAGCTCCATCAGGGCATTGACTTCCGTCACGGGCCGTTTCCAGTTTTCACTGGAGAAAGCAAACAGGCTCAAGGTATCAATGCCCTGCTCAGCCGCACGCTGCACGACGTTGCGAACGGACTCTGCGCCGGCGCGATGACCACGTACACCCGCCAGGCCACGCGCTTTTGCCCAGCGATTATTGCCATCCATGATAATGGCGACATGAGAAGGCCGTGGTTCAGACACCTTTCCTCCTTGATAGTGGGCAGCTGGCTGTCTGTGTGGAAGCAACGGCGACGTCGTGAAGTTTTTTTCACCCATGGTCATTCATCCAGCCGGCCCTGAAAGCTGCTCGGGCAGCCTGGCTGCCCGAGACGTTAGCTTCTTGAATGTCATACCTGCATCAGGTCGTGTTCTTTTGACGCCAGCGCCTTGTCAATTTCCGCGACAAACTTGTCCGTCAGCTTCTGGATCTCATCTTCGCCCTGACGCTGGTCATCTTCGGTGATTTCCTTGTCTTTCAACAAGGACTTGAAATCACCGTTGGCATCACGGCGTACGTTGCGAACGGCCACCCGCGCATGCTCGGCTTCCTGGCGGGCCTGCTTGATGTAGCCCTTGCGGGTTTCTTCAGTCAGCATCGGCATGGGCACTCGAATCACATTACCTGCGCTGGCCGGATTAAGCCCCAGATCAGACGTCATGATGGCTTTTTCAATCTTGGGCACAATACCCTGTTCCCAGGGAGAAATCGTCAGCGTTCTTGCATCTTCCACGTTGATGGATGCCACCTGACTCAAGGGCACTTCACTGCCGTAATACTCAACGGTAACTGAATCCAGAATACTGGGATGCGCGCGCCCGGTGCGAATCTTGTTGAAGTTGGTATGCAGCGCATCAACGCTTTTTTTCATGCGCCCTTCTGCATCTTTCTTGATTTCGTTAATCACCCTATTCACCTCTGTCTATCAAAGTGCCTTCCTTACCCCCAACCACCAGGTTAAGCAGAGCACCAGGCTTGTTCATATCAAACACCCGCACTGGCATGTCATGGTCACGTACCAGGCAGATAGCGGTCAAATCCATTACGCCAAGCTTCTGTTCAAGCGCATCATCATAGCCAAGACGCTCGTACTTCACGGCATCGACATGCTTGACGGGGTCCTTGTCATAAACACCGTCAACCTTGGTGGCCTTGATCACCACATCAACGTCGACCTCAATACCCCGCAGACAGGCTGCCGAGTCAGTCGTAAAGAAAGGATTGCCGGTACCGGCAGAAAACAATACCACGTCACCCGATGTCAGGTAGCGGATGGCCGTTCGTCGATCGTAATGCTCGACAACACCGCTCATCGGAATGGCCGACATCACCCGCGAACGAATATTGGAGCGCTCAAGGGCATCACGCATGGCCAGTGCATTCATCACCGTTGCCAGCATCCCCATGTGGTCACCCGTCACTCGGTCCATCCCGGCTTCATTCAACGCTGCCCCACGAAACAGGTTGCCGCCGCCAATCACCAGACCCACCTGAACACCAATACCCACCAACTGACCGATTTCAAGTGCCATACGGTCCAGCACCTTGGGATCTATGCCGAAATCGTGCTCACCCATCAATGCCTCGCCGGAAAGCTTGAGCAAAATACGCTTGTATTTCGACTTTGAACCCTCAGGTTTCTTGTTGGGAATAACAGCGGTCAAAGGCTCATTTGCATCGTGGGACATGGCTTTTCTCCTCGGCAGGATGTAGTGGGCAGACAGGGCGGTCGGGCCCGACGGCAGCGCAAATTTTTGCCCCATGCATAAAGGTGATTGCATGTGCAATCCTGCATGGCAACACGCGTCACATGTGCCCGCTGCGACGCAGGTATCTTGGTTACACATTTAATTATATACATGTGCAAATCAGATACATAGAGGCATGACAAAATGCCAGGGCCAGACACGCGAAAGCGTGCGCAACTGCGCACGCCGTCACTTTCTGAAACGTGCGGGCTTAACTACGGCCTGCCTGTTCCATTACTTCTTTGGCAAAATCCACTTCTTCTTTCTCAATGCCTTCACCGACTTCAAAGCGGATAAAGCTCAGCACTTCACCGCCGGACGCCTTCGCGTATTCAGCAACCGTCTGGTTAGGATCCTTGACGAAGGGCTGCTCTGTCAGGCTGTTTTCAGCCAGGTACTTCTTGAGGCGACCCTGAACCATCTTTTCAGCAATGTTTTCCGGCTTGCCGGCCATATCCGGCTGCGCCAGGATGATGGCTTTTTCATTGTCCAGGTTTTCCTGCGGCATATTTTCAGGACGGGCAACGGCCGGGTTGATGGCCGCTACATGCATGGAAATGTCCTTGGCAGCGTCAGCATTGCCGCCTTGCATGACAGTCAATACGCCGATGCGTCCACCGTGAACGTACTCACCCACCCGGTTGCCTTCACCTGCGTTGATGACCGCTGCACGGCGCACGCTGATGTTCTCGCCGATTTTCTGTACAAGCTGTTCGCGAACGACTTCCAGCTCACCGTCCATCACAGCCGCGACATCTTCACTCTTGGCGGCAAAGACGGCGTCAGCAATCTTGTCTGCGAAATCCTTGAAGTTGTCGTCACGGGCAACAAAGTCGGTTTCAGAATTGATCTCGACCATCACTCCATAGCTGCCATCTTCTGCAACGCGCGTAACAACAGCGCCTTCTGCAGCAGTGCGGCCCGCTTTTTTGGCGGCCTTGAGGCCGGAGTTCTTACGCAGGTTTTCGATAGCCACGTCGATATCGCCACCTGCTTCGGTCAGTGCTTTTTTGCACTCCATCATGCCAAGGCCGGTACGTTCGCGCAGTTCCTTCACCTGAGAGGCACTGATAGCTGCCATGATAATTCACCTCTGATCTAATGGGATCTAGAAAATTAAAGATAAGGTCCGCCTGAGCGGGAAAAGGGGGCGCTGGCCCCCTCCTGATGCGATGCGGTGCAGCGCACCTCATCTTGTGGCGGCCAGGATTACTCGGCAGCCGCGCTGTTTTCTGCGTCAGCAGATGTCTGTTCAGCGTCCGTCACTTCAACGAACTCATCCGGACGGCCTTCTTTGGCACTGGCGCAGGCATCGGCGATGGCCTTGACGTAAATCTGGATCGCACGGATGGAGTCATCGTTACCCGGAATAACGTAATCAACGCCGTCAGGGTTAGAGTTGGTATCCACCACGCCGATCACCGGAATACCCAGCTTGTTCGCTTCATTGATCGCGATACGCTCATGATCAACGTCGATAACAAACATGGCATCAGGCAGTCCGCCCATATTCTTGATACCACCGATGGAGCGCTCAAGTTTTTCCTGCTCGCGGGTGGCCATCAGGACTTCTTTCTTGGTCAACTTCTCGAAGGTGCCATCTTCGTGCATGGTTTCAAGGTCGCGCAGACGCTTGATGGACTGACGAATGGTCTTGAAGTTGGTGAGCATGCCGCCCAACCAGCGATGATTGACGAACGGCTGACCGACACGGTTGGCTTCTTCCTTGATGATCTTGCTGGCGCTACGCTTGGTACCGACAAACATGATCTTGTTGTTGGAAGCGGCCATCTTTTCAACCACGTCGATCGCTTCATTCAGCGCCGGCAGCGTATGTTCAAGGTTGATGATGTGGATCTTGTTGCGCGCACCGAAGATGTATTTGCCCATCTTCGGATTCCAGTACTTGGTCTGGTGACCGAAGTGAGCGCCTGCCTTGAGCAGGTCACGCATATTGACGTGTGCCATGATAAAACTCCTGAAAACTCGGGTTAGGCCTCCATGCACCCCATGGATCCGACCAGTGACGCTACCGGACAGGCTCAGCACCTGGCTGAACGCATCGCTCTGCAATAACACTGGCCATAAAAGGCTTGCTGGCACAGTGTTGCAGGTAAGCAGCACGCAAAGGCACCCGGGACCATGTGACGGTGCATGTGTGTTTTAAGGCTTGCGGTCTGGGTAGCGGCACCATTGCACACTACCTGTTGTGCGCAACTGCAATCACCGGGCACCGATCAATTGATCAAGAATGCGGTTGACGATTGCAGTGAAGCGCGCGGCTTTATACCATAGATCCAGATCAAGATGAAGCCGTAACGCATTGCGCGGCTCTCCTTACAGCCCGTTCTATTGTGTGAATTGACCCCCTACACCATCGAGACCTCATGAACGTTACGATTAAAACGCCTGCTGAAATCGACAAGATGCGCGAAGCGGGCCGCCAGGCGGCTCGTGTTTTCGAAATGATCACACCTTATGTCAAAGAAGGCGTCTCGACGGGTGAAATTGACCGCCGCTGCCATCAATTCATTGTCGATGAACTGGGTTCCACCCCGGCACCCCTCAATTACCATGGCTTTCCCAAGGCGACCTGCACGTCGATCAATCATGTGGTGTGTCATGGCATCCCTGACGATGAGAAAAAGCTAAAGAACGGCGACATCATGAATCTGGATATCACTGTCAAGACGGCAGACGGCTATCATGGCGATTCCAGCGTCATGTTCGTGATTGGCGACAGCATTCAGGGCGAGCGCCTCAGTCGCGTGACCCAGGAATGCCTGTATAGAAGCATTGCGGCAATCAGACCCGGCGTTCATCTTTCCGAGCTGGCACGGGTGATCCAGAAGCACGCCGAGGGGCACGGCTATTCCGTGGTTCGTGACTTCTGCGGACACGGCATTGGCGCAAGCTTTCATGAAGAACCCCAGTTCCTGCACTATGATGGCTATGCGCCCGACGCTGATATCGCACTTGCGCCTGGCATGTGCTTCACCATTGAACCGATGATCAATGTGGGTGGTTATAAAACCAAGGTATTGCGCGATGGCTGGACCGCGGTCACCAAGGACCGCAGCTTGTCAGCCCAATGGGAACATACCTTGCTGGTGACCGAGAGCGGCGTGGAAGTACTGACCGCTCGTGACGATGAAGACATGAGCTTTCTGGGCGCCTGATGCTACTTCACCATTACCGCTTCCAACCCGATCGGTCGCTTCTCAACCTGGATGCCTTCAAGGCTGAAATGGCGGGATCGCGTTCACCGATTGCGCCCTTCAAGGCTGCCCTGCGTGACCTTCAGGAACGCCTGGATGAGCGCTTCCGTGCTGGCGCTGATATCCGCGATCTGGTGCGCGGGCGTGCCTGGTACATGGACCAGCTGCTGGCCATCGCCTGGGAACAGCATGCCTGGCCGGATGACGGCATTGCCCTGATTGCCGTCGGCGGCTATGGGCGCGGTGAACTGCACCCGCATTCTGATATCGATTTGCTCCTGCTGCTTGAAAACGACGACGATACCCCTTACCGCGAACCGCTGAGCGCTTTCATTACCTTCCTGTGGGATATTGGCCTGGATATTGGCCACAGTGTCCGTTCTCTCAACGACTGCGAGCGGGAATCAAATGACGATGTCACCGTGATCACCAACCTGCTCGAATCACGCCTGATTGCCGGACCCAAGCGACTGCGTCAGGCCATGCGCCAGCGCCTGAGCGCAGACCGCCTGTGGCCGGCTGACCGGTTTTTTGAAGCCAAATGGCAAGAGCAGATTGCCCGTCACTACCGTTACAACAACTCTGAATACCACCTCGAGCCCAACCTGAAGAGCTCACCGGGCGGGCTGCGCGATATCCAGATGATTGGCTGGGTGGCCAAACGCCATTTCGGTACCGAAAAATACGCGGATATTGTTGCCAACGGCTTTATGAATGACGCTGAGCTGCGCATTCTCAGCCAGGGCCAGGCGTTCCTGTGGCAGGTACGCTATGCCCTGCACATGTTGACAGGGCGCGCTGAAGACCGCTTGCTGTTTGATCATCAACGCACCATTGCCGAGCTGTTTGGCTTTCGTGACACGCCTGAGCGTCTGGCTGTTGAACAGTTCATGAAGCGCTACTATCGCCATGTCACGGCCCTGGCCGGGCTCAACGACATGCTGCTACAGCATTTCGACGAAGTAATTCTGCGCGGACAGCAATCGCTTGAAACCGTGGTGCTCAACGAGCGGTTCGAAACCAAGGGCGGCTATATTCAGGCGCGCTCACGCACCCTGTTCCGCGACAAGCCATCGGCCATGCTGGAGCTCTTTTTGATGATGGCCCAGCATCCGGAAATCGAAGGCGTGCGCGCCGACACCATTCGCCTGATTCGCGATCACCGCCATCAGATTGATGACCACTACCGCGAAGACCCGCTTCATCAACGCCTGTTCCTGGCGCTGCTGCGCTCTCCCGGCAATGTGCCACGTCAGTTGCGCCGCATGAACCGCTACGGCATTCTCGGCAAATACCTGCCGGAATTTGGCCGTGCGGTGGGCCTGATGCAACATGATCTGTTTCATATCTACACCGTGGATGCGCACACGCTGCGCCTGCTCAAGTTCCTGCACGGCTTTCGCAAACCCGAATGCAAGAAAGAATTTCCTGTCGCCGCCGCCCTGATGCCTCAGCTGCCCAAGCTTGACCTTTTGTGGATTGCCGGGCTTTTCCACGATGTGGGCAAGGGGCGCGGCGGCGACCATTCGGTGATTGGTGCCCAGGATGTCGAGCAGTTCTGTTTGCGCCATCGCCTCTCAAGCCCTGATACCAGCCTGGTGCGCTGGTTGGTAGAGCATCATCTGCTGATGTCGATGACCGCCCAGAAACGCGACATCACCGACCCGGACGTCATCCGCGACTTTGCCCTGACGGTGCGCAACGAAAGCCGCCTGGATTACCTGTACGTGCTGACGGTCGCCGACATCAATGCCACCAACCCTACGTTATGGAACGGTTGGCGCGCTTCCTTGCTACGTCAGCTGCATGCGGAAACCAAGCGGGCCTTGCGGCGAGGTCTCAAGAACCCGCCCGACCGAGACGACTGGGTACGCGAAACCCGCACTGAGGCACGTTCACTGCTGAACACCATGGGAATCGCCTCCGAACAGATTGATCCCCTGTGGGATTCCCTGGGTGAAGACTACTTTCTCCAGTATGCGCCCAGCGAAATTGCCTGGCAGACCCAGGGCATCCTGGCCCACCAGCCCGAACAGCTTCCCCTGGTACTGGTCAGCGCCCCGGCCAAGGGCATGACAGAAGGCGGCACCAAGGTATTTATCCACACCCGCTCGGTCGACGACCTGTTTGCCGCCACCGCCGCGGCGATGGAACAGCTCGGGCTGTCCATCCATGATGCCAGGATTGCCACCTCCAACAATAACTGGACGCTGAATACCTTTATTGTCCTGGATCATCAGGGCCACGCGATCTCGGAGCCCGAACGCATCGAGGAGATGCGTCGTCATCTGGTCGAGGAGCTCGACGACCCGGATGACTACCCGACTATTGTGTCGCGCCACACCCCCCGCCAGCTCAAGCACTTCAAGGTTACCACTGAAGTGCTGATCGAACAGGATCCGGCCAACGAACGCACCCTTGTAGAGCTTAGCGCCCCTGACCGCCCGGGGCTGCTGGCGCGCGTCGGGCGTATTTTCATGGAACAGGATATCGCCCTGTCCGCGGCCAAGATTGCCACCCTGGGGGAGCGGGTCGAGGATGTTTTCTTTATCACCACCAAGGCCGGTGAGCCACTGACCGACCCTGAATGCCAGCAGCAATTGCGTGAACAGTTGATCGATGTGCTCAGCGTCTGAATCCGCGGGTGTTTGAGCTCGCCTGGCGCCTTGCCTATAATCGACTGGCATTTCCCATTTCATAACGCTGCACTCTGGCCACTGGACGCTCATGAACCCTGATCTCGACGCCTTGCACCCTTATCCGTTTGAAAAGCTGGCCGCTCTCAAGGCGGCACTTTCTCCCTCGTCGGATCTGGCGCACATTCCACTGACCATCGGTGAACCGCAGCATGCGCCCTATGCGGCAGCACTTGAAGCACTGCATGCCCATCAGACAGAATTTGCCCGCTATCCGGCAACAGCCGGTCTGCCGGCCCTGCGTGAGACCATTGCCGGTTGGGCCAGCCAGCGATTCGGGCTTGAGGGACTCGACCCGGATTCCCAGGTACTGCCGGTCAACGGCACCCGGGAAGCCATTTTTGCCTTTGTGCAGACGGCTCTTGACCGTAACCGTGCTGCCCGGGTGGCTGTCCCCAACCCTTTCTACCAGATCTATGAAGGCGCCACCCTGCTGGCCGGCGGTCAGCCGCTATATCTCGACTGCACGGCAGAAAACGGCTTCCGCCCGGATTTCAGTGCGGTGCCCGCGGACACCTGGCGAGACGTCCAGCTGGTTTTCGTGTGCTCACCGGGCAACCCGACCGGCGCCGTGACTTCCCTTGAGGACTACCAGCAGCTCATTGCCCTGGCTGATGAGCACGACTTCCTGATCGCCTCTGACGAATGCTATTCGGAACTCTATCTGGATGAAGCGGCCCCACCCCCCGGGCTGCTGCAGGCATGCGCTTCACTTGGCCGCCACGACTACCGTCGCTGCATGGTCTTTCATTCGCTTTCCAAGCGCTCAAACCTGCCGGGGCTGCGCTCCGGTTTTGTCGCGGGTGATGCGGATCTGCTGACCCCGTTCAAGCGCTACCGCACCTATCATGGCTGTGCCATGTCACTGCCCCTGCAACACGCCTCTATCGCCGCCTGGCAGGATGAAGCCCATGTGCTGGATAACCGTGAAGCGTATCGCGAGAAATTCGCCGCAGTCACCGCTGAACTCGCGCCGGTCATGGATTTCCCGACACCTGAAGCAAGTTTTTATCTCTGGCCAGCCGTGCCGGACGGTGATGATATAGCTTTCACCCAGCGCCTGTATGAAGACATGCACGTCAGTGTCCTGCCCGGCAGCCTGATGGGGCGCCCCGGCCCTGATGGCGTTAACCCGGGCAGCGGCCGGCTGCGTCTGGCGCTGGTGGCCGATGTTGGCTCCACTCGGGAAGCCGCTGAACGGATCCGCCGCCTGGTGGAGCGCGGCTGACAGGCCCCTGCATTGCCCTGATTACCGACTGAACCTGGAGAAGACGCCATGCTGACGCTTTATATCATCAAGAACTGCGATACCTGCCGTAAGGCGCAGAAGGCGCTGGACGCCAAAGGAATACCTTACAAGACCCACGACCTGCGTGACGATGGCCTGTCGGCGGCACTGCTTGAACATATCCTCCATCGCGTGCCGCTGGTCGAGGCCATTAACAAGCGCAGCAAGACCTGGCGGGAACTGTCTGCCGAAGAAAAGGATTACGATGCCAACTCGGCGCGGCAGTTGATTCTCAAGCATCCCACACTGCTGAAGCGTCCGCTGCTGGAAGTCGATGACGACACCATCCTTGTTGGCTACAAGGACGGCGATTACGACAAGCTCTAAAAGAGCAACTCACTGGCCCCAACCCGATCATTCACTGACACAACCAAGGAAGCACCCCTATGCTGAGCTTTGCGCTTGGAATCGGCACCCAGAATACTCAAGGTGACTGGCTGGAAATTTACTATCCTGCCCCTGTGTTGAACCCGGATGACAGCCTTGTCGAAGCGGCCCAGAAGGCCCTGGATGCACCACAAGGAACGGCTGCTATCAGTTTTCTGCCTGAAGACTGCCCGGCGCTGGCAAAGGCTCTCGAAACCGCGGGCCATCCGGCTCAGGCAGAGCTTGCCGACTCTCTGGGCGTCAGCCACCGCCCGCTGGTCGCCATGTTTATCGATACCGACCAGCCACCGCAGACAGCGCCGGAGGTATACCTTAAGCTTCACCTGCTCTCACACCGCCTGGTCAAGCCTCACGGCCTGGACCTTACCGGCATGTTTGGCCTGCTGCGCAATATAGCCTGGACCAACGAAGGCCCGATCGATATTGAGGAGCTGCCCACCCGCCGTTTGAGGGCGCGTCTTGCTGGCCGCACCCTGTCCGTTGACTGTGTCGACAAGTTCCCCAAGATGACCGATTACGTGGTGCCTGCAGGTATCCGCATTGGCGACACCTCGCGGGTACGCCTGGGCGCCTACCTGGGCGAAGGCACCACGGTGATGCACGAAGGCTTCGTCAATTTCAATGCGGGCGCCGAAGGCCCGGGCATGATTGAAGGGCGCATTTCTGCCGGTGTGATGGTTGGCAAAGGCTCGGACCTGGGTGGTGGATGCTCTACCATGGGCACGCTTTCCGGTGGCGGCAACATCGTCATCAAGGTGGGTGAAGGCTGCCTGATCGGCGCTAACGCTGGCATCGGTATTCCTCTGGGCGACCGATGCACGGTGGAAGCTGGCCTTTATATTACCGCTGGCGCCAAGGTCACCCTGCTGGATGACCAGAATCAGGAAGTGAAGACGGTCTCAGCCCGTGAACTGGCCGGCCAGGATGACCTGTTGCTGCGCCGCAACTCCCAGAATGGCCGGATCGAATGCCTGACCAACAAGAGCGCTGTGGCATTGAACGAGGCATTACATGCCCATAACTGAGCCGGATGCCCTGTCACCGACGTTACAGCTGGCGTTTGATCTGCTACGCCGCCCTTCGGTGACCCCCGATGACGAAGGCTGTCAGGACGTCCTGATCGAGCGCCTGGAGGCGCTCGGTTTTCATATCGAAAAGCTGCCCTTTGGCGATGTTGATAACTTCTGGGCGATGCGCGGCCACCACGGCCCCGTACTGGCGTTTGCCGGGCATACGGATGTGGTGCCCAGCGGGCCGTCAACCCACTGGGAGTTTCCGCCATTTGAACCGTGTATCGATGACCATGGCATGCTGTGCGGCCGAGGGGCTTCCGACATGAAGGGCAGCCTGGCCGCCATGATCACCGCCGTTGAACATTTTGTTGGGCAGTACCCGGATCATGACGGCCGCATTGCCTTTCTGATCACCTCGGATGAAGAAGGCCCAGCCATCGATGGCACCCGCGCCGTGGTCGAACATCTGCGCGAAACCCACGAACGGCTGGATTACTGCATCGTCGGTGAGCCGTCTTCAACCCGTGAGCTGGGCGACATGATCAAGAACGGTCGCCGCGGCTCACTGGGGGGTGTGCTGCATGTCAAGGGCATACAGGGTCACGTGGCCTATCCTCATCTGGCCCGCAACCCGATTCATCAGGCCCTGCCCGCTCTGGATGCGCTAGCCAATGAACGCTGGGATCACGGCAACGCGTTTTTCCCGGCCACCAGCTTCCAGGTGTCCAATATCCGCGCAGGTTCGGGGGCCACCAATGTGATTCCGGGTGAGGTGGAAGTGATATTCAACTTCCGCTTTTCCACTGAAGTCACCCATGAGCAACTTCAGACGCGTACCACCGCCATCCTTGATGCTCATGGGCTTGAATACAGCCTGGACTGGACGCTTAACGGCGACCCCTTCCTGACCGCTGAAGGTGCCCTGGTGGATGCGGCTATTCAGGGCGTTGAAGCGGTGACCGGTCGGCGCCCGGCCCTCTCTACATCGGGCGGTACCTCTGATGGCCGCTTTATTGCCACGCTCGGTGCCCAGGTAGTGGAACTCGGTCCGCTCAATGACACCATCCATAAGGTCAACGAGCGCGTTCGCGCCGCGGATCTGGATGATCTCAGCCGCATTTATGCTGCCACGCTGGAAGCGCTGTTTATCGCGCCTGAAAGCCACTCAAAAGGGACTGCATGATGGAGCCGTACCCGGATATCGAAATCTACCTGGCTCAGGCATCCCATGATGCACTCAATGCCTGGCTGGGTGACGTTCTCAAAGCTCCGCCGCTGGCCCCGGCGGGCAAGCAGCGCTGGCGCACCCAGGGCCTGTATAACGGGCATGGTGTGCCCATTCTGCTGGTCGAAAATGCCGCCGACGGCTATTCCAGCCTATGGTTCGATAGCCCCCACATGCCCTGGCACACGGATCAGGAGGCAGCTCAGGAAGCCGCTGACGTACTCCAGCTCGAGGTACGCTGCTCAATGGGTGGATGGCATCCCGGAGCTGACCCCGACCGTTTCTGGCAGGTACTTCCCGGCGGCAAGGAAGGCGTCATTCATTGGCCGGATTCCGGCCGCTGATCATGGCATCGTCCCGTGTTATCCATCCCGAAACGCCAACGGCCCCGCAAAAGCGAGGCCGTTGAACCGGGTGTGGCCATTCAGTCAGTCAATCAATAATACTGACGTCATCGGCTTGTAAGCCGCGATCATTTTCAATCACGTAGTAGCGCACTATCTGCCCTTCCGTGAGCATACGTGGCCCACGCCCGCGAATAGCGCGAAAATGCACAAATACGTCTTCGCCATTATCGCGGGTTATAAACCCATATCCTTTGTTGGTGTTAAACCACTTTACTTCACCGTCTTCACGACCATCATTGGGATCAATGACCTCTTCATCATCGTCATATTGCGAATCATCTTCATCTGACTCGGGCTGGGCGACAGGCTGTCGCGCAGCCGGCTTGGCCACAGGTGCCACGTCGGGTGTTACCAGCATCGGCGGTGCCAGCGCGGCAGCGCCTAATGCGCCCAACAGAATGACAATAAAGCTGCCAACGGCAACCGCCAGGTAAATGCTGGCGATACCGCTTACCGCCAGTTCAGATATCAAGGATGCTGCAAGCTCCGCGTTGAACATGTACATCATGGCAGTCAGCAGCAAGGGCGCCGGGGCGGCAAGTAAAATACTGATAAAAACGCAGCGAAAAATAACTTTCGGATTCATAAATATAAAAAGCTCTCTTGTTGGATAGGTAACAGACAAAGGACAATATCTCGTCCTACGACTTACCGCTGCATGCTGGCAGCGGTCATACTTCTACAAGAGTGCGATGTTACCATGACCGAAACATTATCGCCTGCTGAGCTTTACCAACGCATTGAAACACTTGAAACCCGCCTGGCGTTTCAGGAAGACTGGCTGGACACGCTTGATCAGGCCGTGGCCAGGCAGGGCCAGCGCCTGGATCAACTGGAACGCATCAGTGACCTGATGCGTCAACGTCTGCGTGAACAGCAGCAAGGCCAGCAAACCGATAACGAAACGGCGGCATCCCGCCCTGAGGACGAAATACCGCCGCATTATTGACTCCTACCAGTGCCTGGCTGCTGGATGTATCAGTTCACCACACTGGCAGGGTCAACGCTCTCAAGGTCAAAAGCATTGGCAACTGCCTGATAGGTGACCTGGCCGGCGTGCACATTCAGACCCGGCAGGAAATGCGGATCATCGTGCAGCGCCTGCTGCCAGCCCTTATCCGCCAGCGCCAGCACAAACGGCAGGGTGGCGTTGGTCAGCCCCTGGGTGGAGGTACGCGCCACCGCACCCGGCATGTTGGCCACGCAGTAATGCACAACGCCATCCACGATATAGGTTGGCTCGGCATGCGTGGTGGGCCTGCTGGTCTCGAAACAGCCGCCCTGGTCAATGGCCACATCAACCAGTACGCTGCCTGGTTTCATGATGCCCAGCATCTCACGGGTAATCAGCTTCGGCGCAGCGGCGCCGGGTATCAGCACCGCACCAATGATCATGTCCGATTCACGCGCCGCATGATCCAGCGCATCAGCGGTCGAGTAGACCGTCTTGATGCGCCCCTGATAGCGGTCGTCCAGCACCTCCAGGCGCGGTAGTGACTTGTCCAGAATGGTCACCTCCGCCCCCAGGCCCAGGGCCATACGGGCCGCATTTTCCCCCACGACGCCACCGCCAATCACCGTCACCTTGGCGGGTGCTACCCCGGGGACACCCGGCAACAGAATCCCGGCGCCACCCTGGGCTTTCTCAAGACTGTGGGCGCCGGCCTGAACCGCCATCCGTCCGGCGACCGTGCTCATCGGCGCCAGCAGCGGCAGACCGCCACGATTATCCGTGATGGTTTCGTAAGCGATACAGGTAGCACCGCTTTCTATCAACCCCTGGGTCAGCGATGCCTCTGCCGCCAGATGCAGATAGGTGAACAGAGTATGCTCAGGCTTGAGGCGTGCCACTTCTTCTGGCTGAGGCTCTTTTACCTTCAGGATCAGTTGTGCGTTGTGCCACAGCGTTTCAACATCCGCTTCAATCTGCGCACCTGCGGATTGGTAGTCAGCATCACTGAACCCTGCGCCTTCACCAGCACCTGCCTGAACCGCCAGCTGATGGCCGCGGCCTGCGAGCTCACGGGCACCTGTTGGCGTCAGCGCTACGCGATACTCATGATTCTTGATTTCCTTGGGAACGGCAATCCGCATGGAGTCTCTCCTGTTTCAGGTGGCTTTGATGAAACCATTACAGCACAGCAGGATGCTCTTCTAATACCCGAAACAGAAAAACAAAAAAAACGCCCTTACAGGCGCTTTACAGAAGAAAAAACAGTAAATATTGCGAACAGGCAGCTGATTTTTTCATAGCGGATCAATCGCGAAAAACCCGCACCCCCAAAGCCTTGAGGTAGGCCGTTTCGGCAATCGCTGGATGCACCGGATGATCCGGCCCCTGATGACCCTGGAAAAGAATCTGGCCGTGGCGATCCTGATGGCGCACCGAGCCGCGCACCACATCGACCAGGCGCTCTGGCGCCAGGTGCATGGAGCAGGAAGCTGACAGCAGCAGACCATCCCGGCCCAGCAGGCGCATGGCTTCGCGGTTCAGGCGCGCATAGGCGCGTTCGCCGTTGGGGATATCCTTGCGCTTCTTGATGAAGGCAGGCGGGTCAAGAACCACCACATCAAACTGTTCGCCATCCGCCTTGAGCGCTGCGAGGGCATCAAAGGCGTCTGCTTCAGCAATCGCTACCTGCTCGTGGACACCGTTGAGCGCCGCATTACGGGCGACCTGCTCCAATGCCGGACCGGAAGAATCCACACACAGCACGTCACTGGCACCGCTGGCGGCAGCCTGCACACCCCAACCGCCCACGTAGCTGAACACGTCCAGAACACGCTTGCCCGCCACGTGGCGATTGAGCCATTCGCGGTTAGCGCGGTGGTCAAAGAACCAGCCGGTTTTCTGACCATTCAGCACCGGCACCACGAAATGCACGCCATTTTCCTCGATCAGGACTTCATCAGGCAGTTCGCCTTTGACCACCTCAACCTGAGCTTCCAGGCCTTCCTGGCGGCGTCCACCGGTGTCATTGCGGAATACAATGACACTGGGTTTCAGCACTTTGTCCAGGGCATCCACAATCTCTTCGCTCATTCCCTGCATACCTGCGGTATTCAGTTGCACGACCAGAATATCGCCAAAGCGGTCAACCACCAGCCCGGGCAGAAGATCACCTTCACCATGCACCAGGCGATAAAACGGCGTGTTGAATAGCCGCTCACGCAGCGCCAGCGCCTGATTGAAACGGTGAATAAACAGCGAACGATCCAGGCGCATGGAAGGATCACGCGACATGATGCGCGCGCAGATCAGCGAATGCGGGTTCACATAGGCCACGCCCAGCGCACGCCCGTTGGATTCTTCGACAATCGCGCTCTCACCGCCAGTAAAGTTTTTGAGTGGTGTTTCCTTGACGTCCACTTCGTTGGAGTAGATCCACAAGTGACCGGCTTTCAGACGGCGTTCAGCGTTTTTATTCAATCTCAGGCGTTGGGTCACACAATTCTCCAAATAGCGGCTAACGCTGACATACGGGACAATAAACGCTGGCGCGCTGCCCGAGTGTAATGCGTTTTAACTCCTCGCCACAGCGCCGACAAGGCTCTCCATGACGACCATAAACATTCAGGCGCTGGGCAAAATAACCCGGCTCTCCCTGACCACTGACAAAATCACGCAGGGTAGTTCCCCCCTGGGTAATCGCTGCTGCCAACACTTCCTGGGCAGCAGCCGCCAGACGCTGATAGCGCGCCTGCGAAACTCTGCCCGCCTCTCGGCGCGGATCGATACCGGCCATGAACAGCGCTTCACTGGCGTAGATGTTGCCGACTCCGACCACTACCTGATTGTCCATCAAAAAAGGCTTGACGGCGACACGCCTGCCTCGCGAGAGACGATACAACCGTTGACCGGTAAAGTCGGCTGACAGGGGCTCAGGCCCCAGACGTATCAGGCGTTTATCGCTCTGCTCATCCTTGGCCAGCCAATCCACAAAACCGAAGCGGCGCGGGTCGTGATAACGCAGTATATGACCCGTGGTGAACACCAGATCAACATGGTCGTGTTTTTTGGGCAGATCACCCACTTGGGCGATACGCAGGCTGCCTGACATGCCCAGATGCCATATAAGCGTGCGCGCTGGCTCCGTGGTTTCCGCCTGATCGTCTTCCAGTGGCAACAACAGATACTTGGCTCGTCGATGCAGCGTGCCAATCTGCTTCCCTACCAGATCGTCTGCCAGCGCTGCAGGCACGGGTATCCGCAACCGGCCATTGCGGACAATCACTTCACTTATTTGCTGATGTTCCACGTAAGGCGCTATGCCACGCCGGGTGGTTTCAACTTCCGGGAGTTCAGGCATGATCTTCGCCGCCCACCATTACACTGCCATGACGCACACTGAACACACGCATCACGGGTCCATATGCAAAAACCCGGCGGTTAGCCGGGTTTTTAGCAGGCAAACTCGCCTGCGATGAAAGCCGATCAATGTGCCAGAGGCTTACTTGATCTTGGCTTCCTTGTACATCACATGCTTGCGTACGACCGGATCGTATTTCTTGAATTCAAACTTGTCCGGGGTATTACGCTTGTTCTTGTCAGTGGTGTAGAAATGGCCTGTACCGGCACTTGACACCAACTTGATCTTGTCGCGCATGGTCTTGCTCTCCCAATATGCTGCCTGGCTTGGCCTGAATAGCCCTTGGCTCGGCTTAGATAACGTCGCCGCGCTTGCGGATGTCTTCCAGAACTGTCTCGATACCGCGCTTGTCAATGATACGCATGCCTTTGGAGGAAACGCGCAGCTTGACGAAGCGGTTCTGGGACTCTACCCAGAAACGATGCGTGTGCAGGTTCGGCAAGAAGCGGCGACGCGTCTTACGCTGGGAGTGAGATACATTATTACCGGATACCGGGCGCTTGCCGGTAACCTGACATACTTTGGACATGATAGCCTCCAACCGCTTGGCGAGTTGTTCAAAACTGTCGGGCAAACCGGAGCAGAGAAGCAGTCGGCGCATACCTATTGCCGGATATTTCCCAAGCCCGTTATTCAACCCAAGTTCAAAGGTGGCATTTTATACCAGAAGACTTTGCAGGCAGCAAGCAAAACTGCCAGAAAAGACCTGAAAGATGCCTTAACGGCGTCTTCCGGACTCTGGCTGGTTTCCTGCGCTACCCCAAAAAATAACTGGAAATACGAGGTTCAAAGATGGGCAGCCAGCATACTAAAGGGCATGGACCGCATTATTGGTGCCAATCTTTAAAGGCCGCTTATGATCCCACAACTTGGCGTCTATATCCAGCCACGCTCAGCAAAGGAGACCACTTCACCGTCACCGACCACAAAGTGATCGAGCACACGAATATCAAACAGGCCCAGGGCATCTTTAAGGCGATCCGTTATCCGGCGATCCGCATCACTGGGTTCGGACACGCCAGACGGGTGGTTATGGGCAAGAATCAAGGCACCGGCTCCCAACTCCAACGCCCGCTTGGCAACATCCCGAGGGTATACTGAAGCACTGTCGAGAGTGCCACGAAACAGGGATTCATAGCGAATGATGCGGTGCTGGGTATCCAGAAACAGCACGGCAAATTCTTCATGGCCCAGATGGCGCAACTGGGAGGTCAGGTAATGACGCACCAGAGCAGGCGAGGTCATTGCATTACCTCGCGCCAGCTGGCTGGCCAGATGGCGCCGGGAAAGCTCCAGCGTGGCCTGCAGCTGCGCATATTTGGCACTGCCCAGGCCGCGGGCAGCGCAGAAATCGCGCTGGTCTGCCTCCATCAGGGAGCGCAGGCCACCAAAACTGGCCAGCAGATCCCGCGCCAGATCCACGGCTGAGCGTCCCTTTACCCCAACCCTCAGGAAAATTGCCAGCAGCTCAGCGTCAGAAAGTGCCTGAGGGCCGAATGTCAGTAATTTTTCACGCGGCCTCTCGCCTTCCGGCCAATGATTAATGCCCATCTGCGTCCCTGCCTCATGGCGTTATTGATCCTTACTCCTGAAGGGTAGACATGCCAAAGCAACCCTGCCAGTGGTAAGGTAAGGCCTTTTACAGGCATGGATACAGTCAGCATGGCCAGATTGACGGGTAAACGCGTGTTGCTAGGCGTCAGCGGAGGGATAGCCGCCTACAAAAGCGCCCTCATTGTTCGTCTGCTCAAGCAGATGGGCTGCGATGTGCGCGTAGTAATGACCGAGGGCGCCCAGGCCTTTATCACACCGATGACATTGCAGGCACTGTCCGGTGAAGAAGTACGCACCTCCCTGCTTGACCCTCAGGCCGAGGCCGGCATGGGCCATATTGAACTGGCCCGCTGGGCGGATCTTATTGTGATTGCCCCGGCCACCGCCGACCTGATGGCGCGCCTGGCCCAGGGCATGGCTGATGATTTGCTGACCACCCTGTGTCTGGCCAGTGACGCACCACGCCTGATGGCACCCGCCATGAATCAGGCCATGTGGCGCCATATTGCGACTCAGCGCAACCTGCACACCCTGATTGACGACGGCTGGCAGATGATCGGCCCCGCCGCTGGCGAACAGGCCTGCGGCGATACCGGGCCAGGTCGCATGAGCGAGCCTGACGCGATCAGTGACGCTGTCATGGCTCACTTTACCCCGGCGCCACCGCCAGATAGCACTTCCCGGCATGTAGTGATAACGGCTGGCCCAACCCGCGAACCGCTCGACCCGGTCCGCTATATTTCCAACCACAGCTCAGGAAAGATGGGCTTTGCCCTTGCCGACGCCGCTGTGCGCCAGGGCCTGAATGTCACCCTGATCTGCGGGCCGGTCAACCAGCCGACCCCTGATAAAGTTGAGCGCGTGGATATCGAGACTGCCCGCGAAATGGATGCCGCTGTTCAGCGTCTGGCGCCTCAGGCAGACCTTTTCATTGGCTGTGCGGCGGTGGCTGACTATCGCCTGGAAGCCCCCTCCACCCACAAGATCAAGAAAACCGATGATAGCGAGACACTGACCCTGACGCTGATCAAAAACCCCGATATCATTGCCCGTGTCGCCGCGATGCCCGCATCCCGGCGCCCTATCGTGATCGGCTTTGCCGCCGAAACCAATGAGATCGAGCATTACGCGCGTGACAAGCTTATGCGCAAAGGGTTGGACATGATTGTTGCCAATGATGTGTCTGCATCGGGGCTAGGCTTTGGTAGTGACGATAACGCGGCCTGGCTGCTATGGCGCAGCCAGGAGGGCACCGAGAGCGAGCACCAGCCCGCGCAGTCAAAGCAACAACTGGCGGAGGCGATTATCCAGCAGGCACTGAGGCTGTCCAAGCGCAGCCAGAAGAGCCCCTGAGCCTATCCGTGCTGCTGTCAACACGCGCTTGACGCGCAGTAATATACCCAATACCTGAATGAGACGTGAATGACATTGCCAACTGACCTGACGACACCATTGCTGCAATGCCGGATTCTTGATGAACGCATCCGCGACTACCTTCCCTCCTATGCCACAGAAGGCTCGGCTGGCATGGATCTGCACGCTCTGCTGGATGCTCCGCTGACTCTGGCCCCCGGGGACTGTCAATTGGTGCGCACCGGCCTTGCCATCCATATCAGCGCCCCCCAGCTTGCCGGCATGATCCTGCCTCGCTCGGGGCTTGGGCATAAGCATGGCATCGTCCTGGGCAACCTTGTCGGGCTGATCGATTCGGATTATCAGGGGGAGCTGATGGTGTCGGTGTGGAACCGTGGCCAGCAGGCTTTTACGCTTGAGCCCTTCGAACGTCTGGCACAGTATGTGATCGTACCCGTCGTACAGGCACAGCTACAGATTGTTGAGCAATTTGACGACTCAACCCGTGGCACCGGTGGCTTTGGCAGCACCGGTAGCCATTGAGTGTTTCGACAGCGCCTGGTCGACACTGATTGAAATATGCCTCCAACCTTTCCACTTCGCTGACAGGACTGATGATGACCCTCTCACCTCCCGCTTCCATTTTTCGCGCCTACGACATTCGCGGCATTGTTGATGACACCCTGACCGAAGCCGGTGTCGAGCAGATTGGTCAGGCGATTGGCAGCGAAGCTGCTGCTCGCGGGGAATCCACGGTGGTGGTTGCGCGTGACGGCCGCCTTTCCGGCGAGCGCCTTCAGGACGCGCTGATCCGCGGCCTTACCGCTGCGGGCCAGCACGTGGTCAACATCGGTATGGTACCCACCCCAGTCCTGTATTTTGCCACGCATATTCTTGAAGGTACCGCTTCAGGCGTCATGGTGACCGGCAGCCATAACCCCCCTGATTACAACGGCTTCAAGATTGTCCTGGGCGGGGAAACACTCTCGGGTGAAGCCATTAGCGCTCTGCATCAGCGCATTGTCGACCAACAGCTGGCAAGCGGCCAGGGTGAAGTGCGCCAGGCAGATGTGCGTGAGCACTATCTTGAGCGGATTATCAGTGACATCCAGGTCAAGCGCCCTCTCAAGGCCGTGGTGGACTGTGGCAATGGCGTGGCGGGTGAATTGGGGCCGCAACTGATCGAGCGTCTGGGCGTTGAAACCCTGCCTCTGTTTGCCGAGATCGACGGGACCTTTCCCAACCATCACCCCGACCCGGGCAAACCTGAAAACCTCAAGGACCTGATTGCCAAGGTTCAGGAAACCGGCGCCGATATTGGCCTGGCCTTTGATGGGGATGGTGACCGCCTCGGCGTAATTACCCCCAGTGGCAAACTGATTTACCCTGACCACCTCTTGATGGCCTTCGCCACTGACATGCTGACACGCAATGCCGGTGCCAGGGTGATTTTTGACGTCAAGTGCACGGGTAACCTGACGCCAGTGATTGAGCAGGCAGGCGGCGAGCCGGAAATGTGGCGCACTGGCCACTCCCTGATCAAGGCACGCATGAAAGAAACCGGCGCCCAGCTGGCAGGTGAAATGAGCGGACATATCTTCTTCAAGGAGCGCTGGTACGGTTTTGACGACGGCATATATGCGGCTGCTCGTCTGCTGGAGATCCTTGCGGGCCAGCCGAACGATGCTGACCGCTACTTTGACAGCTTCCCGCTGGACATGGGTACGCCAGAAATCAACATCGCCGTCACCGATGACAACAAGTTTGCCCTGGTTGACAGGCTGGCCCGTGAAGGAGATTTCGGTGACGGGGTCAAAACCACGCTGGACGGTATTCGCGTTGACTATCCAGACGGTTGGGGGCTTTGCCGCGCGTCCAACACCACCCCCATGCTGGTGCTGCGTTTTGAAGGCAAGAATGCCGATGCGCTGGCGCGTATTCAAGCCAGTTTCGGCGCAGCCCTGCGTCAGGTGGATCCTGGCCTTGCATTGCCGACCGAATAACGCTAAAGCCCATTGGATCAGGTGAGGAAAATACCATGCAATCAGCCAGTCGCGACCCCCAGGTCGTTGTGGAAGTGCTCTCCGAGGCGCTTCCCTACATCCAGCAGTTCTCAGGCAAGACGGTAGTCGTCAAGTACGGCGGCAACGCCATGACAGAAACCACTCTGATCGACTCCTTTGCCCGTAACATCGTGCTGATGAAGGAAGTCGGCATCAATCCGGTCGTCGTTCACGGCGGCGGGCCCCAGATTGGCGACCTTCTGGCCAAGCTGAATATTGAATCCCGTTTCGTCAACGGCATGCGGGTTACCGATGCGCGCACCATGGACGTGGTGGAAATGGTCCTGGGTGGGCTGGTCAACAAAAGCATTGTCAATCTGATCAATCAAAGCGGCGGCAAGGCCATTGGTCTGACCGGCAAGGACGGCGCCCAGATTCGCGCCCGTCAGCTCAAGGTCGAGCACCAGAGCCCGGAAATGACGGCCCCGGAAATTATCGACATCGGTCATGTCGGGGAGGTGGAATCGATTTCCACTGATCTGATCGAGATGCTGGCTGCCCGGGATTTTATTCCGGTGATTGCCCCTATCGGTGTCGATCAACAAGGCAACAGCTACAATATCAATGCCGACCTGGTGGCCGGCAGGATCGCCGAAGCGCTTAACGCCGAAAAGCTGATGTTGCTGACCAATGTGGCAGGCCTGATGAACAGCGAAAGCGAGGTGCTGACCGGGCTAAGCACCGCTCAGGTGGATGGCCTGATCGCCGATGGCACCATTCACGGTGGCATGCTGCCCAAGATTCGCTGTGCCCTGGAAGCAGTTAAAGGCGGCGTCAACAGCGCCCACATTATCGATGGTCGCGTTCCTCACGCTGTGTTGCTGGAAATTTTCACCAATGCCGGGGTAGGCACACTGATTACAGATGCAAGCTAACGCAAGGAGGCAGCACATGGGGGGTGACTCAACAATGGATCGTCGCCAGCAGATTCTGCAGGCATTGGCATTAATGCTGGAAGAAGATAGCGGTAAACGCATTACCACCGCAGCGTTGGCGCGCCAGGTGGGCGTGTCGGAAGCCGCGCTTTACCGCCACTTCCCCAGCAAGGCGCGCATGTATGAAGGCCTGATCGAATTTATCGAGGAGAGCCTGTTTACCCGGATCTCCCGTATTCTGGATGATGTGCCTGATGCCATTAGCCGCTGCGCCAGGATTCTTACCCTGGTGCTCGCCTTTGCCGAAAAAAATCCCGGCCTTGCCCGTGTCATGCACGGTGATGTGCTGACCGGTGAAACCGCTCGACTGCGCCAGCGAGTACACCAGCTTTTCGAGCGCCTGGAACTCCAGCTGAAACAGGTGCTGCGTGACGCCGAAATCCAGCAGGGCCAGCGGACCGTTATCACCACGACAGCCGCCGCCAATCTCCTGGTGGCTCAGGCTGAGGGCCATATCGCGCAATATGTACGCAGCGATTTCAAACGCCTGCCTACCGAACACTGGGAGGATCAGTGGGCGCTGGTCTCCCGTTCACTGCTACGGGAGGTTCAAGCGCCCGTTTGAGTTCACCCCCAAAAAAACCCCGAAGCCTGAGAGGGTTCGGGGTTTTGCTATATATGAACAAGCGTCAGTCCGTGTCAGGCCGCCAGCGAATCGCCCATTTTTTCACGCAGTTTTTTCATGGCATTCTTTTCAAGCTGACGAATACGCTCGGCACTGACACCATAGACATCCGCCAGCTCATGCAGCGTGGCCTTGTCTTCTGCCAGCCAGCGACGCTGAAGAATGTCACGCGAGCGTTCATCCAGCCCATCCAGTGCACCCATTAACAGATGAGTGGAGTTCTGTTCGTAATCACTGTACTCGAGCTGGGTCGCCGGGTCAGCGTCAGCATCGTCAAGATACTGCGCTGGCGACTGATACACACTGTCTTCATCATCGCTTGGCGAGGCATCAAATCCTGCGTCGAAGGATGACAGGCGCCCTTCCATGTCGCGCACTACTTCCGGCTTGACGTCCAGATCTGCGGCTATCGCATTGACCTCGTCGTTATTCAACCAGGCAAGCCGCTTCTTGGCGCTGCGCAGGTTGAAGAAAAGTTTACGCTGGGCCTTGGTGGTCGCGATTTTAACGATGCGCCAGTTGCGCAACACGAACTCGTGAATTTCTGCCTTGATCCAGTGAACGGCGAATGACACCAGGCGTACGCCCTGGTGAGGGTCAAAACGCTTGACCGCCTTCATCAGCCCAACGTTACCTTCCTGGATCAGATCTGCCTGAGGCAACCCATAGCCCGAGTAGCTACGGGCGATATGTACGACAAAACGCAGGTGCGAAAGTACCAGACGACGAGCAGCCTCAAGATCGCCTTCATTGTGCAGGCGGAACGCCAGATCGCGCTCTTCTTCGGCGCTCAGCACCGCAATGCTGTTGACCGCCTTGATGTAGCCGCCCAGATCATGGCCTGGTGATAGCTGTCCCACCGGTAGAAGACTGTTGCTCATGTGCAGATGGTCTCCCTTAAAATATCCAATATGGCTTATCAACCTATGACAATTTCTAGCAGTAAATAGTTCAACTCGCAAACACGGAACTCGCCAGGGTCTGACCTTCCTGATCTACCGCGGTTGACCAGAAGACAGCCCTATTCAGGCTTGATGCTGGAGAGATGACGGGATACCGCAAGCCAAGCACCCAACCAGCCAAACAGTGTACTGCAAAACAGCAGAATTGTAGAGCCGCCGACCCCTAATGAAGGCATGGAGAAATCAGCCCCGTAGCTTTGCGCCAGGGTAGTAACCGGTAACGCCAGCCACTGCCCACCCAGCAAGAGCAATAGCAGGGCCAGAACACCCCCACCCAGCCCGTACCAGGCGCCGCTATACAAGAAGGGACGACGCACGAAACCATGTGTCGCGCCGATCAGCATGACGACTTCAATTTCACGTCGGCGACTTTCCACTGCCAGGCGAATGGTATTGCCGACAATCAGCAGAACCCCCAGCCCAAAGAGAACCCCCAGCCCTAACGCAATCCGGTTGCCCAAGGCGGTAATCTGACGCAACCGCTCCACCCAGGCCAGATCAAGACGCACTTCGTCCACACCGGCCATATCCGCAAAGTGATCCGCGGTGGCCTGCATTGCCTGCGGTGACACATCGTCCGGGTGCACCACTATGCTGAACGGCAAGGGGTTCTCGTCAAGGCCACCCAGGGTGTCCTCCAGGCCCAAAGACTGATTTAGCTCATCCAGGCCTTCATCGGCATCAATCAGGCGTGTCTGGGTCACTTCCGGCTGGGCCATGACTGCCTGGTGAATACGCTCTGCTTCAGCGCTATCTACCCGCTGTTCAAGGTAGACCGTCAAGGTGGCACTCTGGGTCAGTTCGGCATCCAGGCCACGGACGCTATCAAGCGTCAGCCACAGGCCTGCAGGCAGCATCAGCGCTATGGCAATTGCCAGCATGGTCAAAAGACTGCCCAGGGGATAACGCAGCAGTCGGCGCAAGCTATCCGTGGCCATGGCACGGTGGTGCCGTTTCCAGGATTCAAGGCGACTGGCAAAACGCGATTGCTGGGCACGCGCACCGCGACGCTGACTGGGTGGGGAGGACATCATTCGACTCCCTCGTCAGCAACCAGCCGGCCTTCATGCAGGCGGAGTATGCGATGGCGCAAGCGGGCAATCAGCGCCAGGTCGTGGCTGGCGACCATGACGGTCGTCCCGATCCGGTTGAAATCCTCGAACAGGGCCATGATGTCAGCGGATAATTGCGGATCAAGATTCCCGGTCGGTTCATCGGCCAGCAGCAGTGCGGGCTTGTTGACCACCGCACGCGCAATGCCGACACGCTGCTGCTCGCCACCGGACAACTCGATTGGCAGGGCTTTTTCACGGTGTAACAAACCAACTTTATCCAGTGCAGCCCGGGTGCGCCGTGCCGCATCACGCGGCTCCAGGCCCTGAATTTCCAGCGGTAGGGCAACGTTGTTAAAAATGGAACGATCAAACAAAAGTTGATGATCCTGGAAGACCACGCCGATCTGGCGTCGATAAAAGGGAACCATGCTGGTATGCAGTTTCGCCAGGTCGTGCCCGGCGACCACCACGCGTCCACGGCTGGGTTTTTCGAGGCGCATGATGAGACGTAGAAGCGAGCTCTTTCCGGCACCGGAATGGCCAGTCAGAAACACCATCTCTCCGCGGTCAACGCGAAAATTCAGGTGCGCCAACGCTTCAAAGCGCCCTCCATAGCGCTTGGCCACATGCTCGAAATCGATCATGCGCGGTCATCTTCACTCTGGCGGTCAAACAGAGCGCCGATAAAATCATTCGCTGCAAAGGGGCGCAGGTCATCCAGGCCTTCACCCACGCCGATAAACCGAATGGGCGTTTCCAACTGCTTGGCCAGGGCAAAAATAATCCCCCCCTTGGCTGTACCATCCAGCTTGGTCAGGGTAATCCCGGTCACCGGAATGGCTTCATCAAAGGTAGTGGCCTGTGCAATGGCATTCTGGCCGGTACCTGCGTCCAGCACCAGCATGACTTCATGGGGTGCGCTCGGGTCAATTTTTGTCATCACGCGTTGGACCTTTTTCAACTCTTCCATAAGATGGCCCTTATTATGCAGACGTCCCGCCGTGTCTGCGATAAGCACATCAACACCGCGTGCCTTGGCGGCCGCCACTGCATCATAAATCACTGAAGCACTGTCTGCACCTGTATGTTGGGCGATTACCGGGACGCTGTTGCGCTCCCCCCAAACCTTCAACTGCTCCACGGCGGCCGCACGAAAGGTATCCCCGGCCGCCAGCATGACGCTTTTGCCTTCCCGCTGAAAACGCTGGGTCAGCTTGCCGATGGTGGTGGTCTTGCCAACACCGTTGACCCCGACCACCAGAATGACAAAGGGCCCCCCACCGTCCTTCTCGAGGGATAACGACTTGGCGACCGGTTCCAGCATGGCCGCCAGCTCTTCCTGCAAACCACGATACAAGGCCTGGGGGTTGTTGAGTTCCTTACGCGACACGCGATCTTCCAGGCGCTCAATGATCTCGGAGGTGGCCTCGATACCGACATCCGCCATTAACAGTTGGGTTTCCAGGTCCTCAAGCAGCTCATCGTCTATCTGCTTCTTGCCCAGAAACAGATCGGCAACGCCATCGGTCAGGTTGGCACGGGTTTTCCCCAAACCTGCCTTGATGCGCGAAAACCAGCCTTTTTTGTCTCCCGCCCTGGGTTTTTCCGGTAATTCGGCGGCAGGTGGCAATGTGGACGCCAGCGCTTCCGCCTCGGGCACCGGCTCTGGTGCAAACGCGGGTGAGCTTTCCGGCTCTGGCGAACTGATCGGCTCAGCCTCTGACCGCGCTTCCTCGGCAACGTCCGGACTTTCAGCGGCTTCCTGCGCCTGAGCCAGGGGGTCTTCAGAAGCCGATGCGGGAGGAGGATCAACGTCTTCGCGGCTCTCCGGTACATCCTCTTCATCCGGACGATGATCAGCCTCCTGCTCAGAGGCCTGATCCACCGCTTGCTGCTGTTTCTTGCGTTTTAAAAAACCGAACATGGCTATCATCCGAGAAAAAAGTGAACATGGCTGCCATCCTACCACCCTGCATCAAGACTTTGGATACACAGCCCGCTACAATCTGATCATGAAAAGAAAACGCTCAACCCCCTCTGCACGCGCCAGTACCCGGCCATCATCCAGTGTTGGCAAACTGCGCATTATTGGCGGTGAATTTCGCCGCCGCCAGCTCCCCGTGCTGAATAGCCCGGGGCTTCGCCCGACGCCGGATCGCGTGCGCGAAACCCTGTTCAACTGGCTGGGCCAATCGCTGTATGCCCAGCGCGGGGTGGACCTGTTTGCCGGCACGGGTTCTCTCGGTATAGAGGCGCTTTCCCGTGGCGCCAGTGAGCTTGTATTTGTTGAACGTGAGCGCAAGATCGCCGATCAGATCAGCGCTAACCTGACAACCCTGGGCGCTGAGAACGGGCAAGTGCTCAGCGTCGACGTTGATACCTTCCTGACGCAAACGGGGCGCCCTTTTGACCTGGCCTTTCTGGATCCTCCCTTTCATCAGGGATTGGCAGCGCCCTGCTGTGCGAAACTGGAAGCTAACGGCTGGCTTGCTGACAACGCCATGATTTACCTTGAATGTGAAGCATCACTAGCCCCTGAAACCCCTGCCAATTGGTCACTTCACCGCGAGACACGTGCCGGCGATACGGTGGCGAGACTTTATCAGCGCATGCCTGGGTAAATTTACGCCCTCTAAACGCTTGTCGCGCCGGGCGGGTAACGATACGCTTGGCCGAACATTTAACCCAACCGAGTCCCCAAGGAGAAGTCAATGAGCCAGGAACTGTTCAACCAGCTCGACCAGAAAGTGGCTGCCACCGTCGAAGCGCTGGAACTGATGAAGCTGGAAAACGAAGAACTGCGCGAAGAAAACCAGCGACTCAAGCAGGAGCGCGAGGAATGGGAACAGCGCCTGACCGGCCTGCTCAGCAAGTTCGACGACATGACAGAAGGCACGGCCGCATCGTAATACGACGGGCATGGCGTCAATCTTTCATGGCTCGCGACATCAGCAGTGCATCGACACGTCTGCGTCCGGCAGTGTCCCCCACTGCCGGATAGTAACCCTTTCGGCGTCCATCGAAGGTGAAACCAAAGGTCTGATATAGCCTGATCGCCGGATCATTGGTTTCCCTGACGTCAAGCAACAGCCGCTCACTGTCGGCTTGGGTCACTTCCTCAATGACCGCCTGCATCAGCCACCTTGCCACACCCTGTCGTCGCCAGTCTGGCCGAACACCCATGGCTTCAATCTCGGCATCAAACGGGCCGATCGCCACAATGGCATAGCCAATTGGCTGGCTTGTCCTTTGTTTATCTGCTGCCTGCCAGGCACTCAGCACCTTTCTGTCCGGCGCTGTCAGTGCCGACGCCAGGGCTGCGGGTTGCATGCCACTGCCAGCGGTGGCTTCCAATTCAAGAAGCGCCGCCAGATGGTCGCCGGACAGCAACCGGATGCCCATCATCCTGTCTGGGCACCAAGAGATTGGCGCAGGTCAATCAGTCTGGGCAGTAACCGACGCTTGGCATCACTGCTTTGAGCCAGCTCCTCCAGCGCAGCGCCCTGCCAGACCGGCAGATCCAGCGTCTGACTCTGCCCATTGTGCAGGTTGAGCAAGGCCGCAAAAGGGGTTGCCTGGGGCTCCCCCCACCACAGGACACGCTCCAGCTGCCAACCATGGCGCCGCGCCGTACCGCTGACAAAGGCATTAAGCCCATCGCGGGCCTCGTCGAGCGGATCATCTGGCTGAGGGCCGTTGGCCATTGGCGGCCAGCTGAAGGTCATCACATCGACGGATGTCGCAAGCGTGCCAGTCATGACAGCCAAGAGGTTATTCAGCAATGCCCGCTCAGTGTGTTTTAGCGTGCCCGGCACCAGATTCAGCCAGCGGCCTTCCAGGCAGCAGGATGACAGGGTGAATACCAGTGGCGCGGAATCCGCCTCCGGCAGACTATCCTGCTCGCTGTGAAGGGCGCGACCGGCAGGCGCCGTTGGCAAGGACGTTGACGTTGTGGGTGGTTGTGGCGTGTCAGCAGTCTGCTCAGCCGTACCCTCTAGCAGCGACCGCAGTGCATGAGGAGACGCGGCGGGGTCTGAAGGCGCCCGGGGGGCCACCTCCTCTGTATCGCCAATAGCTGAATGCGCCTGGCGCTGGTCTTCGGCATGCTGGGCATCATCCAGCAGCGCATGCAACCGCTGGCTGGGGGACACCCGCTGGGGGGTCAGGTCCTCCCATTCACAGGCAGGCGTTTCCAGCGCATGAGGTAACTGATAGCGGGAGGCCCAGGTGGTAATGCCCATGGCATCCAGATACTGGCGTCGAATGGCCTCGCCGATCACTGACCGCCCCCTCGGCAATCGGGTGAGTCCGGACGCGCACCACCCCGTGCCTGCCATTCTTCTGGCGTATATAGGTGCAGGGCCAAAGCATGCACCGGGCCGGAAAGCTCATCGGCCAGCAAGGCATATATCTGCTGATGACGTTTGACCGGCATCAGGCCATCGAAGCGGCCACTGACAAGGGTAACCTTGAAATGCGTTTCCGAATTGACAGGCACATTGTGCCGGTGGCTTTCGTTCTCGACCTGCACCATCACCGGCTCAAGTGTCGCGAGTTTATGCTCGATCTGCGTCTGTAGCGACATGACCTTCTCCTGTGCTTTAGAACTGTCTTGGCAATTGGACAATTATACGCCGTCAGCGCCCTTCAGACGATAAACGCCGTTGACGTAGTGCCTGACCGGCCAACGGAACTCGCGCCAGGCTGGCCAAAAGGGCCATCAATGTGGTCAGGGCTCCCAGCCATAGCGTCCATTGCACAGCAAGCCCCAGCCCCAGCGCCGCGCCAACCAGTGCCACGCCCAGCGACTGACCCACGGTGCGCGTGGTGCTCATCACTCCGGAGACATTGGCACTGCGCTCAGGCGGCAGGCTGGCCATCATCTCCCGGTTGTTAGGCGGTTGGAACATACCAAAACCGATGCCACACAGTGCCGTGCGCCACAGACTGCCCAGGACACCGGTACTTGCGTCCACCAACCCAAGCGATATCAGACCGCTGATCAACAACACCAGGCCTGTGCTGGAAATCAGGCTGGGGTTGATACGGTCCGCCAGGCGTCCCGCCAGGGGCCCCACCAGCATGATCGCCAGCGGCCAGGGGGTAAACAGCCAGGCCGTTTCCAGGGGGGTAAACCCCATTTGCTCCTGGTAGAAAAACGAGAGCGCGACAAAGCTCAACCCCTGGCCAATAAAGGCAAGTCCGGACGCCGACACCGCCAGACTAAAGCGCTTTTCGGCAAACACACTCAAGGGTAACAAGGGGTACGCGGCGCGACGCTGGCGCCGGATGAAGGCCGTACACGCCACGACGGCGATGCCCAGCCAGCCACCGCTTTGCCAGACAGGCGCCGTGTGGGCAATGGCATCCATGGCCAGAAAAAAACTGGCCAACATCATCATCGACAGCAAGGCGCCCGGGATATCAAAACTGCCCTTGCGGGGCACATCCCGGGGCAGAGCGCGACGCGCCAGCAGCAGTGACACCAGCCCCAGCGGCACATTCAGGGCAAACAGCCAGGGCCAGTCGGCAAACGACAGAATCATACCGCTCAGGGTAGGCCCTGCTGCATAACCGCCGGCGACCACCAGAGCAGAAAGCCCCAGGGCACTGCCCAGCAGCCGCGACGGAAAGATTGCCCGATATAATGACGGGCCAATCGACAGGGTTGCCGCCGCCCCCAGCCCCTGCAGGGCCCGAAATACCAGCAGGGTTTCCAGGTGCCTTGAAAGCGCGGCCCCCAGGGCAGCCAACACGAAAACACTGAGCCCGAACAGATAAAGGCGGCGACGGGTCACCAGCTCGCTGATACCTGCAAACACCAGCAGAAAAGCCGCACAGACCACCTGAAAGAGGTTGGTGATCCATACGGCGCGGGCACCGGAAACGCCCAGATCTGCAGCAATGGTGGGCAGCGCCAGATTGATCATGGTGGTATCGACCACAGCCATCAAGGTGCCGGTAATCAGTGCCAGAACGGCGAGGAAACGCTCGGCGCCCGGGAGACCATCGTCGCCAGGGCGAGTTTCGAAAAGCCGCATATCAAAGGGTCCTGAAAAAACCGGCCTGGGCCGGTCTTGTTATCGCGCAGGTGGTCGCGAATTCAAAGGGATGGGGGATGAATCAGTTATCGTCATTATCCAGCAGCAGGGCGTCGTCCACTTCTGAAATTTCCAGGGCAGTATCATCGTCCAGATCGATGGCCAGATAGCTATGCTCAACTCTCAGGAAGTGTTGAAACAGCGACCAGTCCAGCGTCTCTGGCCATTGCGCTTCATCCTCTTCCCAGGCACGCAACTCGGTTTCAAGAATTACCTGATGGCGCTCATGGACAAAGGTCTCCAGCGCTTCAGGAGTGTCCATCTCGGGAATCAGATAAATGGTGCTTTCGCGTTCGACGTCGTCCAGGGTCAGGTCGTCGCCTCCCAGAGTGGGTTCGAGCGCGTTGATCCAGTCCACAAAGGCTTGGGTCGGCCTGACACTCAGGGCAGAGCGGTTTAGCAGTTTCATGGGATTCTCCTCGCCGTCGAAACGCCACTATTATGGGCGCTAATCGCTCAGTTTGCCATTAATGCAACGCTTTGTCGTTGAATGCCCAAAATGGGGTCGATACCGGTCAATCGTGGTATCAGCCCCATTTCCTGACCATCGCAAAGGCCCTTACTCGCTGATTTCAGGACGCATGGCCGGGAAGAGCAGCACATCACGGATGGAAGGGCTATCGGTAAACAGCATCACCAGACGGTCAATGCCGATGCCCTCACCTGCCGTTGGCGGCAGGCCATACTCCAGCGCACGCACGTAATCGGCATCAAAATACATGGCCTCCAGGTCACCGGCGTCTTTTTCAGCCACCTGCTCACGGAAGCGCTCAACCTGGTCTTCGGCGTCGTTAAGCTCCGAGAAGCCATTGGCGATCTCTCGCCCACCCACAAAGAACTCGAAACGGTCGGTCACAAAGGGGTTGGCGTCATTGCGCCGCGCCAGCGGGCTGACTTCTGCCGGGTATTCGGTAATAAAGGTGGGCTGATCCAGCTTGTGCTCGGCGACTTCTTCGAAGATCTCCGTCTGCAGTTTGCCCAGCCCCCAGCTCTCTTTCACCTTGATACCCAGCGTTGCTGCAAGCGCCTGTGCGGCGTCGAGGTTATCCAGGTCTGCACCAGTGATTCCATCGCCATGATCCAGAATCGCCTGGCGCAGGGTCAGCCGGGCAAACGGCTTGCCAAAGTCATAGAGTTCGCCCTGATACTCGATCAGCGTGGTACCCAGTACGTCTTCTGCCGTGGCGCGCAACATGGCTTCGGTCATATCCAGCAGATCGCGGTAATCCGCGTAGGCCCAGTAGAACTCGACCATGGTGAATTCCGGATTATGCCGGGTGGAAAGCCCTTCATTACGGAAGTTTCGGTTGATCTCGAATACTTTTTCAAAGCCGCCCACCACCAGGCGCTTGAGATAAAGCTCTGGTGCAATGCGCAGATACATATCGATATCCAGCGCATTGTGGTGAGTGATAAACGGACGTGCTGTAGCACCACCGGGGATCGGCTGCAGCATGGGCGTTTCCACTTCCATGAAGCCGCGCGCCTCAAAAAAGCGACGCATGGCGCTGATCACCGCCGCCCGGGTCTCGAATACCTTGCGTGACTGCGGGTTCATGATCAGATCCACATAGCGCTGGCGATAGCGGGCTTCCTGATCGGTCAGGCCATGGAACTTGTCCGGCAGCGGGCGCAGGCTCTTGGTTAACAGCTGCGCCTCTTTCATCATCACGTACAGATCACCCTTGCCGGATTTATGCACCGGGCCATGCGCTGCCACGATGTCACCGATATCCCAGCTTTTGATATCTTCCAGCACCTCGGCGGGTAAGCCTTTTTTGTCCACGTACAGCTGGATCTGTCCGGCCACGTCCTGAATCACCACAAAGGGCCCTCGCTGGCGCATGACCCGCCCGGCCACAGAAACATGCTGGTCCAGCGTTTCAAGTGTCGCCTTGTCTTTATCACCATAGGCTTGCTGGAGCTCAAGCGTCAGGCTGTCGCGGCGAAAGTCGTTGGGGAAAGCACTCCTGCCCTGTTCGGCGGCACGTTCACGGCGCGCGGTGAGTTTTGCACGGCGCTCGGCAATCAGATGGTTTTCGTTTTCGTGTGATCCGTCGTGGTTTGCCATATGGCACCCTGTCTGTAAAAGCTGGTCAATAAAAAACCGGTCAGTGATTCGAGACCGTCATCCATGGCGATGGCGCACTCAAAGCCCCTGTTTCAGGCTGGCAATGATGAACTGTTCAATATCGCCATCCAGCACCTTGTCGCAGTTACTGGACTGGACGCCGGTGCGCAGATCCTTGATGCGCTGATCATCGAGCACATAGGAGCGAATCTGGCTGCCCCAGCCAATATCCGCCTTGGACTCTTCCGCTTCCTGCTTGGCGGCGTTGCGCTTGTCCATTTCCATTTCCCACAGCTTGGCCTTGAGCTGCTTCATGGCAAAATCGCGGTTGGCATGCTGGCTACGCTGGTTCTGGCAAGCCACGACAATCCCGCTGGGCTCGTGGGTAATCCGCACCGCTGAATCCGTGGTGTTGACGTGCTGGCCGCCCGCGCCGCTGGAACGGTAGGTATCCACGCGCAGGTCTGACGGATTGATATCCACCTCAAAACTGTCATCAATTTCAGGCGACAGAAACACCGACGCAAACGATGTATGGCGGCGCCCGCCCGAATCAAACGGGCTCTTGCGCACCAGGCGGTGCACGCCGGTTTCGGTGCGTAGCCAGCCAAAGGCATAGTCACCCTGGATATGAATGGTCGCTGACTTGATACCCGCCACATCTCCGCCGGAAAGCTCGATCAACTCGGCCTTGAAACCGTGATGCTCGGCCCAGCGCAGATACATGCGCAGCAGCATGTTGGCCCAATCCTGCGCTTCGGTACCCCCCGAGCCGGACTGGATATCCAGGTAGGCGTTGTTGGCATCCATTTCGCCAGAAAACATCCGCCGGAACTCAAGCTTTTCCAGTGCCTGCTGTAAGCCATCAAGCTCTGAGCTGACTTCCTCAACGGTGCCTTCGTCCTCTTCCATCTCGGCAAGTTCCAGCAGGTCCTGGCTGTCTGCCAGCCCCTGCTCCAGGTCATCAATGGTTGCCACGATACCTTCGAGGGAGGAACGCTCCTTGCCCAGTTTCTGGGCGTAGTCCGGATCGCTCCAGACGTTGGGGTCCTCGAGTTCGCGGGTAACTTCCTCTAGCCGGTCTTTCTTCTCGGCATAGTCAAAGATACCCCCTAAGAACCTCTGTCCGCTCAGACAGGTCCTTGATTTGATTATGAATCGGGTTGGTTTCCAGCATGATGGTTCTGGCCTTGATAAAAAAGTGACAGAAAAAACAACAGACGCCGCGGCAACATAAGGTAGCGTCCATATACCTTATGCCGCAGCGGCCTCACATGATAAGGGCCAATAGTGTAACCAAACACCGCCAATATCGCATCCATCACGAGCGTCTGCACAGCAAAAACCCGGCCGAAGCCGGGTATGACTGATCCGCTAGCGGTTGATCTAGAAACGGTACGTCAGCTGGGCACCAATGCCATGCGCTTCGTTTTTATAGTCGGCTGAGTAGGTAGCGCCACCTACGCCTTGCAATGAATCATTACGCTGCTGTTCGATCGAGGTGCCGCGTTCACTCAGATAGGAGTAGGCAAGGTCAACGGTCAGGTTGTCGGTGGGCGTCCAGCCAGCACCCAGCGAGAAGATACGCCGGTCATCAGAGGGAATCCGCACGCTACGATCTCTATCATTGGTAGGAGTGAAATCGAGCGCCAAACCAGCGCGTAGAGCAAGCGTTGGGGTAAGCTGGTATTCACCACCAGTGGCAAATGCCCAGGCATTAGAATAGTTCTGTTCTTCCTGAGTAATGGTGTTCCCCTGACTGCCCAGCACCCTGATTTCCTGGAATCGGCTCCAGCGGGTCCAGGAAGCCCCGAACATCAGCTTCAGACGTTCGCTCATCTGCTGGGTCAGCGAGAAGTTGACGGTTTCCGGAGTGGAAAGGTCCAGATTGGCGTCATCGCTGCGTACCACATTACCTGCTGGGTCCTTGGCGATAAAGTCACCGGTCAGGTCGTAATCCACCTTAGAGCGGTAGGTCAGGCCAAACGTGGTTTCCGGCACAGGCTGGTAAATCACCCCCAGATTATAGCCGAAGCCGTCATCATCGCCGGTTACCCGCGAATCCACATCCGCCGCCGAGTTGAATGCTGGCCCGGTCGGGAGCTGACGGCGCAGTTCACCTTCCACCTGATTGTATGAAATGCCTGCCCCAACTGACCACTGATCGTTAAAGCGATAAGACACCGTCGGCTGAGCGCTGACAACGCGTACTTCGGTGTAATCACCAAAGTAGCGTCCCTGGAAATCCTTCTCGTAGTCGGTCTTTGAGCCGAAAGGCGCGTAAACCCCAAAGCCAAAGGCCAGTTTTTCATTGACAGGGTGCGCATAAAAGGCGTAAGGCACCAATGTACCCGGCACCATATCGCCTTCATTGGTGCCAGGAATACTTCCGATCGGCACCTGAGTACCTTCCGGCGCGCCCCCCTGAGCAACCCCAGCATCCAGACTCCGGCTGGCCTGAACATTGCTCAACTCGGTATCAACGCTGAGATAGGTCCCGCCAGCCGTTACCTGGGCGCGATCCAGAAACGACATCCCGGCCGGGTTGCCAA